>SVCV01000017.1:0-18742 GCA_015058185.1 Clostridiales bacterium | reverse complement strand
GTGATGGGCAGGGACAAGATCTGTTCCGAGAGCCGAACCACATTGCCCTCCTCATCCAAAATCACCGCAGCCTGAGGGTGAGGACCGTCATTGAACGGCGTATGGGTGTATTTCCAATACTGCTTCTTAGACGAATCTTTTTCATAGTCCGTATAAGTGATACCATACACCACCGTTTCTCCCTTTTTATAAACCACCGGCGCTTCGCCCTGTTCCGGGGAGGGTTCGGGGACAATGGCAGCTGTCACATCTTTCGGAGCCCATGCCTCCAGGCTCAAGGAATCCCGGAAAGAGGATTCCTCCACATAGGTCTTCACGCCGTTCTCCATGGTGTAGATCCGCAGATCTTTTACATAGTAAATAGGCGATGAATCAGCATTTTCAAGGGCGGGAAGGTTCAGAGAGAAGCGCACTTCACCGTTGCTGCCCTGGCTGGCGGCATACAAAACACCAGAATCCTCCTGGTAAAAATACTGTCCCGTTTCCAAGGACTCCGTCATTTGATCCACCCAAAGAAGATTCACCTTCGTCAGCTTTGCATTGGCCGCATAGGTGGCCGGATTGGTAATGCCTATGGTTTGGTCGCCGGAAATTCCCGGGGGTAAGTACAGGTCAAAGGGGCTGTTGATGTCCTTTCCGGTTTCCGTGACCCGATTGGAAGTGTCCGGAAGGTTGTTCCACGCATACACACCCCAAGTCAGACCAGGGTTCGCATAGCCATCGTAGGCAGAAGAAGTCATGGACAGCATGGTTCGCAGCATGACTTTATCCGCGGGCAGTTTCAGAGTGTAAGTGCCCTTTACCGACGAGTTTTTCCCATAGGACAGATATCCCGCTGCAGTAGTCTCCTGTTCCGTTCCGGAAAAATGGCCGGAGGGAAGGGTCGCATAGGCCGTAATAGTCTCCGGCGTCTGCACCCGCCCGCTGACAAGGGTCCATCCGTCATGGGCAGGCCGGGCAAAGGCATCCTCTTCAATGGGTTCCGGTTCCGTATCCGAAAGATAAACCACCTTCAGATCGTCTACGGCGAACCAAACATTTTGGGGCTGGCGGCCGTAATAAGCCGTATAGAAAGTGATCTGATTTTCTCCTTCCGGCAAAAGCTCCTTGAAGGTGTAATTTCCTTCGGCACATTTGTCCGGTTGGAAAAGATCCCACCGCTTTCCGTTGATCATGGCATACCCGCTGGCCCAAAGCTGCTCTTTCGCATTGGAAATGTCGTAATCAAAAGACAGGATCGCCTTTTCTCCTGCCGGAACGGTGAAGGAGATGGTTCCGGACTGCTTCCAGCCCCAGGCTTCGCCGGTTTGATACCGATGGTCGCAGGCATAATAAGCCCCCTCATAGACCTTGTTCTCGTCCAGCACAAAATAGGGGTTCCGCTCCCCACCCTCGAAATCCTCGAAAAGGACTTCTTTTACATATAAAGTCTCCCCGGCTGCGTCCGAAAGGGAGTTTATCACGGGAGAAATCCCGGACCGAAGATCTCCCGCATCTGCATCGGAAGCCTTCCATTGGTATTCGTAGTAATATTCTTTTCCCGGCTCCAAATCGAAGCTGGTGGAAAAGCTCCCGCCCTGACTTTCCGGAGTCAAAGCCAAAATGCTGCGGCCCTGCTCCCTGTCCGCAAACAGCGCCGCCAGTTCTTCTGCCAAAGCTTCCGCGGTTTTATCCTCGCTGCTTACAAAGGAAAGGTCGCCCTGCATATTCTCCAAAGCGGAAGAGGTCATGGGCAGGGGAATCCCCGTCTCCGAAGTGAAATACACCGCAGATGTGATCCGGGCATCCCCGCTCAGGTACTTTCGGACGGCACGAACCAAAGCCTCGTCCAAAGTTTTAGGACGGGAAACCACCGTGGAAACGCTGGCCGCATCCGAAGAGGTGCTGTTTGCACCGGAGTGAAATACCGTATAGTTGTCCGAGGAGACGGAATATTCCATGGCGTCGGTCAGGATCCCGGCCAAAGACTGGGTAGTGGTCCCGGTTTTCAAGTCAAAGGTATGGGTGGCTGCTCGCTCCGTGTATCCGGAATATCCGTAATTCCCGGCAACAAAGGTGTAAATGCCTCCGGTGGCCACAAGGACCCGGTCCCCGTCCTTTTGGGCATAAAGGATCCTTCCGGTGGTAGGGGTTCCGGCGTTGGAGGAGAACCGGCTTTCCGTGCAGGTCCCGTCCATTTCGTACAGTTCCGCCACGCCGTTGTAGTAATATCCGCCGCCGCTGACCGTAAATCCGTGAACCACTTGCCGGATCGTGCCGGCACCATCCCAAACGGTCGCCCAGGTGGCAGCACTGGGCACCCCGTATCCCGGCCCCCATTCTCTCGTAAAGGAATTGATCAAAGCATTCTTTTCGTCATAAAACCGGATCTCTACCGTGTAGTGATTTTCCTCATTTATCTTCTCCGTACGCAGGGAGTGGACGATGAGTGTACCCCGGCTGTCCACACCGAGTAAGGCATAGGTGTTTCGGTAATCCTCTCCGACCGTACCCGGCAGGGCATACAGGGAGACCCGCTCCGTTTCCACGTCAAAAACGCCACGGGAAAGTGCAGTTCCCTGCATCCGAAGAAAATGGACCTCGTCCCCGATAAGTGCAGCCTCATCCGCGCTGAGGGTTCCCTCATAGATCCGCGTTATGGCACCGGTTCGGGCGTGGATCTTCCAAATGCCGTCGCTTTTGAAACTGTAGATCCCGTCCGCACCTGCAATGTTGAAATCGCCTACCTCAAAATCCAGGACCGCAAGAAAGGCACCGGTGTCCCGGCCTAAGACTAAGGTCTTTCCGGCACCGTTCCGCAGGAAAAGATACTGACCGCTTCGGTCACAGGCAAAGCGGCTGTTGGAGCTGCCCCAGGGACTTGCGGTGTTCATAGCCATGACATCCTCTGTCAGGGTGTAGGTCCATTTGATCGCCCCGCTTTCCCCGTCCCGGGCGGTGATGGTGTAAGGATATTCCGGCATGTCCCACATGGCGGTGCCGGGCCAGGATGCAGCGATGGTGTACAAATTCTCTTCATCCACAAGGAAACTATCGCCCTCAAGAAAGGTGGAGCCGCCCTCGTAGCCAAAAGGTTCCGTGACCGTAAACTTCTCCATGGGCCAGGCCGTGGAGGCTTCCGCAGGAGCTGAGAGCAGCTGCTGCACGGTAATGTTTCCGTCAATGCCCTGTTCCAATAAGCGGATCCGCAAATGAGGCACCACCTCATCCAACAGTTCCCGTTCGCCGTCATCTTTCGCCACGAGAAGTAAATCTGCGGTCTTTGCATCTTTTAAGGTAAGACTGACCACGGGAGCAATGTTGATCACCTCGGAAAAGGCCGTGACTTCCGCAGTTTTATAGTCCGCTTCCGTAATGTATTCTTCCAAAGTCGGCTCTTTCCAGCTGTCTTTCAGGTGCAGCTTCAGGGCAAAGGTTCCCACTCCCTGTTTCGTAAAGCGTACCCTTTGACCGCTTCCGGAACCGAAGGAGCTGTCCTCATATCCGGGAGCAGATGCCAAAGGAATAAATTCTCCATCCGCAAACGCGTTCACCCTCTGATCCGACACAGCAAGGAACCAGGTTCGAATCACATCGTCGTCAGAAACAGAGGCATCTTCTGCGGTGATCACCGCCTGATTGTTTCCTTCTTCCCGCACATAGGCCGGATCCAGGTCGACCTCAGCCTTCGGAGGAAGGTCCGGCTGCACAAGAAAGACCTTTGTGACCTGATGCTCATGGCCCCGGCTGTCCTTTGCGTAAACCGTGTACTGAAATTCTTCCGGACCGGGATTTTTCGTCAGAAAATCCAACAAAAAGTCCGTCTTATAGGCATCTCCCGATCGAAGCGAAAGCGCCCGGGTCTTGATGGTCTCTGAATTGACCACATCATTTTTTCCGTCCGAAAAATCGTGATCCAAATGCAAAACTTCTCCGGTAGACATTCGCTGCAATTCGATCCACATCTGGGTCAGCGGATATTCCGGGTGGGTCATAACATTCAGCAAAAGGCTTTGTTTGCGATTTTCTTTTTGGAATCCTCCCAGCGTGGCTTCGATATAAGGTGTCGGCCGGACTTCGATGGGCTTCTCGTCCTGCAGCTCCGTTCCATTTTGAAGAAAGACCCGAAGGCGCACGGAAAAATTCCCGGCTTTGCGGAAAACCGCCCGGGCCCGAATATCCGTCAATGCAGAAATGCGGCCTGCATCGGTGGGTTGGACTGAAAAGCTGTTATAGGCAGAGCCGGCTTTGTATACCGCTGCGGCAGACCAGATTTCGCCGTCACAGAAAAAAAGGCTTTGATCAAGGGCATCTGTCGGATGCCCTTCATAAGTAAACTCCGGCAGGAGCAAATGGGCTTCGCCCTGAATTTCGGAAACCACCGGAGGCTCTTCTTCCGGGACATCTCCTACGACCCGGTTCAAAACCTCGCCCTCCACTACGGTAAAAAGCCGCAGCGGAGATTCCACGGTAAACACCTGATACCAAAGCTTCCCGCTGTATTCGTGGACTCCAACAAACTGCCCCACGGTGAGGCCATCCGCATCCGTGACCGCATTAAAGTAAAAATGCTCCAAAATGTAATCCGCATCCATGCCGGCCCCTTCCCATCCGGGGTTTTGCGCGAGAAAGTCCTCCGCCGTAGCCCTTCGGGAGGAAAGGGAAAAGCCTGCGCTCAGAGCGAATTCCCCGATATAGCCCCGGGCAGTGGAATTTGTCCGGATCTGTGCAGCGGTGAGCCAGTCCTTTTCCCAGGGATCCCGGCCGGAATCTGCGTCCCGGGGGAAATCCATGTTGGCATACAGCCCGCCGTTGCGATCGAAGCCCCAATAACGATATTGCCCAGTGGCAGAATCATCGTTGGGAGAGCTGGTGGCAGACACCGCACCATTCACCTCGGCGGTATTGCCATAGGACAGGATCCCAAGCGCAGACCATCGGGTAAGGTTAAGACCGTATTCCTTTCCATTCACGATGATTTTTGCAGGAGCCTTTCCCTGCTGCACCAAAATATTCAGCGCCCGGGCCTTCTCCTCATCGGTCATGTCCCGGAAATATTTCTCCTCCGAAGGAACCACGATCCGATAGGCCGTGACCTGACCCTTTTCATCATAGGTAAAGGTAATGTCGGCACCCTGATCGAGGCAGTTCAGGATCTCCGCCTTCGCAGCTTCATCCGTTAAGCCGGAAGCCACATCCCGAACCTCATCGTCCGTCAGGGCAAAGGCCGGGGCGGTAAAGAGGATGAGGAGAATGAAAAGAATCAAGCAACCCCTCAGTCGGCTCCGCCGACAGCTCCCTCGGAGAGGGAGCCTCTTCCTGGCAGCGGCGATCATGACTGCACCTCCTCCCCCTCGAGGGGAAGGCTCAGGAATATATAGATTTTGGTGCCGAGGGTATCGAGGAGGATCTCCTGTCCACCCAGGGTCACTTCTTTAAAATGGGATCGGCCCATGTCCAAAGTTTCCCCTTTCCAGGAAAGGAAGGTTTCCCAGGCAAGCCGGCCTCCTTCAGTGCCCAACGCATCCTCTAATGCCTTTCGGATCCGCACAAGCTGAGCTGCAGGATCCTTCCCGGATTCATCATAGACAATGCGGAGGGTCCCCGGCGGGTCTGCAGGGTCATTTACGACATATTGATCCCCTTCCGGGTAATCCATCCGGAAATAGCCGCTGGCAGGATCCTCTTCCGAGAAATTTTCTTCCGGCTCCTCAGGAACCGGCACCGCCGAAGTTTCCCGATCCGAAAGCCTTTCCAAAAGCCGCCAAATGACTGCCGCAGCTTCGCCCCGATTTAAATTGCCTTTGGGCCGAAAGCTTCCATCCGGATAGCCGGTCAAAAGCCCGGATCCATAAACAGCCGAGACCTCAAAGGCATAAGGGGAGCCCCCGTGGATATCCGAGATCCCGGCCAGGGACCCGCCCCCAGGTTTCAAGCCGGCGTCCGCAAGAACTCCATATAAAACCAGAGCCATATGCTCTCTGGGGATCGGAAGATCCAACGCCCGGGAAGAGATCTCCCACTCCCCATACCACCCCGAAGCCAGTCCCTGGACAAAATACGGCGAGGCCCAGTGTCCGTCCTCAGTCACCGCTTCCGAAAAGCCGGCACAGCCCCCTGCAAGCGCCGCCATTTTCAAAAACTCCCCATAAGTAACCTCCTTCGCCGGGCGGAAGCTTCCGTCCGGAAACCCTTGCAAAATACCGCCTTCCTGTACATCGCCAATATACGATGAAGCCCAGTGGGAAGCCGGCACATCCGGGAACGGTCCCTTCTCCTCAAGGTTCGCCGCAGAGACACTTTCCCCGGGAAAGGTGATCCCCACAGCCAACAGTACCGCCAATAAAACGGTCGTTACTCCTTTCATTTGAATACCCCCTTTTATTTCCATAATTTACAGCCATATGCTGTTCTGTAATTATACAGCAATTAGCAGGATTGTCAATATCTTCCAGCACTCACAAGAAAAAATTTCCGAAAAGATTTTTTTCGGAAAGGTGGTTTCTGTTGTACAAAAATAAATAATTTGATATACTGTTGCTGTTGTTTTAATTTCTCTGTCGGAAAAAGTCATCCCCACGAGGACAAGCCTTCTTCTGACGTTTTAAAGGTGCTTAGTAATGATCGGATTTGACGCAGAAAAGTATATTGAAGAACAATCCCGTTATATTCTGGAACGGATCCAAAACGGCGACAACGAACGACTCTACCTGGAGTTCGGCGGAAAGCTGGTCCACGACAAACATGCCATGCGCGTGCTGCCTGGCTTCGACGAAAATGCCAAGATCAAGCTCCTTCAGAAAATGAAGGATCAATGCGAGATCATTATCTGCATTTTCTCCGGTGACATTACCACCAGCAAGACCCGCCACGACTTCGGCATCACTTACGATCTGGAAGTTTTGCGGCTCATCGACACCTTCCGCAGCTATGACTTGCAGATCAACAGCGTAGTCATCAACCGCTACGAGGATCACCCCGCCGTCAATATGTTCTTAAACAAGCTGAATCGCCGGGGGATCAAGACCTATGCCCACCAATCTGTTAAGGGTTATCCCACGGATATGGACACCATCGTCAGCGACGAAGGCTACGGCGCCAATCCTTACATCGAAGTTACCCGTCCCGTTGTGGTAGTCAACGGCCCCGGCCCCGGTTCCGGCAAGCTGACCACCTGCATGTCTCAGCTCTACCACGAACACAAAATGGGTCGGAAGGCATACTACGCAAAGTTCGAGACCTTCCCCATCTGGAACCTGCCTCTGAAGCACCCTGTAAATGTTGCTTACGAAGCAGCCACCGTCAATTTGAAAGACGTAAACATGATCGACTCCTACCATCTGGAAGCCTACGGCGAGATGGCAGTCAACTATAACCGAGATATCGAAGCATTCCCCGTCGTGCGCCGCCTCATCGAGCGGATCACCGGCCGGGAAGCTGACTATAAGTCCCCCACGGACATGGGTGTAAACCGGGCAGGCTTTGCCATCGTAAACGATGATGTCTGCCGGGAAGCCGCCTGCCAGGAGATCATCCGCCGCTACCTCATCGCCCTTTGCGACTACAAGAAAGGCGTCATCGAGGAGGATGTACTGGAAAGAGCCAAGCTGATCATGGACGAAATGGGCATGACCATTCAGGACAGAGCCGTCGTCCAGCCCGCAAGGGATTATGTGGAATACAAGAGAAGCCTGGATAAGAAATATGAAAACGTCATCGCCATGGCCATCCAGTTACCCGACGGTAAGATCATTACCGGCAGAAGTTCCCGGAGAATGGTAGCTTCCGCCGCCGCCATCCTGAACGCCATCAAGCATTTGGCCGGCATGGACGACGCGCTTCTTCTCATCGCCCCGGATGTTCTGCACTCCATTCAGGATCTGAAGAAGGATATTTTGGGAAGAGAAAAAGCTTCCCTGGACTGCGAAGAGATCCTCTCCGCACTGATGATCTCCGCCGCCACCAACCCCACCGCCAAGCAGGCCTGCGACAAGCTCCACGAGCTGAAGGGATGCAAAGCCCACTGCACCGCCATCCTCAATGCCAGAGACGAAAAGACTCTTCGGGATCTGGGCATCGACGCCACCAGCGATCCGGAATATCAAAACAACAACTTATATGACTAATAAAAAACCCCGGGAGAACTTCTCTCGGGGTCTTGTTTTTATGAGGGCTTCGCTTAGATAAGCGGAGCTTTTTATTTTGCCAGCAATGCGGGCAAAGATTCGGTATAGGGGGGATAGGCGATGCCCTTTTCCGTTACGACGGCAGTGATGTACTTGGCATCGGTCACGTCGAAGGCGGGATTGTAGGTCTTTACACCGATGGGAGCCATGTCCTTCTTGTACCAAAGAGATGTGATCTCGCTGCTGTCTCTCTGTTCGATGGGAATGTCCTTGCCGGTGGGAGTGTTCAGATCGATGGTGGAGGAAGGTACGAACATATAGAAGGGAATGCCGTATTCCTTTGCTAAGATCGCTACACCGGAGGTGCCGATCTTGTTTGCACCGTCGCCGTTGGCGGCCATTCTGTCACAGCCTACCAAAACAGCGTCTACCCAACCGTTCTTCATAACGATGGAAGCCATGTTGTCGCAAATCAAAGTAACGTCTACGCCTGCGTGGAACAGTTCCCAGGCCGTGAGCCGGGCGCCCTGCAGCAGAGGACGGGTCTCGTCGGCGAAAACCTTGAAGTTATATCCTCTTTCCTGACCCAGGATCATGGGAGAAAGAGCGGTTCCGTAGCGGGCGGTGGCCAGTGCGCCAGCGTTGCAGTGGGTCAAAAGACCCATGCCGGGCTTCAGCAGGCTCAGGCCATATTCGCCAAGACTCTTGCAGGAAGCTTCGTCTTCTGCGCGGATGGCGATGGCTTCTTCCCGAAGGATGGCCTTGATCTCTGCAGGGGACTTGTCCTTATTGGCTTCCCCAACCGCCAGCATTCTCTTCAGCGCCCAGGACAGATTGACTGCAGTGGGTCTGGAAGAGTTCAGATATTCACAAACATCTTTCAGCTCGCTGAGGAAGGTTGCGGAATCCTCAGCTTTGCTGTCTCTTACGGATATGTAAGCACCGAAGCCTGCGGCTACGCCGATGGCAGGTGCTCCCCGAACCTGAAGAAGGCGGATGGCTTCCCAAACGCTTTCCTTGGTTTCCAGGGTGAGCCAGACGGTTTCCAGGGGAAGACGGGTCTGGTCGATGATCAAAAGCTGCTCGTTTTCGTACTTAATAGGAACGATCATTTTAAACTCCTTACTTGGTGTATCCGTTGCTGGAGAGGAATTCATGGATGCCGCTCATGGTATCCGTGACTTTGATTGCGTATCGGGTATTGTACTGACCCCGGTTTACGGCACCGCCGCCCTGGCTGTATGCACTGAGAGCGAGGGTCAGATCGCCGTCATAGTTATCTCTGTGGTTGGAGATATACATAGCACCGAACTGGATATTGGTGTGGGCATCCAGCATTTCTTCGGGCTCATAACCGTTTGCCTTTGCGGTAGCGGGCATGATCTGCATCAAACCGGTGGCTCCGCTGGACTTGTTTACGGCATCTGCGTAGAAACGGCTTTCTCTTTGGGCCATGGCCATGAGGAGAAGCACATCTTCGTCGTAGACATCGGCTTCGTGGCGGAAAATAAAGACCAGCTCCTGGGCCTGTGCCACCGTCAGTTCCTTATTGAATTTCCGGACATAGGCGGTCAGTCCTTCGTTGTACTTGGATACCACGCTGCTGCAATAGGTGGATGCAGCTACTGCGGGGTCCGTGCTGATGCAGATCCCATAGTATCCGTCATAGTAGAGGCTCCAACCCAGGCTTTCCAGGACCTTTAAGGGAACGTACAGAGTTCCGTCCTTGTCCAGGAGAGAGAATTCTCCTAAGGAGATTTCCTTTTCCACATAAACGGGTGTGGGTCCTTTCATCAGGTGTTCCACCAGCCAGCTCAGGCTGATGCCGCCCATAAAGGGGGTTTCCTTCACATCGTTGAGGATCCGGGATTCTTCCGGAGGAAGTACAGCATGTCCCTGAACCGTCCAGTCTTCCAGTACCGTCAGAGGGGCATCCTCTAAATTACTATTCAGTTTCTTGGCGATCTGGACCCTTTGGGGCTCCACCGTCGTCAAGGTCAGTGTGCGGCTTTCTTGATCCATTGTGGCTTCCAGTCCAAGCAGCGTTTTCATGGTCTCCGTAAGGGGGACATAGGTAGCGCCGTCAGAGAGGAAAAGTGGCTCTTCCAGGTTGTAGTTTTGAATAACTTGTCCGTTGATATTGATATTTCTTAAAAAGTAGTGTCCATGCGTTGTTTCGGGAACGATTTCTTCTGCTGCCAAAGGTTCTGCTTCGGGCAGAACTGCAGCATCTAAGTCTCCTGCATAGATGATCCCTACGGACGAGAGAAGAAAGATGGTCAACGAAAGCCACACAGATATCAGCTTCTTTGCCATATCAATTTTCTCCTTTCTGTCATAGTTCGCAAGGCGAACATTTCCATTATATCACAGTTTGTCAAGTAGTATACACTTTGGGGCGAAAATGGGGGGCAGGCTCCCTCCATAGGGGACGGCTCTTAGGTACAAAAATGAACAAGCTCCCCTTATTTATAAGGGGAGCTGTCGAACGCAGTGAGACTGCGGGGGTCCTAAAGCCCAAACTTCTCGGCGGTAACGGCCAAGGCTTCGTCTAACCGTTTCATGCCGGTTTCCAAGGTTTCGTAGCTCATTACTGCGGCGGGTTCGATGCGGACGGTCTTGGCGTTGACTAAGGTACCGGCGGTCATAACATTCCGGGCGAAGAGTTCCTTGGTCACATGATATCCGACTTCGGAGGAGGGGAATTCCAATGCGATCAGAAGGCCTGCGCCTCTGGCATCGACGAGTACGCCGGGGTATTTTTCCTGCAAAGCCTTCAGGTGCTTCATGAGGAACTGGCCTTTTTCCCTTGCCTGACGGGGAATGTCATTTTCCAGGGTGTAGGAAATGGCGGCGATGGCTGCGGAACATGCCAGAGGATTTCCGCCGAAGGTGGGAGATCCTAAGATCCAGGGATTTTCGATGAGTTTCTGGTTCCACATATTGGGCCGGGCGATAATGCCGGTAATGGGCATAATGCCGCCGCCGAAGGCCTTTCCGTAGGCCATGATATCGGGCGTAACGCCTTCGTAGTCACAGCGCCACATGGTGCCGGTGCGTCCCATACCGGTTTGGATCTCATCCACCACCATGGCCACGCCGTGCTTGTCGCAGACTTCCCGGACGGCCTTCAGATAGCCGTCGGGAGGAATGATGACGCCGCCTTCGCCCTGAATGGGTTCGATGACTACGGCGGCTACGGATTCTCCTACCGCCCGAAGATTCTGAATGGCCACATCCATAGCCTCTGCATCGCCGTAACGGACGTGCTGCACGTGCTGGATCAAGGGTGCGTAATCTTCCCGGTAGGCGCCTTTGCCGCCCATGGAGATGGCGCCCATAGATTTGCCGTGGAAGGCTCCAACGGTGGAGATGTACCATTTCCCTCCGGTAGCCAGTCTTGCCAGCTTTAAAGCCATTTCCATGGCCTCTGCGCCCCCGTTGGTGAAGAAGCAATACTGCAGGTCACCGGGCGTTACCATAGACATCAGCTTGGACAGGTAGCCTCGCAGAGGATCGATAAGTTCCTGGCTGTGAAGGGCGTAACGGTCCAATTGTTTCTTTACATATTTTAAAATGTAGGGGTTCCGATGTCCGCAGGTATAGATCCCGAAGCCCCCCAGGAAGTCGATGAATTCATTTCCGTAGAGATCCCTAAAGTTCTCTTCGGTGTCGCTCCATTCGATGCAGGCGGAGTCGGTGGAAACGGACTTTCGGTATTCCAGCCAGCCCGGATTGACATGATTGGCGAAGTTTTCGATGGAGTCTTTCGTGATTTGGCTCCGGTCTTCATCCGTAAGCTCCTCGGCTTCGATGTATCTGAGGATCCGAAGGGCTTCTTCGCGGGCTTTTAACTGGTCATTTGTGAACATTTTTTTCTCCTTAAAGCGAAAGTGGGTTTCCCGGGGACGCTTTTCCCCTTTTTAAAGGAAGGCGAACCCTTACAGGCACCAAAGAATATCATATCATACTTTGGCATAAAAAACAAAGGCAGGCTGAAAAGCCTGCCTTTGGGATTCGTAAAAGTCGCTTACTTCGTGTAGTTGTCGAAATAACCCTGGATGTAGATGATGGGGGTTCCCTTGTCGCCGCTGCCGGAGGTCAGGTCGGAGAGGGAGCCGATCAAATCGGTGAGTCTTCTGGGGGTGGTGCCCTGAGAAGCCATAGAACCCTTCAGGTCTGCGTCCTTCTTCCGAATGCTTTCGGAGATCGCTTCCTTCAGCGCATCGCCGGACAGATGTGCGAAATCGTTGTCGGCCAGATACTTCAGCTTCAGTTCGTTGGGCTGTCCTTCAAGACCTGCGGTGTAGCCGGGGGAGACAACGGGGTCTGCCAGTTCCCAGATCTTACCTACGGGATCTTTGAATGCGCCGTCACCGTAAACCATAACTTCGATGGCCTTTCCGGTAGCGGTGAAGAGCTTTTTCTGAACGTTGTTTACGAATTCGGTGCAGTTCTGGGGGAACAGCTTGATGGTGTCTTCGGTGGACTTGTTGGAGCCCAGAAGACCGTAATCTGCGTTGTATCCGCTTCCGTCTACAGATGCGGTCATAATGTCGTCCAGTCCGAGAGCCAGTTCAGCACCGGCTTTCTTCAGGAGACGCTTGCTTCTTGCGCGGGTGTGGATGTCGCAGGTCAGAACTTTCTTGGTGTAGTCCAGGATCGCTCTGGCATCGTTTGCGAAAATAACTTCGGCTTCGGCGCCTTCTTCTTCGATGAGGCCCTTGTAGTAGTTTACATAGTCCATGCCGGTGAAGGTGTGGCAGGACTTGCCGAAGAGTTCTTCGAACTGTGCCTGGGTCAAAACGTCGGTATAGGGATTTACTCCCTTTTCGTCCAGCAGGTCGATGTCAACCAGGTGGTTGCCAACTTCGTCGCTGGGGTACTGGAGCATGAGAACGATCTTGTCTGCGCCCTTAGCAATACCGCGGAGGCAAATTGCAAAGCGGTTTCTGCTGAGGATGGGGAAAATAACACCGATGGTGCCTTCGCCGAACTTATTGCGAACATCCTTTGCGATCTGTTCGGTGGTGGCGTAGTTACCCTGTGCACGAGCTACAACAGCTTCGGTGACGGTAACGATGTCCTTGTCTCTGAGTTCAAATCCTTCGCCGGGAGCCTGAGATGCCTTTAAGACAGAGTCAACAACGATCGATTCCAAATCATCGCCCTGACGGATAATAGGGGCACGGAGGCCTCTGGCTATAGTTCCTACCATTCTTTCCATATTTGAGATTCCTTTCTGGATGACTGAATTTCAAATATATTGTAAGGATTCGCTCCCGATCCGGAGTTCCGGACCGCAAGCCTTTTCTATATATTCGAACTAACCGTAAAAATTATATTGATTTTATATGGTAAAGTCAAGTAGTATGGACACATGAGAAATGGATTTTTTTAGATAAAATCGAATTGTTGGGTATGATAAGTATAAATCTGTGCCAGGGGCCCAAAAGGACCGGGGTGCAGCAAGACGAAAGGAAAGGAGGAGGGAACCCTTGGATATTCAACGCCAGAAAAACATCATGGTCCTGGCACTGTTCGCCGGGGAGATCATGCTGAAAAGCGGAGCGGAAGTGTATCGTGTGGAAGACACGGTAGACCGGATCTGCCGCGCCTGTGGGATCCCTTATGTTGAGGTGGTAGCCACCATCTCCAGCATTTCTCTGTCTTTGGACAGCGACGACCCGGAACGGCCGCCTCTGACGTTTATCAAGCGGATCCGGAGCATTACGGTAGATTTGGAAAAAGTCTCCCGGGTCAATCAGTTTTCCCGGGAATTCACCACTACGGATCTGAGCGTGGATGAGGGCCGGAAGATCCTGAAAGAGATCAATGGCTCCAAATCGGCTCCTGCGCCTGCATTGGTGGCCGGGGCTGCTGCCATTTCCGCATTCTTCTCCGCCATGTTGGGCGGCGGTCTTTGGGATTTCGTCTATGCGGCCATTTCCGGTGCTGTCGCCTACAGTTTGTCTTTGGTGCTGGAAAGACTTCATGCAAATTCCTACATGAGGATCTTCCTCTGCTGTGCTCTCGCCACCCTGTTGGCCGTTATCTGCGCCAATCTGGATCCCAGAGCCACGGCGGACTGCATCATCATCGGCGGCGTTATGATCTTCCTCCCCGGGGTAGCCATTACCAACGCCATTCGGGACGCCCTTGCCGGCGACCCGCAAGCGGCAGTCTCCCGGGCGGTGGATGCTTTCCTTGTAGCCATTTCCATTGCGGTGGGTGCCGGTATGGTCATCGCCCTTTGGCAGTTTGCAGGAGGTGTGGTATGACGATCCTGATCCACTTCCTTTTGAGCCTGGGATCCGTATTCGGATTCTGCTCCATTTTCAAAATCCCGAGAAAAGCCATCTTTCCCTGTATGGTCATCGGTGCCTGCGGCTGGGCCATGTTCAAGTATGTGGTTTTGATCTTAGGCCTGTCCAATGTTTTGGGATGCCTTTTCGGTGCCCTGGTGGTCGCGGTCCTCAGCGAAGCCTGCGCCCGGATCTTTAAAGATGCTTCCACCATTTTCGTCCTTCCGGGGATCCTTCCTCTGGTACCCGGGGCCGGAATGTATTATACTATGAGAGCCCTCATTGCCGGCGATTATGCTTCCACCATGAGCCTCGGGACCCAAACCATTTTCATGGCCGGCGCCATCGCCGTGGCTATCCTGATCGTTACCTCCCTGTTCCGGGTGGGAATGGTCATTCGGGGCACCTTGTCTCCCAGAGAATTCCGGAGATAGGGCCCTTACAACAAGGAGTTTGACATGAATATTTTACTCACCAACGACGACAGCATGTCCGCAGAAGGGATCCGCTCTTTAGCGAAGGCCCTTGCGGAGGTTGCTGATGTATATGTATTTGCCCCGCTGGTCCAGCAAAGCGCCTGCGGTCACGGGATCTCCCTTCGCCGGGATATTGCCGTAGCACCGGCATCCGATGTGGAGGGTGCAAAAGGTGCCTGGACCGTGGACGGGACTCCCGCAGACTGCGTAAAGCTGGGACTGTTCCTTTTGAAGGAGCAGGGGATCGGTATTGACCTTGTCTTTTCCGGCACCAACCACGGCGGAAATTTAGGCATCGACGTGCTTTATTCCGGTACGGTGTCCGGCGCCATCGAAGGCGTGCTTTGCGGCATCCCCGGAGTGGCCATGTCCATCAACAGCTTTTACCCGAAGCATTTTGCGTCCGCCTGCCGTATGGCCGTCCAGGCTGCGAAGCTTGCAGAAGGAAAGCTGGATAACAAGACCGTTTTAAACATCAATGTGCCGGACCTGCCCTGGGAGGAGATCAAGGGGATCCGGATCGCTGCCCTTGGCCAGGGAACCTATCAGGAATGGTTTCATTTAGTGGAAGAAGAGGATGCTCCCGTGAGCTATCGGTATTCCGCCGCTCCCATGACCGTTGAGGAGCAGGAA
Organism: Clostridiales bacterium; assembly: GCA_015058185.1. Taxonomy (GTDB): domain Bacteria; phylum Bacillota; class Clostridia; order Peptostreptococcales; family Anaerovoracaceae; genus SIG263. The sequence goes on along the minus strand of SVCV01000017.1, from coordinate 3,223 downwards.
GGCGTGGATATTATGGCTCTTCGGAACGGATATATTACCATCACTCCCCTTCATTATGACCTGACAAATCACGGGCTGATGAGGGAAGTAGAAGAGTGGGGCTTTACTTTGTAAGAAAGGAATTTTAAAAATGGTTAAGAGAATTACTAAGGAAAATGCTGTGCTGGTGGTCGTAGACCTTCAGGAAAGACTGTTCCCCGCTATGGCAGAAAGAGAAGTTGTGGAGCCCAAGTGTGCAAAGCTCATCGAAGGAGCCCGTCTCTTTAAGCTGCCCATCATCGTGACCGAACAGTATCCCAAGGGCTTAGGCCCCACCACTCCCGATATTATGGCAGCTTTGGGCGATCAGGAAAACTGCACCATCATCCCCAAGGCCGCATACAGCGTTATGGAAGATCCCGCTGTTGTGGAAGCTATGGAAGCCACCGGCCGTAAGACCGTACTGCTTTGCGGAATCGAAGGTCATGTCTGCGTACAGCAGACCGCACTGGACCTGTTAGCAAGAGGCTATGACGTATTCCTGGTTCAGGACTGCATCAGCTCCCGGAGCCTGACCGACCTGACTTATGCCAGAGCCCGGATGCAGGAAGCCGGCGTGCTGTCCACCACCATGGAAGCAGCCCTTTTCGAACTTTGCGTAACCTCCAAGGCACCTGAATTCAAGGCCCTGTCCGCATTGGTAAAGTAGGCGATCCCATGTTTCTCTTTGACAACCGGATCACCATCGAGGATCGGCCTCTTTTAGAGGAATATCTGGGCAGCTTTGAATACCGCAACTCCGGAATGTCCTTTACTTCCCTGTATATGTGGAGGAATATCAACCGTTTCAGCTGGCAGATCTTCGGCGACTACCTCTGCATCGCCGGGATCAGCAATTTCGAGCACGACCAGGAAGCGGCTTTTATGTTCCCGCCTCTGACCCGTACCGGAACTTACGAGCCGGAAAAGCTGCGGGAGACCGTTCTTGCGGCGAAGGATCACTTCGAAGCCCATGGCCGCAGTTTCATGATGCGGCTTTTGCCCTTCCACATGATGGACTATATGGAAGAAGCCTTCCCCCGGGAACTGCTCTTCCTTGCGGATCGTGACAATTACGATTATGTATACCTGACAAAGGATCTGATCGAGCTGAAGGGCAAGGATCTTCATCCAAAGAAGAACCACCTGAATTATTTCCACAACAACTATCCCCAGTACGAATACCGGGCCTTGACTTCGGACATGGCCGATGAAGCGATGGAATTTCTCCGGGAATTCAACCGGAGAAAGCAGCTTCCCCCTGAAGAGATGAAGCTTTTGCTTCTGGAAGAAAAGGCCATGGAGGATGTTCTTTACAATCTGGAGAAAGTGGGATATCTGACCGGTGCCATCTTCATCGACGGCAAGCTGGAAGCCCTCAGTATCGGCGGCCGACTGGGCAGGAAAACCGTGACGGTCCATGTGGAAAAGGCCAACACCGAATACCGGGGACTGTACCAGGCCATCAACCACGAATTCTGCAAGCATCAGGCGGCAAATGTAAAGTACATCAACCGGGAAGAGGATATGGGGATCCCCGGCCTTCGGAAGGCAAAGCTTTCCTACAAGCCTTTCTGCCTGGGGGAAGTTTACACGGTCCTGTTCAAAAAAATCGTTTAAAAGCTTGAAAAGACAAGGAAAAGGAAAATATTTTTTCCCATAAGCCTTGTCTTTTTGTATCTGTGGTGATACCATGTTACTGATAATTCAATAAAATGCGGTCGTATGGCCGCTTTGGATGAAAGAGAGGTTATTTACAGATGAGAGAAGTAGTAATCGCAAGCGCAGCAAGAACTCCTATCGGTGCATTCGGTGGTTCCCTGAAGGACGTTTCCCCCGTAACTCTGGGTGAAATCGCTGTTAAGGAAGCTATCAAGAGAGCTGGCATCACCCCCGATCAGGTAGACGAACTGGTATTTGGTTGTGTACTGCAGGGCGGCCTGGGCCAGAACATTGCCCGTCAGGTTTCCATCGCAGCTGGCATCCCCAAGGAAGTTCCTTCCATGACCCTGAACAAGGTTTGCGGTTCCGGTCTGCGGAGCGTTGCTCTGGCAGCACAGATCATCAAGGCTGGCGATGCTGACATCGTAGTAGCCGGTGGTACCGAAAACATGAGCGCTTCCGCATACGTAGCACCCAAGGCTCGCTGGGGAGCACGTATGGGCGATGTTAAGATGATCGACATGATGGTTTACGACGGTCTGACCGACGCTTTCAACAAGTACCACATGGGTATCACTGCTGAAAACGTAGCAGAACAGTGGGGCATCACCAGAGAAGAACTGGATGCTTTCGCAGCATCTTCTCAGCAGAAGGCTGAAGCAGCTATCAAGGCTGGCAAGTTCAAGGATGAAATCGTTCCCGTAGAAATCCCCCAGAAGAAGGGTGATCCCGTTGTATTCGACACCGACGAATTCCCCAGATTCGGCTGCACCGCAGAAGGTCTGGCAAAGCTTAAGCCCGCATTCAAGAAGGACGGTATGGTAACCGCAGCTAACTCCTCCGGTATCAATGACAGCTCCGCTGCACTGGTAATCATGTCCAAGGAAAAGGCTGATGAACTGGGAATCAAGCCCCTGGCCACCATCAAGTCCTATGCTTCCGCTGGCGTAGATCCCTCCATCATGGGCGTTGGTCCCGTTCCCGCTTCCCAGAAGGCTCTGGAAAAGGCTGGCCTGACCATCGACGACATGGATCTGATCGAAGCAAACGAAGCTTTCGCTGCACAGTCTCTGGCAGTAGGCCGTGACCTGGGCATCGATCCCGAAAAGCTGAACGTAAACGGCGGCGCCATCGCTCTGGGTCATCCCATCGGTGCTTCCGGTGCTCGTATCCTCATCACCCTGCTGTACGAAATGCAGAAGAGAGACTCCAAGTACGGTCTCGCAACTCTGTGCATCGGCGGCGGCCAGGGTACTGCACTGATCGTCGAAAGATAGTTCGACGAACAACCCCTCCGGCCCTACGGGCCACCTCCCCTTCACAGTGGAGGCTTAATACGCAATAAAAAACCGAGAGATTTTTCTCTCGGTTTTTTTATTGCCTGCAACCCCTCCGGAATCATTTGACGATGGCATAAAAAAATCCCCGGCGATTGATATGTACCCCCTTTACTGGACAAAACCAGTAGAGGGGGTTTTCTTATGCGTTACAGTTACGAATTTAAAAGAGAATGTATTGATTTGTATCGAAAAGGAGTTTGGCA
>SVCV01000016.1 GCA_015058185.1 Clostridiales bacterium | reverse complement strand
CAGGTCGATTACTTCGAAACCAGCGCCTTCGACCTGCATGACATCGGTAAGAACCTGGTAGTTATGATGGTTGAAGGCGCTGGTTTCGAAGTAATCGACCTGGGCGTAGATGCTACCCCTGCAAAGTTCGTAGAAGTAGTTAAGGCTGACCCCGAAGTTAAGATCGTTGGTCTGTCCGCTCTGCTGACCACCACCATGCCCGCTATGAAGCGGATCATCGATGCTCTGGCTGAAGCTGGCGTTCGTGATCAGGTTAAGGTTCTCGTCGGCGGTGCTCCCGTTACCGATTCCTATGCTAAGGAAATTGGTGCTGACGGTTACTCCGAAGATGCAGCAGGTGCAGCTGACCTGGCTAAGTCTTTCGTTGCCTAACATTTAAAAATAAGATTAAAGGAAAGCCTGCTGGGTTCAGCAGGCTTTTTTGTTCGATTCATCTCAAAAATCGAAAAATTTTACAATATCTTCAAATGGTAAGATGATAGAATGAAAACAGTTAATTCTATAGAAGATATTTTCGATAAAAATACAGGAGGCAGTCAATGAAGAGAAATATGGATCAGTGGATGAAGGAAATGCTGGAAGCTCCCGAAAAGAAGGCTCTTCCCGTTCTTTCGTTTCCCTCTGTTCAGCTTTTAGGTATCACTGTAAGAGATCTGATCTTTGATGCGGAAACCCAGGCAAAGGGTATGAAGGCCGTTGCTGACCGGACTCCCGGTGCAGGTGCAGCTGTAAGCCTGATGGATCTTTCTGTAGAAGCTGAATGTTTTGGTGCCCCCATTTATATTACTGACGATGAAGTTCCCACCGTTAAGGCTCCTGTTATCGATATGGACGCTGAAGAAGACGAACGGATGGAACAGGCACAGGCTATGGCCGTTCCTTCTGTTGGTGACTGCCGTACCGGCATCTACATCGAAGGCATTCGCAAGGCAACCGAACTGATCACCGATCGTCCCGTTTTCGCAGGCGTTATCGGACCCTTCTCCCTGGCCGGCCGTCTTTTGGACGTAACTTCCGCCATGGTATATTGCTATGATGAACCCGACATGGTTCACGAAGTTCTGAAGAAGTCCACCGCATTCATTATTGAATACATCAAGGCCTACAAGGAGGCCGGTGCCAACGGCGTTATGATCGCAGAACCTCTGGCAGGTCTGCTGTCTCCCTCCCTGGCTCAGGAATTCTCCGGTGACTACTGCAAGGAGATCGTAGATGCTGTACAGGACGAAAACTTTGCTGTTATTTACCATAACTGCGGTAACACCGTAGAAATGACCTTGGATTCCATCCTGTCCTGCGGCGCTGCTGCCTATCACTTCGGCAACGCTTCCGACATGGAAAATATCCTGAAGAACTTCCCCGCAGACATTCCCTGCATGGGCAACATCGATCCCGCTGCAGAATTCCGGAACGGTACCCCCGAATCCATCGAAGCTGCTACCCTGGGCCTGATGGAAAAGTGCTGCAAGTATCCTAACTTCGTCATTTCTTCCGGCTGTGATATTCCCCCCGAATCTTCCTGGGACAATATCGACGCATTCTATGGCGCAGTCGACAAGTTCTATAACAAATAATTCTGGCAGTACCCAGTTCAACTTTCAAGAAAAGCCCTGCTTTTTTAAGCAGGGCTTTTGCTGTTTTTGTTTTTATTCCGCAAGCAGGGGGACGATTTTCCACTGGTCTACATTGACCAATCCTAAGGTGGTCAGTTTCAAATGGGGGATCACCGCCAGGCTCATGAAGGCCATGGGCATAAAAGGCTCGGAGCTTTCCGGTGCACCCAAAAGCTCTACGCTTTCCCGAAGCTTTTGGTTTTGCTGTGCCATGACCTCCGCAGGGCGTTCTGCCATCAGGCCGCCGATAGGGAGGGGCATTTCTGCCAAAATCCGGCCGTTCCTGACGCTGATGCAGCCGCCTCCAAGCTCTCTGAGCCGGTTTCCGGCCAATGCCATGTCCTCTTCATTGGTCCCCAAAACGATCAGGTTGTGAGAATCATGGGATACGGAGGAGGCGATGGCTCCTTCTTTCAATTCCGTACCGGCAAGGAATCCCAGACCTGTATTTCCGGTTTTTCCGTGGCGTTCTATGACCGCCAGTTTCAGGATCTTTCTTTCCGGATCCACACCGTTGGCCCTATCAAAATCAATGGGGGTGATCCATTCTTTCGTAAGGAGCTGTCCGGGGATCAGTTCGATCACCCGACAAGCATGGATCCCGGTGTGAGGAATATGGAAGTCCTCCGGTACCAGTTCCCGCAATTGAAAGGAGCCTCGAACCGCAGCGTCGGTCTTTTCCGAAAGGACAGGGGCGGAGAAGTCCAGCAGCTGACCTTCCTTAAGGTTTGGATCCCTTTGTGGAAGGCGTGGCGGAGGGTCAGCCGGTCCAAATCTTCCAATACGAGGACATCTGCCTGGTAGCCTTCTTTGATCGCACCTATATTTTTCAGGCCGAAGTATTCCGCGGTTTGAATGGTGGCCATGCGGATGGCGGCAACCGGATCCTTGCCTTCGGCAGCTGCCATGCGGATCATGTGGTCCAAATGTCCCTTTTCCAGCAGGTCCGCAGGGTGTTTGTCGTCGCTGGCCAGCAGACAGCGGCTTGCCCAGGGCTCATCCAAAAGATCTATGAGGTCCAAAAGGTTTTGGGCTGCAGTGCCCTGGCGGATCATGACTCTTTGGCCTTTTTCGATCCGTTCCTTTGCCTCTTCAAAAGATGTACATTCATGGTCATCGCCGATCCCTTCGGCTATGTACTGTTCCAATTGCTCTCCGGATAGAAGGGGAGCGTGGCCGTTGATAGGAAGTCCCCGGTCCCGGGCGGCTTTCAGCTTTGCCAAAACCTCCGGATCCTTACCTAATACTCCCGGGTAATTCATCATTTCCCCAAGTCCCAAAACTCTGGGATGGTCGTAATAGGGTTCCAAATCTGCTGCGTTAAGAGCCGCACCGGATTCGTCGAAGGGCGTGGCCGGAACACAGGAGGGGAGCATGACGTAAACCGTCAAAGGAAGGCCTTCGCTGGCCTCTAAAATATAATCGATCCCCACGGTACCGCATACATTGGCGATTTCATGAGGATCTGCAATTACCGCTGTGGTTCCGTGAGGAACACAGGCCCGGGCAAATTCTGCGGGGGCCAGCATAGTACTTTCAATGTGAATGTGGCTGTCGATGAAGCCGGGGCAAATAAAGCAGCCGCTTACGTCGATGACCTGGTCAGCCTGTGCGGGGTCAATAAGGCCGGTTTTCAGGATCCTGTCATCCTCCATCAGCACATCTGCTTTTCCCTTTTCACCTGTGAAAACATCGATCATCCATCCGTTTTTCAGGAGTGTTTTCATTTTTTCCTCCGCTCTCTAATGAAGGATCTGTCCATCAATTACGGGATTGTCTTTGTGGATCAGCCCCTCGTCATAGAGGTCTTCCTCTTCCTCGCCTTCTTCAGAACCCAGTTCTGCAGCGAAGGGGAGGATGTATTCTTCCACTTCGTAGTCCAAAACTTCCGAGAAGTCGTAGTCATACTCGTCGCCGCCCAGCTTTTCCAATCGGCTCATGGCCAGTGCTACTGCGGGAGTCACATTTTCTTCGCTTCCGTCTGCCAGGTTCCGGCAAAGGACGCCGTCCTGCAGGCTGTACCATTCCCGGAAGCGGGAGAGTTCTTCGCAGAAGTTTCTGCGGTCATCGTCCTCGTGGATGGTTTTTGCCAGCCCGGTCAGGGTCCGGCCGATATTGGACAGGAGAAGATAAAAGTCTCCTGCGCTGTCGGGGGCACCTTCTGTGATCTCCTCAAAATAGGTCTCCAAAAGTTCACCCATAACCGAGGGCTGTACTTCTTTGAGGACCTGGTGAAAGGCCACATCCGAGATGTCGTCTGTGGATTCCAAAAGCGCCGCAAGGTGCTCAAAGTATTCAAATTCCTCAGGTTTTTCGATTTCCAAAAAAGTCATCAATTCCTGCAGATCCATAATATTCTCCTATACAGGCCGAAGGGTTTCGGCAGCAGTTTCGTTTCTCTTGTTATTTCCCTTGTTCCAGATTAAAATTCCGGAAAGTGACCTGGGTGCGGGAAAGTTCCGCGATCCGGTTGATCATGTTCACGAAGTTCTCCGAAAGGTCACTGGCGTAGAAGGTGTTTTCGCCGGCAGGAGTTTGGGCTTTCAGATCCCGTTCTTCCAGTTCCCGGGCGATGCTTCTTACGATCTCCTTGGAGGGGTTTACGATCTCCAGCTCCGGATAGAGTTTCCGGATGTTAGGTTCTACGAGGGGGTAGTGCGTACATCCTAAAACCAAAGTGCGGATCTTATTTTCGGAAAGGAAGGCATCCAGATAGTAGCGGATGGTCAGATCCATGATCTCGTTTTCGATGATCCCTTCCTCGATGAGGGGCACTAAAGCCGGGCAGGCTTCGGAAAATACGGACAGATCCGGATTCAGCGCTGCGATCTGGTTCTCATAGGCCTGGCTTCGGATGGTCACCTTGGTCCCGATGACGCCGATGGGATTTTCCTTTTTACAGGAAGTACCGATTTTTTCTGCAGCAGGGCTGATGATCCCAAGCACCGGAATATCCGGGTAGCGTTCCTGCAGATCCTTCAGGCAGATGGAGCTGACGGTATTGCAGGCGATGACGATCATCTTAACGCCTTCCTTTACCAGGAAGTCTGCGATCTCCAGCGAAAAGGTCCGGATGGTATCCGCAGCTTTAGAACCGTAAGGGGTTCTTGCAGTGTCACCGAAATATATAATTCGTTCATCCGGCAGGGCCTGAAACATTTCGGAAATGCAGGTAAGACCGCCTACGCCGGAGTCAAAAAATCCAATAGGTCTGTTATCCATGAAAAAAATCCTTTCACATCACTATAACATACAAAATATTATACCAAACCCGCCCCCGTCTTGACAATGGCAGCGCTTCCTCCATTGAAAAAAAACTTGTTACGCTTCTGTAAGCAGGGTATACTATTCTTATATACAAAAGATCCTGCAGCATGAGGAAAGGAATTCAAAAATGAGTGATGCAAAGCTTCGGGAACGGAAAGACATTCCCGAAAAATATAAATGGAATATTGAAGATATGTACGCCGGCGAAGAGGCCTGGGAAGCCGATTTTAAAAAGGCAGAGGCCGCGGCCGATGCTTTTGCCGGCTGGTCCGGACGGCTGGGCGATTCTTGGGAAAATCTGTTAGGCGCTTTTAAGGACCGGGATGCCCTTTGGCTGGACATCGAACGGCTTTATGTATACTCCCGCATGCGCCGGGACGAAGACAACCGGGTAAGTCTGTACCAGGGACTGTGCGACCGGGCCCAGACCCTTATGGCCAAGGCTGCTGCTGCCGGTTCCTTCTTTACCCCCGAGATCCTGGAGATTCCCCGGGAGAAGCTGCTGGGCTTCCTTTCGGAATCTGAGGAACTGAAGGTCTATGAACACGTTCTTTTAGAGATGCTTCGGGAAAAGGAACACATCCTGTCCAAGCCCGAAGAAAATATTCTCGCCCAAATGAGCGAGGTCACCTCCGCCACCAACGATATCTTTACCATGCTCAACAATGCGGATATCAAGTTCGGGACCATTCTGGATGAAAAGGGCGAGGAGAAAGAAGTGACCCACGGCCGGTACATCGGTTTCCTGGAATCCCAGGACCGAAGAGTCCGTAAGGATGCCTTCGAACGGATGTATACCGCCTATGAGAACCAAATCAACACCATCGCCACCACCTACAGCTATAACACCAAGGTGGATGTGGTCAGTGCCCGGATCCGGAAGTATCCTTCTGCTTTGGAGGCGGCTTTGTCCGGCGACAATATCCCCGTATCTGTATACGATAACCTGATCGCTGTGGTCAACGAACATCTCCCTGCGGTTCATCGGTACATGGAGATCCGCCGGAAGGCACTGAATCTGGATCAGGTCCATATGTATGACGTTTATGCGCCTCTTATTCAAATTCCGGAAGAAGAAGTGACCTATGAGGCCGCTTTGGAACAGGTTCGGGAAGGCCTTGCACCTTTGGGTGAGCAGTATCTTAAGGACATGGAAGCCGGTCTGCAGGCCCGATGGATCGATGTTTATGAAAACGAAGGCAAGACCAGCGGCGCCTACTCCTTCGGAAGCTACGACAGCTTCCCCTATATCCTGCTGAACTTCAACAGCAAGCTGAAGGATGTATTTACCATCGCCCACGAAATGGGCCACTCCATGCACTCCTTCTACACCCGCCAGGCTCAGCCCTTTGTTTACGGAAGCCACAGCATCTTCACCGCAGAAGTTGCCTCCACGGTCAATGAAAATCTGCTGATGAAGCATATGATCGAAACGGAAACGGATCCGGAAAAGAAGAAGTACCTTTTGGCACTGCACATCGAAGAATTCCGGACTACCGTATTCCGTCAAACCATGTTCGCCGAATTTGAAAAGCTGACCCACGAGGCTGCAGAATCCGGCGAAGTTCTGACCGCAGAATGGCTGTCTGCGAAATACGCAGAGCTGAATGCCAAGTATTTCGGACCGGATGTATTCCAGGATCCTCTGATCGCACTGGAATGGGCCCGGATCCCGCATTTCTACCGGGCATTCTATGTTTACAAATATGCCACCGGATATTCCGCCGCAGCGGCTATTTCCGACAAGATCCTTTCCGAAGGAAAGCCCGCCCAGGAAGCCTATCTGAACTTCCTGAAGACCGGCGAAAGCGATTATCCCATCGAGCTTCTGAAGATCGCCGGTGTGGATATGAGCAAGCCCGAACCCATTGAAGCCGCCATGAAAACCTTTGAAGCATTGATCACCGAACTGGAAGGATGCATGTAAATGAGCAAGGAACCTGCCATCATCAATATTTTTGCCAATGAGGATAAGTTCTCCACGAATACTGCCCAGCTTCTGAAGCGGAAGCTGGAGCAGAGCGGTTTTGCTGTGCCGGATACCTTTGATCCTCAGGCGGAACTTATCGTCTGTGTAGGCGGTGACGGATCCTTTCTGAAGACCCTTCAGGAACTGCGGTTCCCCGATATCCCCTTTGTAGGCATCAACACCCGCCATTTGGGGTTCTTCCAGGAACTGCAGCCGGACAAGCTGGATGAGTTTATCTTCAACTACAGACAGGGCAAGTATACGGTTCAGGAGCTGAAGACCGTAGGTGCTGTGGTCCGGGACAAGGATGCGGTTTACGAATATACCGCTCTCAACGAGATCATGATCAAGGGGGACGAATCCCGGCCTATCCATCTGAATCTGTCCATCGGCGATAATTTCATCGAACGATTCAGCGGGGACGGCGTCCTTATTGCTACCCCTGCGGGCAGTACCGCCTACAACTATTCCCTGGGCGGAAGCATCGTGGATCCCCGGCTGTCCTTGCTTCAGGTGACTCCCATTGCCCCCATGAACACCACGGCCTACCGGTGCTTTACTTCCAGCATCGTGCTTCCTGCAGATCTGTCCGTTCATGTGGTTCCGGAGTTTGAGATCGAGCGGGGGGTTCGTATCGTGGTGGACGGCATCGAACATCATCACGGTCCTGTACAGGAGATCGCCGCAAAGATCTCTCCCTTTATCGTAAAACTGATCCGTTTTGAAAACTATGACTTCTGGACGAAGGTAAAGAGTAAATTCCTCTAATATGACGAAAAAAGATACCATTACATACAAAGTCACAGAAGCTGACACCATACACAGCGTCAAGGTGCTTTTGCGAAAGCGCCTTGACTTTTCCACCCGCCTCCTTCGGAAGCTTAAGCTGGAAGGAGGAGTTTTTGTGGACGGAAAGCCGGTATTCCTCTACGAAAAGGCCAAGGCCGGAAGCGTGATCTCCGTAGCCTTGCCCCAGGAGATCAGCGGTTTTGAGCCAGAGGATATCCCCTTAAACATCCTGTATGAGGACGAGGATCTTTTGGTTTTAAGCAAACAGCCCGGTTTCGTTTGCCACCCCACAAAAGGACACCCCTGCCACACCATGGCCAACGGCATTATGAAGCATATGCTGGACAAGGGGGAAAACTATAAGATCCGCTTTATCAACCGGTTGGATATGGACACCACCGGCGTTTTGCTCATCGGCAAAAACGGCTATTGCCAGGAGAACTTCACCAGGCAGGCCGCACAGAATAAAGTCGTCAAGCGGTACATGGCCTTGGCGGAAGGGTTTATCGAAGAAGAGTCCGGCACCATCGATCTTCCCATCGATCTGGAAGCGCCGGATCAGGTCCGTCGGACCGTTCGGGAAGACGGGTATCCTTCGATCACTCATTATCGGGTGCTGGAACGTTTCGGGGAAGCCTATACCCTGGTTGAGCTGGAACTGGAGACCGGCCGGACCCATCAGATCCGGGTCCATCTGTCTCACATGGGACATCCCATTGTGGGCGATGTTCTCTACGGAACCCCCTCTGAATATATTGAAAGACAGGCGCTTCATGCCTGCTATTTGTCCTTCCGTCACCCTGTGACCGGCGAGGCTTTGGAATTCAACGCACCCCTTCCTGAGGATATGGTGCAGTTACTGGAGAAAGTGAAATGACCGGAAGAAAAAAAGGTTCTTTATCCTGGTTTCACATAGCGCTTTTGTACATCGGCTTCCTTATGGGGGCCGGTTTTGCGTCGGGCAAAGAGCTTTGGCAGTTCTTCGGGGTCTTCGGTGATCTGGGTGCTTTCGGCATTCTGGTGGCCTCCGCTTTGTTCATGGCTCTTGGATGCTGTGTGGTCTTTATCAGCCGGAGGAAGAGAACGGAGGATATGGCCTCCATTATTTACCCCGGAAAAAGCAAAGGGTTTCAGAGGGTCATCCGCACCTGTATGGCCTTGTTCTTGTTTTCGGCTTACTTTTCCATGATCGCTGCCGGCGGTTCCGTCTTTCGGGAGCAGTTTGGGATCCCTTCCGCTTTGGGTAGCCTGATCCTGACTCTTTTGGCACTGCTGGTAGCCATCAAAGGCTTTGGCCGGGTCAGTAAGGTTCTTGGGAAGGTGGTTCCGATCCTGCTTGTGGTCACCCTGGTTTTGACCATCGTGATCCTGGTCCGTTCGGAGAACATCAGCGCTCCCGGCAATGAGCTGTTTGAACCCAGTCTTTTTGCGCAAAACTGGATCTTTTCCTCTTTCGTGTATGTGGGCTATAACATCATTGGAGCAGTGGTTATGCTGAGCAACGGATCTGCCAATGCCAGATCCCGGGGGCACGCTTATTGGGGCGCTGCTGCCGGGGGGATCTTCCTGGGCATCTTTGCACTTCTGATCCATTTTGTCATGCTTACGGATCCCACCCTGGCCGCCGGTCGGGATCTCCCCATGCTGGCCTTCGTGATGCGGATCGACCCGGTGATCCAATGGGTTTACGGGATCATTCTTTTGGCCGCCATTTTCAATACCACCACCGGTGCCTTCTTCGGTACGGTTTCCGCTCTTCCGAAGAAAAGGTCCTGGCTTTGGGCGGTGTTGGTGGCCCTTGCGGGATACCTGGTCAGCCTCCTTGGCTTTTCCAATATCGTGGCGATCTTCTATCCTCTCGAGGGGTACATTTCCCTCATCTTTATTTGCCTTATGGTGGTGCAGTTTTTCATGCTCCTTCGAAAGAAGTGATGGCAAAGCTCCTGTTTTCCAGGGGCTTTTCTTATAGGTATTGTCTTTTCAAATCGGAATCATTCTTGACAAAAGAGGGAATAACCAGTATGATGAAGACAACCAAGAAGTTTCCGAGCCGTAGGGTCTAAGGCTTAAGCTATGATCCGCGGACGAACCTCGTTTGAGGTTAAAGAGTTGTACTGGAAACGGTGCAGCTTTCCGTGTTTGAGAAGGAGACAGTATACAGGTTTTCCCTGCGGGGAGACCCGGATTTTGTGTATACTAAGCTGTCTCGTTCGAGGCGGCTTTTTTATTTGAAAAAAGAGGAACCCTATGAATTATTACATTGCAGATTTACATTTCGGATATGAAAAGATCCTGAAGCAGTCGGAACGGCCTTTTGCTTCTGTGGAAGAGATGGATCAGGCATTGGTTCATAACTGGAACCAGGTCGTTACGGATGAGGACACCGTTTATGTGATCGGTGATGTGGGCAGTTATGACCGGCCTCTTCCGGAAGAATATCTGGCCCAGCTGAAAGGGAAGAAGCATCTGATTCGCGGGAATCATGATACAGGATACGAAGAACAGGAACGATTCTTCGAATATTTTGAGACGGTGACCGACCTGTTTGAATTTGATGAAGGAGATCTGCATATCACCCTTTGCCACTATCCCATTGTTTACATTCAGGGCGGCTTTATGATCCATGGACACATTCACAACACAAAAAAAGAGATCCATGAGATCCTGGAAAAGCTTCCGAGAGTTCTCAACGCCTGTGTGGAAGTGAATGACTATCGGCCCGTGACCTTGGATGAGCTGATCGAAAACAATCGGGCATACTATGAAGATCCCGGGAAAGGCTGCCTGAAGGAGTGGCCTGAAAGTGAGCGCCCTTACCACAAAAGAAGATGGAAGGCAGATTTTCGCCCCCTTCCTGTGAAAAAATAAATTCGGAGAAACAAATGAAATCACCCCTTCTTGAAAATAAGAGGTTAAGCTATTCCTCTATCATAGTGATCATGTTTATCGGGCTGATCGCTGCCCTGATCTGCTCTGTGGTCCTTGGCAGGTACCCCATCAGTCTGTCTGAACTGGGCGGGATCCTGTTCTCTCAGGTCTTTGATATTGAGCCTTTCTGGACCCCTGTGCAGGAATCTCTGTTTCTGCAGCATCGCTTGCCCCGAATCATTTTGGCCTGCCTGGTAGGCTGTTGTCTTGCTGCAGCCGGTGCAGCTTATCAGGGCGTATTCCAGAACCCCATGGCTGCTCCTGACATTCTGGGGGCCTCTTCCGGTGCCGCCTTTGGTGCCGCTTTGGCGATTTTATTCCACATGAGTCGGAGCATGATCGTGGTGCTGGCTTTTGTATGCAGCCTTGCTACCGTTGCGGTGGTCATGTATGTAGGACATAAGGCTCATGGTAAGAGAGTTCTTGGTCTGGTTTTGGCCGGTATTATGATCAGCTCTCTGGTTTCTTCCGGAACCTCTTTTATCAAGATGGTGGCAGATCCTGAAGACCAGCTTCCTGCCATTACATACTGGCTTATGGGCAGCCTCAATGGCACTGCGCCCAAGGATGTTCTTCTGGCACTGATTCCCATGCTGGTGGGTCTTGTGCCTCTGTTCCTGCTGCGCTGGCGTATTAACATTCTTACTCTTGGCGATGATGAAGCCCGGACTTTAGGTGTAAATACGAAGCATCTGCGGGCAGCGATCATCATTGCATCCACCCTGGTTACGGCAGCCAGTGTAGCCGTCAGCGGTGTTATTGGATGGGTCGGCCTGGTGATTCCCCACCTGACCCGCCGGATCGTTGGTGATAATTACAAATATCTGATGCCTGCCAGTATGCTCCTTGGTGCTATTTTCCTGCTGGTAGTGGACGACCTGTCCCGAAATCTGCTGGCTACGGAGATCCCCATCGGCATTCTGACCAGCTTTATCGGAGCACCTTTCTTTATCTATCTTATTACAAGGGATGGTGAGCGCCTGTGAGTATGAAAATCGAAAATCTCTGCTTTTCTTACGGCGATCACGAAGTCCTGAAAGGCATTAATTTTTCAGCAGAATACGGTGAATTCCTGTCGGTCCTTGGACCTAACGGAGTAGGGAAGAGCACGCTGTTTCGCTGTATGTTGGGATTGCTTTCGCCTACCGGTGGCGGAGCTTTCATTGATGGAAAACCTATCAGCAGCATGAGCGCAGCACAGCTGGCCCGTCACATTGCATATATTCCTCAATCCCATAATCCTATCTTTAATTTCAAGATTTTTGATGTGGTTCTTATGGGTACCACTGCTCAGACCGGCAAGTTTTCTGCTCCCGGGAAGAAGCAGGTCCATCAGGTGGAAGAGGCCCTGAAAAAGCTGGGGATCTTTCATCTTCGTGACAGGGGATATGCAAACATCAGCGGCGGTGAACGGCAGCTGGTCCTCATCGCCAGGGCTATCGCTCAACAGGCAAAGATCCTGGTAATGGATGAACCCTCCGCAAACCTGGACTTCGGAAACCGTATTCGCGTGATGCAGACGGTTCGCAAGCTGACCAAAGAAGGCTACTGCGTGATCCAGTCTACTCACGATCCTGATCAGGCATATTTCAATTCAGACAAGATTTTGGCTTTGTACGGCGGAAAAGTGCTGGCCTGGGGGACGCCTCAGGAAACCATTTCAGAATCCCTCATTTCCACTCTTTATGGTGTGGATGTGGAAGTCTGCAGTATGCGCGATGATGCTGTACGGGTATGTGTCCCCAGGAAAGCAAAATAGGGACAAAAGAAAAGGGGTTTTTAATTTGAAGAAAAGAATACTTGCACTGTTATTGGCCTTTGTGATGATCTTTTGTTTTACCGCCTGCGGCAGCGATGCTCCTGCGGCAGATCCTGCACCTTCTGCACCGGATCAGTCCGAAGATGCAGAAACCTTTATCTTTGTGGATGATGCAGGCCGGGAAGTAGAACTTCCGAAGGAAATTTCCCGTATCGTTCCCGCAGCAGCTCTGCCTCAGATCATTCTGCTTGGCATCGCTCCGGAAAAGTTCGCCGGCCTGTCCTCTGAGTTCTATGACAGCGCCAAAGGCATTATTGATGAGGAGATCCTGAATCTTCCTTGCTTCGGCAGCCTTTATACCGGTGCAGAATTGAACATTGAAGAACTTGCTCTTACGGATCCTCAGCTGATCATCGACATGGGCGAACTTAAGAGTTCTATTAAGGAAGATCTTGATACCCTGCAGTCTCAGACCCGGATCCCTGCCGTATATATATCTGCATCCCTTGCAGATATGCCGGAAACCTATCGGAAGTTAGGCGCATTGCTGAACAAAGAAGAGCAGGCCGAAGAACTGGCACAGTTCTGTGAAAGAATATATGACCGTACTTTGTCTATCATGGAAGAAGTAGGGGACGAAAAGGTGGGAAGCCTTTATGTTGTTGGCGAACAGGGCCTGAATGTAATTGCAGCAGGATCCTACCACTCCGAACTTTTAGATCTGCTGACCAACAATCTTGCAGTGGTGGATAATCCTCTGTCCAAGGGGACCGGCAACGAAGTCACTATGGAACAAATCTCCCTGTGGAATCCGGAATTTGTCATCTTTGCTCCTGACAGCATCTATGATACAGTAAAGGAAAATGAGTCCTGGAGCATGATCGATGCCATCGCCAACGATCATTATGTACAGGTTCCTGATGCTCCCCATAACTGGATGAGTATGCCTCCCGGCGTACAGCGTTACCTGGGGCTGATCTGGCTTACTGCAGAGCTGTATCCCGAATACTGTGATTACGATGTAAAGGCTGAAATCATGGAATACTATAAGCTGTTCTATCACTGTGAGCTGACAGAAGAACAGTATGAAGAAATTACTGCAAACGCATTTTTGAGGTAACACGATGCATACACTGATCGTAGGTCCCCGTCATGTGGGAAAAAGCACTCTGATCCGTCGGGTGCTGGAAGAAATCGGCCGCCCTGTTTTCGGCTTTGAAACAAAAAAAGAGGACTCTCTGGCAACGGAAGAAAAGGGAAGTCCCGTCTATATTTACGATGCCGGAAAGGAGCGGGTGCAGACCGCTGAAAATCTGGTGGGACACTGTAAAAACAAGTGCTTCGGAACCATGAAGGAAACCTTTGATCGGTATGCTCCTAAATTGATGGGACCCGTCCCCGAAGGCCATATTGTTCTGCTGGATGAGATCGGTTTTATGGAAAGTGAATCCGAAGCGTTCTGCGGAGCTGTCATGCATCTTCTGGATGGGGATGCCCCGGTGATCGCCGCCGTAAAGGATAAGGATTTCCCCTTCCTGGAAGCGGTGCGCAGTCATCCGAACTGTAAGTGTTTTTACATTGACGAAGAAAACAGAAATGAACTGTTTCCGGAAGTTTTAGCTTTCGTGAAAGAGCAGCTTAAGGAGAAATAAGATGGCAAAGAGAACCCTGATTTTAAACGGCTCTCCCAGACCCAAAGGGAATACAGTTTTTCTGATCGAAGAACTGAAAAAACATCTGGAAGGTGAAGTTGTAGAACTGTCCGCATTCCGGTCCAAGATCGCACCCTGTGTTGACTGCAGGGGTTGCTGGACTACTGCCAAATGTGTCGTAAAGGATGAAATGCAGGTCATTTACAGCGATGATTTTGACAATATCGTTGTGGCTTCTCCCATTTATTTCAGCACGGTTCCCGGGCCCTTGCTGGGTGTTTTCAGCCGGATGCAGCCCTGGCATGCAGCCACCTTCTTCCTGAAGCAGCCCCTGGTACAGCGGCCCAAGAAATCTGCGGTTATCCTTACTGCCGGCAGCAAGGGGAACAGTGCAAACTCTTACCATCATCTTCGGGCATTTTTCCGTATGAACAATGCCTTTGGTTTTGAAGACCATGTAGTTTGCTCCCCCAATACAGATACGGTTCCCTCCTGGGAGGATCAGGAGGCAATTGCCGCTGTGGCTGAGCTGGCCAAGTGGCTCAATGAAGAGGAGGTTTCTCATGAGTAATATCCCTGCCATTGGCTTTGCCGCATACTCCGGTACCGGTAAAACCACGCTCCTGGAAAAGCTGGTTGCTCTCTTGAAGGCAGATGGCTTGCGAGTCGCAGTGATCAAGCATGACTCCCATGGTTTTCAGATGGACAGAGAAGGGAAGGATACCTGGCGCTTTGGTCAGGCGGGAGCTGATATGACTCTCATCAGTTCTCCCTACCAGGTTGCAGTCATCGAATATCGCCCCCGATCCTTTGAAGAGAATCTCACCATGATCCACGATGTGGACTTGATTT
Source organism: Clostridiales bacterium (assembly GCA_015058185.1). Classification (GTDB taxonomy): domain Bacteria; phylum Bacillota; class Clostridia; order Peptostreptococcales; family Anaerovoracaceae; genus SIG263. Next base: position 7,009 of record SVCV01000016.1, on the reverse strand, counting down.
TGGTAGAAGGCTATAAGCAGGAAGAAATTCCTCGTATCGGCATCTGCCGTAAGGCCACAGGTAAGGGACTGCCCGGTTCTCCTGAGGACTATGTGGCTTTGGTCACCGACGATGAGGATCTGGCGGCATCTACCGCTGTTCCTTGCTTTGGTTTGGACGATGCAGAAAACATCGCCCGCTTTGTAAAAGATATTGCAGGATTGTAAATATAAGATCGCTCTCTCTCATAGCAAAAGGTGCCCCAGGGGCACCTTTTGTGTTTTCTCGTTAAAGATTTTCTGTTGTCGATTCTTTTTCTTTTCGTAGGATCTTTATGGTACTGAGAATTGCAGCGATCAATACCGCTATCTGCACCCAGTCAACAGCAACAAAGTAGAGGGCAAAGATCCTTTCCGGAAACAGGGCTGAGGGAAGGAAACTGAGAACAATTACGATCCACATACCGGTTAGGAAAATTTTATTTTGGAACAATTCCGGTAGTTTGCGTTTTCTCAATTCCCGTACCGTAAGAATGATCATCAGCACCGTGAGCGCAAGCATGACCCATGCGATGGCCAATCGTGCAGGGTTCATCCACGGCTCAAAATATAAGGTCATATTGATCGCCTTCCAGTTGAGTCCTGTAGCATATCGAATATAGAGGTCCCCCAGCAGGAAAATGACCCAGCAGCACCAAAGCCAGGCGGAGCGCTTGAACGCAAGGCATACAAGTGTACATAGCCAAAAGGGGTAGGCAAAAAGTAACCCTGCAAGAACCTGGGATGTAAAGAGGGTTATCATAAGAAAGATGATAGCTCCTGTGCACAAAAGGATGAGCCAGGATTTTGTGCGCTGTTTTGAACCAGGGGCAAACTGTGTATTTGCGTTTTTCGAATCTTTGCTGTTCTCCGCAGGCTCCGAATCTTTTTTTATCGCCTGATTCAATACCAACTCATCCAGGCTGATTTCAAAGAATTTGCTGAGGGCGATCAGTTTGTCTAATTCCGGAACAGAAGCATCTGTCTCCCATTTTGAAATAGACTGGCGGGAAACATCCATAGCCTCTGATAAGGCTTCCTGTGATAAGTTCTTCGCAGTCCGAAGCTGATAAATTTTTTCTCCAAGACTCATATAAAAAACCCCTTTCTATTTTGTCTGGTTATGAGTCAATGATACCCTATGTACTCTCTTTTGCACCATCAAGTACCCTTGGAAATTCCGCAACCGACAGTTGCAGTCTATACAATTTTCCATTTAATGGAAAATTGTATAGACTTTTCAAGTTTGGTTTGCTATACTGGATTTCAAGGATTGCCGTTTGGCGGTTTGGTCACCTACCGAAAGGGGGTGATGATATGATTACATATGCTGAGCTGTTTCAGTTTGGTCTTTTAATCGTATCCGTTATTGCCCTGTGTCTGCACAGGGATAGATAAACGAAAAGCCGCCTAATCCTGACGGAATAGGTGGCTTTTCCAACCATAGTTGGCCTGCCGCCCGACCAAAGGCGGCAATCCTTATCTTTAAAATACTATATGCTGAGCGTTCTGTCAATGCCTGAAACTACTTTTCCCTTGCGGGAGTGATCTCGTTCAGCAGGGTGAATCCCAGGATCAGGATCCCGCCGATGACCTGCTGGATACTCATGGGTTCGCTGAGGACCGTAACGGAGATCACGACTGCTACCAGCGGGTCGACATAGCTTAAAATAGCGGCCTTTTGGCCGGGAATATCTTTCAGGCCGGTGAAGTAGAGGCTATAGCAGATGCCGGTGTGGACGATGCCCACAAACAGCAGGCAGATCCAGCCTGTGCCATTCATGCTTCCCAGAGTTACGCCGCTTGTGGCAGCCACATAGGGGATCAAGACCACGATAGCCGCAATAAACTGCAGGAAAGTCCGATGGATCCCGCCGACATTTTTAATAAATTTGTTCAGCAGGACAACGGAGGCGTAGAGGACTGCGGCTGCCAGTCCGAAGCCGATGCCGATCAGGTCTGAGCTGTCGATCCCTCCTCCGATCCCTGTGATCAGAACAATTCCCAGGGTGGAGAATATAAAGCAGACGATCTGCTTCAAAGTCAACTTTTCCTTGAACAGGATCGGGCAGAGCAGGGTGACGATGACCGGTGCGAAATAGTAGCTCAGGGTAGCCGTGGAAACCGTTGTGAATTTGTAGGCCTGGAACAGGAAGATCCAGTTAAACCCCATAGCCGCACCGGAGAGGAGCAGCAGAGGGATCTCCTTTTTCAGCTTTCCTACGGGAATTTTTTGCTTTGTAATAAGAAGAATGCTCCCGATCATCAGTGCTGCCAGGACAGCGCGATACAGAGCCAGTTCTCCGGAGGACACGCTGATGTTCCGGACAAAGGGCCCCAAGGTGCCGAAAATGGCCATGGGAAGTATGATCAATAATCTGGGGTCTTTCTGCTTACTCATCTGTGTTTGCGATTCTTTCACTTACATAACTATTGCTTAAAATAGACCTTTCCCGGTGTAAGGGACCCGCCTTCTTGGGTGAGCAGTTCTGTTACGGTCACCAGTTGGTAACCCTGAGCGAGCAAATCAGGAATGGCTCTTTCCATTGCATCCACTGTAGTGCTGTGAAGATCATGGCAAAGGATGATTGCTCCATCTTTGGCTTGCTCCATTACGGAAGCATAAACCGTATCTGCATCCCGGTACTTCCAGTCCAGCGTATCCACAGACCAGTTGATCATGGCAATCCCCAGTTCGGCAGCGGTTTTCTTTACCTCATCGTTGTAGGATCCGTAAGGAGGGCGCATGGTTGTGGGGTCGACGCCTGTGATTTCATAGATCTTGGCTCTGGTAGCCATGAACTGGTCTACAAGATCTTCACCGCTCAGCTTGGTCAGCTGCTTGTGATTCCAGCTGTGTCCGCCGATCTCATGACCTTCGTTCGCCATTCGCTGCAAGGTTTCCGCCCGATTGCTCAGGGCATTTCCGACAACATAGAAGGTTCCTTTTCCTCCGTGCTGCGCGAAAATATCCAGAAGCCTTGCAGTATGTGCACTGGGGCCGTCGTCAAAGGTCAGGGCGATCATAGGTTTTTCGCTGTTGGGTGTATTTTCTTTCGGCGGAACAGCTTCCGGTTTCGGGGATTCCGGCGCAGTGGGTGTTTCCGGCTCCGCAGGAGAAGAAGGTTCGGTATCTTCGGGTATGGCTAGGGATGCGTTCAGCTCTTCGAGCTTGTAAAAAAGAGTAACCGTTCCCGCGGACATGGGAAGGTATCTCCCCTGACACAGAATGATTTCCAGTCCCTCATGGGTCAGGATCCAGTTTTGCAGCAGATATTCATCAACTAAGTCAGGACTGATCCCTGCGTCTTCGATGACCTTTTTCTGCAGCACTGCAAGAGCACTTTCTGTCAGAAGATCTTCCAGCTGCAGAAGTTCCGCGGCGGATGCATCCTGGTGGAAGGTTGCGGTGATATTTTCCGGATGTGCCATGTAGGGCATATCAAAGAAACCGGAAAGGTTTACACTGATCAGCTTTTCGTTTACAAGAAAACTTTCATAATCGATGAGAAGTTCCGGTGTGTATCCTTCTGTTTTGGTGCTGTTTTCTGCTTCCAATTTATAGTATGCCAAAGTTTGCTGGACCCAGTTTTCGATGGTTGCAGCAAGGGGTTCTTGTTTGCTGATGGGGTAGCGGATATGGGCTACGAAATCTTCCTCCATTTCAATCAGGCTGCATTCTTCCCCCCATTCCCTTGCAGGACTTTGAAGGAGTTCGACCTTCTCCAGATATTCCTGAAGGAGCTCTTTTTCTGCGGACGTTTCATTGGTCTGAAGATCGGAAGGTGTGACGGGATTTTCCCCTGGCGGTACGGAATCCTGAGGCTGGCCGCATCCTGTAAGGATGAGAGCGAGCAGCAAAAATATACAGACGATTTTTTTCTTCACTTTTTTTCTCCTGTTATGACAAAGTTTGCTATCGATATTATATCGGATTCCCGAAAAATAGCAACAGGAGGGATTTCCCGTCATAGGTTGCAGTCAATTTGTTGTTTGTCGAAAAATAGGGTACAATGGGGAAAATCGAAGGGGAGGCGTATAGGCATGAATATACTGATCATCAACGGAAGCCCGAAAGGTAAAAACTCGGTTACCCTGCAGACATCCAACTACCTGCAGATCCTGTATCCGGAGCATCATTTTGAGATCCTTCATGCCGGGCAGACCATACGGTCTCTGGAACGGGATTTTTCTCCTGCTGCAGAAGCCATAAAAGAGGCAGATCTTCTGCTCTTTTCCTATCCGGTATACACCTTTATTGCGCCTTATCAGCTGCACCGATTCATTGAACTTTTAAAAGATGCGGGTATGGATCTTTCCGGCAAATATGCCACGCAGATATCTACTTCCAAGCATTTTTACGATATGACTGCCCATCGTTATATTCAGGATAATTGTGGTGATTTAGGACTTCGGTACATTAAAGGGCTTTCCGCAGATATGGACGATCTGACTCTGGAAAAGGGACAGAAGGAAGCCTGGGAATTCTTTGAAATGCTTTGCTGGTCTGTTGAGCATGAAATTTACGAACCGGGTCCCCGGTCCTATCCTTCTGTGGAACCAAAACCTGTACTTGTGCCGGAGGAGGAGAATCGTGCAAAAGAAGGAGATGTCGTGATCGTTGCGGATTTCGGGGAAGGGGATCCGCAGCTGCAGCTTATGGTGGATCGCTTCCGCGCAAAATTCCCGAAAAAGACCCGGGTCATCAATATTCAGGAGTTTCCTTTTAAGGGCGGATGTCTGGGCTGCTTTCACTGTGCCGTATCAGGGAAATGCGTATATACGGATCGCTTTGATGATTATCTCCGCAATGAGATCCAGACGGCAGAGGCAATCGTTTACGCCTTTACCATTCGGGATCATTCCATGGGCTCCCGGTTTAAGCTGTACGATGATCGCCAGTTCTGCAACGGCCATCGGACAGTGACCAGCGGTATGAGTGTCGGATATCTGATCAGTGGAGAACTGAGCCGCGAGGCCAATCTGCAGACCATTTTGGAGGCCCGGGCACAGGTGGGTTCCAACTATCTGGCCGGGATTGCCACCGATGAGGAGGATCCCAATGGTGCCATTGACAAACTGTGCGCGAAGCTTTCCTATGCATTGGATCACAAATATGTGCCTCCCCAGAACTTCTGGGGCATTGGCGGAATGAAAGTGTTCCGGGATCTGATCTGGGTCATGCAGGGTATGATGAAGGCGGATCATAAGTTCTACAAGGCTCATGGCCACTACGACTTCCCGCAGAAGCAGTGGAAGCGCATGGTTGCCATGTACTTTATCGGATTTCTCATGTTTAACGAAACTATGAAGAAGAAAGCCGGGAATAAAATCAACGAAGGTATGCTCATGCCCTATACAAAGGTACTGGAAGATGCCAGAGCGAAGACCTGCATATAAACATCATGAAAAAAAGCACTTACTTCATGTAAGTGCTTTTTGGTACGCCCGACACGATTCGAACGTGCGACCTTCAGAGTCGGAGTCTGACACTCTATCCAACTGAGCTACGAGCGCGCATCACGGCGCCGAAAACAGCGCCATAATTGAAAAAAAGTGGTGGGCAGCATTGGACTCGAACCAACGGCCTCCTGCTTGTCGAGCAGGCGCTCTAACCAGCTGAGCTAGCCGCCCATGACCACCGCTCCTTATTATATCGCACCGCATATTAAAATGCAAGATAAAAATTGAGCTCCAATGGCTTTTTTTAGGCGTTTTCGGACAAGATTCGACACTTTTTTACATTTTAATTACAGTATCGGAAATCTGCCCAACCGCAAGGTGTTTTCCGCTATAATAAAATCGTGTAATGTGACATTTTGCGTCAAAAAACAGAAAAGGGGTTCTTACGAGATGAAAAAATGGTTGTTAACAGTTTTGTTCGCCATGATTTTGGTGATCCTGTCCACAGGGGCAGTGTTTGCGGCGGATTACCAGGCATCATTGGTTCTTGACGGCGAACCGGTGGAGACCGATGTGGCTCCCATGTTGGTAAAAGACGAGGAAACGGGAAACTGGCGTACCCTGATCCCTCTGCGAGCCTTATTTGAAGGAATGGGCGGGGTGGTCTCCTGGGACGGAGATGCCCGGATCGCCTCGGTCACCATGGGGAACACCACCGTACGGCTTACCATCGACAGCAAATCTGCTTTTGTAAACGGGGTGGAATCCACTTTGGATGTTCCGGCCCAAATCGTAAACGGCCGAACTATGATCCCTCTGCGGTTTGTAGGCGAGGCCCTTCGCTGCGGTGTTAACTGGGATAATGCCACCAGAACCGCTTATGTTACCTCTCCGGAAAAGCCCCTTTATACAGGTGTAAATCACATTTCTGTTGAGGAAACCCTTGATACTTATCGGGTCACGGTCATGGCGGACTCCTATATTGCGGAGATGCACAGCTTTGCTTTTGACTCTCCCGATCGTTTTATTGTGGACCTGAATACCTCAAAGCTTCTGATCGATACTGCACAGATTTCTGCCAACAATGAAATTTTCAGTAAGGTTCGTTACGCCCAGTTCGATGAGGACACGGTTCGCGTAGTCATGGATCTGAATGAACAGGTTGCCGGTCGTGTCAGTTTCGCGGAAGACCGTACCTCCGTATATATTGACTTTGCAAAGGCATCTCCCTCTATTGGGCAGCTGCCTGAATTCGAAGATCCTTCTGATGTATTGCTCCCCTGGGAGAGTGATAAGGATTTCATCGCGGATAATAGCCAGCCGGTTCCCGGCATTATTCCTTCCGATGAGGATCCTTCCGTCAACCGCGGGGACACCGACAGAGACCTGGGGAGCCTTCCCGCATTGGACTGGCGGGTTGCCGGTAAGCTGATCGTCATCGACCCCGGTCACGGCGGTACAGCTGTAGGTGCCATCGGCACGCTTCCCGACGGAAGTTCCGTTTATGAAAAAGACATCAATCTGGACATTGCTCTCCGGCTGAATGAATATCTGATTTCTGCCGGTGCCAATGTAACCATGCTTCGGTA
>SVCV01000015.1 GCA_015058185.1 Clostridiales bacterium | reverse complement strand
TCAACAACATCATCAAAGAAGAAGGCGAACAGGCCACCTTCGAATGCGGTATACATAATCTGCATCCCGAACTGGTCAAGCTGCTGGGCCGCCTGAGATATCGGACAAGTTACGGTCAGAACGTACTGAAGCACTCTGTGGAAGTCGCTCACCTGGCAGGTCTGATGGCCGGCGAACTGGGTATGGACGTAAAGCTGGCTAAGAGAGCCGGTCTGCTCCATGACATCGGTAAGTCCATGGACCACGAAGTGGAAGGTACCCATGTTGACATCGGTATTGATGTACTGAAGAAGTACAAGGAATCCGATGCGGTTATCAACGGCATGGCTGCTCACCACGGAGACTATGAACCCAAGAGCTTTGAAGCGATCCTCATCGCTGCAGCTGACGCTCTGTCCGCCGCAAGACCCGGCGCCCGGAGAGAAACTCTGGAAACCTACATCAAGCGTCTCCAGAAGCTGGAAGAAATCGCTAACACCACTGCCGGCGTAGAAAAGTCTTACGCCATCCAGGCAGGCCGTGAGATCCGCATCCTTGCAAAGCCCGACGAAATGAACGACGAAGAGATCGTTTTCCTCGCCCGGGAGATCAGCAAGAAGATCGAAAGCGAACTGGAATATCCCGGCCAGATCAAGGTCAATGTTATCCGGGAAACTCGGGCCATCGAATACGCAAAGTAAGATCCCGAAATCAAAACACAAACAGACGGCCCCTGTATGGGGCCGTTTCTTTGCCCGATGAGAAAGTTCGGGCAGGGGAAAGGAACCGGAATGTTCGTATATCTGGACAATGCCGCCACCACTCGTCAAATGCCTCAGGTGACGGAAAAAATGATCGCTATGATGGATGCCTCCTTCGGCAATCCCTCCTCCCTGCATAAAATGGGGATGGAAGCGGAGTCTGCCGTGAAGAAGGCAAGAAGAGCTGTGGCTGCTTCCATCGGTGCCCAGGAGGAAGAGATCTTCTTCACCGGCGGCGGTACGGAAGCGGACAACACGGCCATTTATGCTGCTGCCGGCCGGTCCGGTAAGCGGGGCGGTCACATCATTACCACTGCCGTAGAGCATCCTGCCGTTTTGGAGGCCTGCCGCCGGGCGGAATCTTCCGGCTGCAAGCTGACCATTCTTCCGGTTGACGGCCTTGGAAAAGTTTCTTTGGAGGCATTGGAAGATGCTTTAACGGAAAATACGGTTTTAGTCTCCGCCATGCATGTAAACAACGAACTGGGTACCGTAGAACCCGTTGAAGAAATGGGTAAGCTGATCAAGGCAAAGAGCCAGGCTCTGTTCCATGTGGATGCCATTCAAAGCTATGGCAAACTGTCCTGGAGTCCTGCAGCTTTATCTGCAGATCTGGTAGCCCTCAGCGCTCACAAGATCCACGGTCCCAAGGGCATCGGTGCCATCTATGTGAAGAAGGGTCTTCATCCGGAAGCCTTCCTCGTAGGGGGCGGCCAGGAAAAAGGATTCCGTTCCGGTACGGAAAACGTTCCCGCCATTGCCGGATTCGGCGTGGCTGCGGAGATCCTGAAAGAGGATCTGGCGGCACGGGCGGCGGCTATGAGTAAGGTTCGTCAGTACCTGATGGAGGGGATCTTATCCGAGATCCCGGATGTTCGGCTGAACAGTCCCAAAGAAATTTACGGACAGGGTGAGGGAACCCATCTGTCCAGTCCCGCAGTCCTCAATATGAGTTTTATGGGATGCCGGGGCGAAGTTTTACTCCACATGCTGGAGCAAAGCGAAATTTATGTATCAACAGGATCCGCCTGTTCCTCCCACAAAAAAGGAAGTCACGTTCTGACCGCCGCAGGGTTATCCCCCGAGGCGATCCAGGGCGCTATCCGGTTCAGCTTCTCCGCTTCCAACACCATCCAGGAAATGGATTATGTTCTGGACCGTTTGGAAAAAGCAGTCACCAGCATGCGCCGTTTAGGCAAGAGAATGGGTTAAAAGGAGACTATTTTGGAAGGCAAAGCAACGTATATCGTCCGTTACGGCGAAGTGGCCCTGAAGGGCAAGAATAAACCTTATTTTGAAAGAATGCTCATGGAACGCATCAAGAAGGTCGTGAAGGAATTCGGCGATGTTCAGGTTCAGCGGGAAGATGGGCTGGTCATGATGTATGCTCCTTTGGATCTGCCGGAGGACAAGCTGGTCACCCGGGTGTCCAAGGTGTTCGGTGTGGATTCCATCAGCCCCGCTGTGGAAGTGGTCCCCAACATTGACGAGATCCAAAAGGCTGCCGTCGCATTTATGCTGGACCGCATTGAGCGGAAGGGCATTAAGACTTTTAAGGTGGAAGCCAAGAGAGGCGACAAGAGCTTCCCTGTGGAATCTCCCCAGATCGCAAAGACCGTAGGTGCCGCAGTTCTGAAAGGCTGCAAGGTTCTGAAGGTAGATGTTCATGATCCGGAATGCCTCCTGTTCGTACATGTACGGAAGGGTAAGTGCCTGCTGTATGATCACAAGATCTCCGGCTGCGGCGGACTGCCTCCCGGAACCAATGGCAGAGGCTTGGTTCTTCTGTCCGGCGGTATCGACAGCCCTGTAGCGGCCTGGATGATGGCCAAGCGCGGCATGATCATCGAAGGGATCCATTACCACTCCTATCCTTATACCAGCCAGCGAGCCTGGGAAAAGGTGCAGGATCTGGCCCGGATCCTTACCGAATATTGCGGCCGCATGAAGATCCACAGCATCAATCTGCTTCCCATCCAGGAACAGATCGTGGAACATTGTCCCGAGGAAATGACCACCATTCTGGTGCGCCGTTTCATGATGCGGATCGCCGAACGGATGGCAAAGCAGGTAAACTGCTCCATGCTCATTACCGGCGAAAACCTGGGCCAGGTAGCCAGCCAGACTGCAGATTCTCTCGTCGTGACCGATGCCACGGTTCAGATGCCCGTTATGCGGCCCCTGATCGCCATGGACAAGTGGGAGATCATCGAAAAGGCACAGGAGATCGGCACCTTCGAAACCTCCATCCAGCCCTTCGAAGATTGCTGCACCGTATTCCTGCCCAAGCATCCCACCACCAAGCCTAAGCTTGACCGGATCCTGGAAGCCGAATCCCGCTTCGATTGGGAAGACTTAGTTCAGCAGGCCATCGACAATCGGGAAACCGTTATGATCACTCCGGAAGTATAGGCATTCGACAAAAGTAGAACCTATCCCCCTTTCTTAGCCAAGGACAGCTTATAAAAAGCGGTCTATAATGGTAAGGAAAGGGGGTTTTTTATTTGGAAATTCGATTTGAAATGACGGAAGACATTCTCATTGCTTATCTCTTTGGCGAATTGGATCATCACTCCGCCGGGGAGATCCGTACCAGCCTTGACAAAACCATGGACACCTTTCGGGCGAAGCATCTGATTTTGGATTTCGGGAAGGTGACCTTTATGGACAGTGCCGGCATTGGGGTAGTCATGGGACGATATAACCGGGTTCATGAGAAAGGCGGCCGGATCTTTGTCTCCGGAGCCGGGAACTATATTTATCGGATCCTGGAAATGGCCGGGGTCTTTACCATTACAGAACTTTGCAAAAGCCCGAAGGAAGGGATCCAGATCCTGGAGAAAGCCAGAGAAAGCGGAGGGGAGGTGTAGCAAATGGAATATGTAAATCAAATCCGGCTGGAAATGCAAAGCTGTTCGGAGAATGAAGCTTTGGCGAGAACCGTGGCAGCCTCTTTTGTGGCGGAAATGGATCCCACTATGGAGGAATTGACGGAGATCCGGACGGCCATTTCGGAAGCGGTAAGCAATGCGGTGATCCATGCCTACGGCGGTGACCGGAAGGGCCTTATTATTCTGGAGGCAGCCTTACTTTCCGATGGAAAGGTGATCTTTTCGGTGGAGGATAAGGGGCGCGGCATCGAGGATATTGAAAAGGCACGGGAACCCCTGTTTACCACGGGTCCTGCGGGAGAACGGTCCGGAATGGGTTTTACGGTGATGGAAAGCTTTATGGACAAACTGCAGGTGGAATCCACCCCGGGGAGGGGGACCCGGATCACCATGGTAAAGCTTTTGGACCGCAGTTATGGTTTCTGAGCTTTGTATGGAGGCCATGGCATCGGAGCGGATGTACATAGCTTCCGATAAAGAGGACGTTTACGCCCTGATCCGTTTGGCCAAAGAGGGGGATCCCCGGGCCAGAGAGCTTTTGGTCACCGGCAACACGGGTCTTGTGAAAAGCATCGCCCTGAAGTTTATCAATACGGGACATGAGCTGGATGACCTTCTGCAGATCGGGTTTATTGGTCTTTTGAAGGCTGTGGATCGGTTTGATCCTTCTTTCGGGGTCATGTTTTCCACCTATGCGGTCCCCATGATCATCGGTGAGATCAAGCGGTATCTTCGGGATGACGGCCGGGTAAAAATGAGCCGCAGTACCAAAGAAAAGGTCCGGGAGCTGCGCCGGTTCCGGGAGGAATTTACAAAAAAAGAAAGCCGAAGTCCTCATATCAGCGAGCTGGCAGAGGGACTTTCGCTTTCTGCAGAAGGAATTTTGGAATTGCTTTCGGCGGAGGAGGCCCTTTGGAACCCCTCCAGTTTGGACGACCCCGATCGGGTGGAAGGCCCCGCAGGGGATCACAAAGAAGAGGAGCAGCTGCAGGTGGACCGGATCCAGCTGAAAGGGGCTCTTGTACAGTTGGAGCAGCGGGAGAGACAAGTCATCGTTCTGCGATACTTTCGGGATCTGACCCAACAGCAGATCGCTGACATGTTAGGCATCTCTCAGGTCCAGGTTTCCCGGATCGAGAAGCGGGTTCTTCTGAAGCTCCGCAAAGAAATGGCGGAGGAGCCTTCGGTCATCGGCCTGTGATCCACCATGCGAAACAGTAGATCATACCGATCAAAACGGACAGGGATATCCCGCAGACCAAAACCGGACCTGCTACGGAGAAGAGCTTTGCTCCTGCGCCCAACACTTTCCCTTCCTGTTTATATTCGATGGCCGGTGCCACCATGGCATTGGCAAAGCCTGTGATGGGCACGATGGTTCCCGCTCCGGTAAATTTTGTGATCTTATCAAAGATCCCGATCCCGGTAAGAAGCTGCGCGGTACAGATCAGGATCACGGTGACCATTCCCCCTGCGGCATCCTCGTCGATTCCCATACGCAGGAGTCGATTTTTGATCCAAAGGGCTGCGGCACAGATCAGCCCTCCTGAAAGAAAGGCCTTGACGCAATTTGAAGCCGTTCTTGGCTTCGGAGTGAATCGCTTGATGTACTCCCGGAATTCTTTTTCTTCCTGTTTTCGTTTCTTTTCGCTCATAAAAAAACCTCCCCTTGGCCTTAGGTTTGCCAGGGGGAGGAATTTTATTCTTAGAACCATCTGAACTTGGCAGTTCGGAATTCCTTGGGGGTCTTGATCTTTTCGACCTTGACTCTGGGGCTTACTTCCTGACCTGCGCTGACGGGGTCAACCGTTTTGATCTCGCAGGAGAGCAGTCTGTTGAAGTGGGGACCCTTCTGGTTTTCGGGGTTTGCACCCTTTGCACCGGGACCGTAGAAGCCGCCGATACCTACAGCGTCGGGATGGAAGCGTTCGGAGATGATGACGGGACCTTCTACCCAACCGTACATGGAGGTGACTCTTACCCAATCGTCATTCTGCAGACCCTTCTTTGCTGCGGTAACAGGATTGAAGCAGATCTTCTTTTCGATGGGATCCTGGTCGAACAGGTTGGTGATCCAGGGGTTGCCCATGAGGTTGCCTACGTCGGAAGAGATCAGGGAAGGCTTCCAGTTGATGGCATACAGATCGTAATCTTCGGGAGCTGCCAGGTTTTCATAAGTTTCTACATAGTGAGGAACGGGATCATACAGATCGAAGATATCGTCCTCGTTTTCGATGCAGGGGAACTTGATATTGGCTTCTGCCAAACCGGCCTTCAGTCGGTCCGCGGTTCTCTTCAGGTTAATGAAGTAGAATTCGTGCTTGGTCTGATTTTCGGGCCAGTGATAGTAGTGATAGAATGTCTTTCTGGGCTGCCAGTTGATGAAGCTGCCCTTTTCTTCCAATTCCTTCAGACCGGAACCATCGCCGAACATCCAGCCCTTCAGCTGGCGATCCCAGATCTCATCCATGGTGTATCTGGTGTTCAGGTCCAGCTTGTAGGGATCTACCATGTTCAGACCGTGTTCTCTGATCAGGAAGTCCAGACCGTTGTTGATGCAGTCATTGAGACCGCCTTCGCCATACAGACGGCCGGCTCTTTCTGCCAGTTCGATGAGGATATCATCAACGTGCATGGTGTTGAAGATGGCGGGTACAGGTTCTCTGTACTGGATCATCTGCAGACCCATAACGTCTCTGTCTACGGACTGGTGAGAGGGGAAGAAGGGGATGACTCTCTTTCTTTCCAGGAAGCTGTGTTCGGGAAGCAGTACTTCGGACATGATAGCAGGCTCGTCCATGTGGAGAGCGATGGTACATGTGAAGGGGATCTTCCGGAACATGTCCACATATCTTTCGGGTTCTGCGTTGGAGCGAATTACGTTTGCGCCCATGGTCAGCCAGAACTTTACGTGATATTCCAGATGGAACTTTTCGGGATCCTCAATGGCCTGTACGGTCAGGTGAGGAGTGGTGTGGCTGTGGGGGAAGAATTCTACCAGACCAACGTGATCGGGGGGGAACTTCCAGCCATGTCCCTTGGCTTCGTAGCCGGGAGACATCATGCCGTCGGGGCCGGGGCGGAGAGCGTCGGGTCCTCTGTAGCCGGAACCCAGGCAGCCGCCGGGAACTTCGATGGCACCTACCATCATGTTGATGAGCTTGCCGGTCAGGTCAGCGTATACGCCCCAACGATGGTTCATGGAGTTTCTTTCCAGGTTCAGAGCGACAGGACGGAACGGGAAGGTGAAGCCTTCGATTTCGATGGTTCTGCCGATCTGTGCATATTCTACGAATTCGTTTGCGATCCGGCGGATGGTTTCTGCGGGAATGTCGCAAAGCTTTTCAGCCCATTCGGGAGTATATTCAGCGAAGCGGGACTTTACGGTGGTGAAGCTGGTGCTCATGGATACGCCGTTTACATCGTAAGTGCCTTCCAGGGCGGGTTCGATGCCTTCGGTGTTCCAAACAACAGCCTTGCCGGAAAGGGTATCCCAAACGATGGGAAGTCCGGTTTCGGGATCCTTTGCGTAGTCCCCATCGGGAGTCAGCAGGTAGCAGCTGTTGGTACGGTTCTTCAGGAAGTACCAGTCAAGTTCCAGTCCTTCATAGAACAGAACATTGGCCATGCCCAGGAGGAAGTACAGGTCAGCACCGGGACGGATGGGGACCCATTCGCCCTTGGAGGCTTCCTGAGAGCATCTGGGATCTACAACGATCAGACGCATGCCTCTTTCGATGGCTCTCATCAGCTTTCTGGAACCGCCGGTGGTGGAGAAGTTGGCACCAACGGAACGGCCGACGGTGATGTGGTAGTTACAGTATTCCAGATCGGGCAGGGAAACGGGGAAGTTTCCGTGGATCAGGCCGGTACCATAGTGTACGGTGCACAGTGCGCCGTGGGAACCGATTTCATTGGGGGTCTTGAAAGCAGCCTGCCATGCGGGTCTGAGAATGGTGTCTCTCTGGCCCCAGCCTTCATTAACGCAGATGCTTCTGGGATCATAGTCATAAGCTTTCCGCAGTTCGGAAGCTACCAGATCCAAAGCTTCATCCCAGGTAACTTCCTTCCACATGGGATCGATGTCCAGGCCCTTCTGGGGGTTGGTTCGAACCAGAGGAGTTTTGATTCTGTAGGGATTGTAGAGACCCATGATCGCGGAGTTTCCTCTGGGGCAGAGGGATCCGAAGTTGGGGGGTACGTCTTCCCGACCTTCAATCTTGGTTACGATACCATCTTCCATGTGTACCCAGGTGGAGCAGTCGCCCTGCATGCAGTGACGGCAGATGCCGAACAGCTTTTTCTTTCCGGGGTTCTTGGAAGGATCGATTTTTTCCCATTTGTAAGGGGAAGTCAGGAGATTTGCAGTGAATTCCTTTTTGTTAAGGAGTTCTGCATACTTTTTACTGATGTCATACATAATTAATCACCTCAAAAATTTAGATTTGGGGTTGCCATTACTTAACATAGTCATACGGTGCCCGAAAAAGGGCACACTATCACACTCTACTCTTAGTATAGGGGATAGGTTGGAATAAATCAAATTAAAAATACAATATTATTGTATAAAGAATGTAAATCTTTAAAAAGGCCCCGAAGAGAAGCTCTTCAGGGCCTTGAGAGGTGAAAAATTCTTTTTTACTGCAGGGATTTCTTATAAATATCTGCCGCATCATCCCAGGCGGCGATGATTTCCGGAATGACCTTGTACAAATCACCTAAAATACCGTAATCTGCCACCTCAAAAATCGGTGCATCGGGATTTTTATTGATGGCGATGATCACGTCGGAATTCTGCATGCCTGCCAGATGCTGAATGGCACCGGAAATGCCGCAGGCAAAGTAGATCTTCGGTTTGACTGTGGTACCGGTTTGTCCTACCTGGTGGGAATGATCGATCCACCCGGCGTCTACTGCGGCTCTGGAGGCGCCTACAACGCCGCCCACTTTATCTGCAAGCTGCCGGATCAGTTCAAATCCTTCTGCATTTCCCAGTCCGCGGCCACCGGAGCAAATGATCTCTGCATCAGAGAGGGCGACCATTTCCCGGGCAGTCTTTACGATCTCCAAAACTTTCGTCCGGATATCGGTTTCCTGCAGTTTGGGGGTGATGGTGACCAGTTCTCCTGTGGCACCATCTTCCCGGTCACGCTTCTGCATAACGCCGGGACGAACCGTGGACATTTGGGGCCGGGTTCTGGGACAAATGATGGTAGCCATCAGGTTTCCGCCGAAGGCCGGTCTGGTCTGCTTCAGTCCCGTATCCGGATCATTGGGATCCAGGGTTGCAGTGTTGAGGGTGGTGTTTTTCTTTGCGTAATCGATGTAGCTGGAAACTTTTACGTCCAGTCTCGTGCAGTCTGCCGTAAGGCCTGTGTTTAAACGGGCGGCGATCCGGGGGGCCAGATCTCTGCCGATATGGGTAGCGCCGTAGAGTACGATCTCCGGCTTGTATTCCGTAATGGCATCGCAGATCACCTTTGCGTAGCCGTCCGTGGTATAGGAACTCAGCAGGGGAGACTGGATCAGGTAGACCCGGTCGGCACCGTACGCATAACATTCCTGAACCAGGTGGTCCACCTGGTCACCGATCAGAAGGGCACAGACTTTTGTGTCATTTCCGATCTCCCGGGCCAAACGATAGCCTTCGCCGATGAGTTCCAAAGCAACGTTCATGAGCTTACCTTCCCGCTGCTCTGCGAAGACCCAGATGTTTTTGTAGGCGGACAGGTCCCCGGCTTCCCCGCCTTCGGAAGTTTTTTCGATGGCTTCGAAGGGACAGTTTGCCACACACTGACCGCAGGAATTACATTTCTCTGTGATGACCGCATTTGTCCCCTTCATAATGATGGCGCTGAAGGGACAGGACCGGAGACAAAGCTTACATCCTCTGCATTTATCTTTTAAAACTTGAACAGCCATTTCTCTCTCCTCCTAAATCACATTTCTGCTCTTTAACTGGATGAGCAGATTGTGTGCCAGTTCCTTTTCGTCGTCGCCTTCCAGCATCATGCCCTTTCCCTTGGGAAGGGGAGTGAAGGACCGGAATACATTGGTGGGAGAGGCTTTCAGGCCTACTACGCTTTGGTCTACACCAAGATCTGCGGCACTCCAAACCGGGATCTCGGCCTTGCAGGCATTGGCGATGCCCGATGCAGACATGTAACGGGGTTTATTCAGCTCCTTGATGGCCGTAAGCATACAGGGAGTCTGTACCTCCACGACTTCATAGCCATCTTCCAAAGCTCTCTTGACAGTGATTGTCTTTTTATCTTCACTCAGCGCAAAGTCGGAAACATAGGTGACTTGAGGCAGTCCCAGCCGCTCTGCGATCTGAGGCCCTACCTGTGCGGTGTCCCCGTCGATAGCCTGTCGGCCGGCAAAGACGATATCAAAGTCCCCGATCTTCTTAATGGCAGCCGAAATGGCGTTGGAGGTGGCCCAGGTGTCGGAGCCGCCCAGGATCCGGTCGCTGGCCAAA
The DNA here is from genome assembly GCA_015058185.1 of Clostridiales bacterium. Taxonomy (GTDB): domain Bacteria; phylum Bacillota; class Clostridia; order Peptostreptococcales; family Anaerovoracaceae; genus SIG263. The sequence continues at coordinate 12,660 of SVCV01000015.1, read as the reverse complement.
AACGCTTCGTCGGCGCCCATGGCCAAACATTCCATGAGCATATCTTTTGCCTGAGGGGGACCCATGGTGACAACAGTAACATGAGTATCCGGATATTGATCCTTGATCTTCAGGGCTTCTTCCAATGCGTTGGCATCGTCGGGATTCAGAATGCTGGGAACGCCGTCCCGGATCAGGGTCCCGGTTTCCGGATTGATCCGGATCTCATTGGTGTCCGGTACTTGTTTTACGCATACGATGATCTTCATTTCCAAATTCCCCCTTTCTATTTCCCGAAGGTGTCGCCGGCGACGATGATCCGCTGTACTTCGGAGGTTCCTTCGTAGATCTCCGTGATCTTGGCATCGCGCATCATCCGTTCTACGGGATAGTCCTTGGTGTATCCGTAACCGCCGTGCAGCTGAACGGCCTTTGTGGTTACGAACATGGCTGTTTCGGAGGCATATAATTTCGCCATAGCGGCGTTGGGTCCGAACTTTACGTCGTTGTTGTCCTTCAGCCAGGCTGCCTTGCGGACCAGCATTCTTGCGGCTTCGATCCGGGCACGCATGTCAGCGATGTCGAACTGAAGGGCCTGGAATTTGGACAGGGGCTTATTGAACTGCTTTCTCGCTTTCATATACTCTACGGTAACATCGAAAGCGCCCTGGGCGATCCCCACTGCCTGGGAGGCGATGGCGATACGGCCACCGTCCAATGTGGACATGGCTACCCGGAAACCGCCGCCCACCTTGCCCAAAAGGTTTTCCTTGGGGACGATGCAGTCCCGGAAGATCAATTCGGTGGTGGAAGATGCCCGGATGCCCATTTTATCTTCTTTTTTGCCGATGGAGAAGCCGGGGAAGTCTTTTTCCACGATAAAGGCGGAGATGCCGTCGTGGGTGCCCTTTGTTTTATCGGTAACGGCCATGACCACATAGACATCTGCGTAGCCGCCGTTGGTGATGAAGATCTTGCTTCCGTTCAGCACCCAATGATCCCCTGCATCCACCGCACGGGTCTGCTGGCCGCCGGCATCCGTACCGGCGTTGGGCTCGGTGAGTCCGAAAGCGCCTAACAGTTTCCCGGAAAGCAGTCCCGGCAGATACTTTTTCTTTTGCTCTTCATTTCCCCAATGGAAGATAGGCCAGCAGCAAAGGCCGGTGTGGGCAGAGCAGATCGCACTGGTAGAGGCACAGGCCTTGGCCAGCTCCTCAATGGCGATGGTGTAGCTGACATAGTCCAGCCCGGCACCGCCCCATTCCTGGGGGAAGGGGATTCCCATGAGTCCGTAGCGGCCCATCTTTTTCACATTTTCCAGCGGAAATTCCCCGGTGATGTCGATCTCTGCGGCAATAGGAGCCACTTCGTTCACCGCAAATTCACGGGCCATCTTTTGCATAAAACTTTGTTCTTTTGTGAGCTGAAAGTCCATACTTTCCCTCCTTGCGATAGTTTTATTTGATCCAGGGAAATGCCCTGAGAAATCATGCTTTCGAAATAAAAATGCAGCAGTCCGGCTGCCCAAATTTTATGTAATTAGGAGCCATTATACTGCTGCGGTTTTCATAAGTAAAGTCTTTTTTCAGAAAAAACTAAAAATATTTAAAAATAGTCAGAAAAGTACATAAATTGAAACCCCATATGTGTTTCGTGACCAAAAATTTGCGGCACAAAATCACTCCCAAAGAAGGGAAATGCTGTTGCCGAAGATGTCTGCTGCCCGGACAGAGACCTTTTCAAAGGAGTTTCCAATGGTCTCAAACGTCGTTTCCACCGTTCCTTTTTCCTTGCAGAAATACTTTTGGGGCCGGTGGGTCTGTCCGTCGTAGCGATAGTCGATGCTCCAGCAGTTGATAAGCTGGAGAGGATCCGTTTCCAAAATATCTTTTACGATATTCAGATACTTTTCCTCCACGGGTACGGAGCTCATGTCTGCCAGGTGATAACCCTGCAGCTCCACCCGAAGCTTTTGCTTGTCGGACAGCGGATCTGCTTCTGTCCGGATCTTTACCTTAAGGGTTCCGGCTGCTTTTTCCGGGGAAGAACCTTCTTCATAGAAGTCATATACGCCGCCGTCCTGAATGAGTCTCTTGTGAGAATTGATGGCGGCCAGTTTTCCTATATCACAGGATATCCATTTGCGGCCCATTTTATTTGCGGCAGCGGCCATGGTTCCGGAGCCGCCGAAGAAGTCGGCACAGAGGCCTCCTTCCGGAGTGCAGCTTTCCAGAATGCGATTCATGAGAGCTTCCGGCTTTTGGGTCACATAGCCGGTCCTCTCCGCAGAGGTGCGGCCCACCATATCGATCTGCCACACATCCTTGCGGTTGACCATGGTGTACCAACCCAGCTCATCTTTGTATTCCTTTACACCCTTGAACCGGTAGGGTTTGAATTCCCGGTTATAGGATTTTTCCTGGTGGGGTTTGAAGAAGTATTGAGAGGTTTTGCTGTAGAACAAAAGGGTGTCATGTTTTCTGGCAAAGCGGCGCTTGCTGACACCGCCGGATTTATATTGCCAAATGACTTCATTGACAAAATTCTGCTGGCCGAAGATCTCATCCAGCAGGATCTTTACATAGTGGACGGCATGCCAGTCCAAATGGACCCAAAGGCAGCCGGTGTCTGCCAGCAGTTCTTTCATAACATAAAAGCGAACGGCCAGCATCCGGAGGTACTGTTCCATGCCCTTGTCCCAGGTGTCCCGATAGGCGGGCTGCTTGAGCACGGGGATCTTTTTGCTGGTTTTGGATACCAGCTTGATCTCTGCACCGTAATCGGACTTGGAGAAGAAGGGGGGATCCACATAGATGAGATCCAGTTTCCCTTTCAGATCCTTTTCCTTCAAAAGGAACTGCATAAAAGACAGGTTATCGCCTCTGGCCAGCATATTGCCGGTTTCGGAAGAGGCTCCCCCGCAGGTTTCAGCCAACAGGAAATTCGCAGAAGCTTCGGCCTCCATCAGGGCCAGGGCTTCTGTTTTGCTGTCTTCGAGGATCCGGGATAATTGCGAAAGCAGGCTCATGGGGTACCTCCTTGAACGATAGTGGGTTATTTGTAATTCTTTGCTTTATCCTTTTCCAGGATCATTTCTGCAGCCTTGTAAATGTCTCCGGCGCCCATGGTGATGACCAGGTCATCGGGAGAGGCGTTGTTGAGCACGAAGCTGGCCAGCTCTTCCAGTTCCGCAAAGTAGCAGACCAGTTTTCCGGGGTTGACCTTTTGGATCTCCGCAGCCAGTTCCCGGGAGCTGATTTTGTGAATGTTCTTTTCTCTTGCGGCGTAGATCTCCGCTACCAGGATCTTATCCGCATCGCCGAAGGCTTCGCTGAACTCATCGAAAAGAGCCATGGTTCTGGTATAGGTATGGGGCTGGAATAAGCACCAAAGGTTGTTGTGGGGAATGTTTGCCGCAGCCCGGAGGGTGGCCTTGATCTCTGTGGGATGATGGGCATAGTCGTCTACGATCCGAATGTTGTTGGACGTGACGCCTACCACGTCGAAGCGGCGCTGGGTACCCGTAAAGGTTTCCAAAGTAGCGGAAATGGCTTCCACCGGAACGCCCAAGGTGCGGCAGCAGGCAGCTGCGGCCAGGGCGTTGGCGATATTGTGTTCCCCGGGAATGGCTAACTGCAGATGGCACAGGTTTTCCCCCTGGTAGTACAGATCGAAAGAGGGCATTCCCAAAGCATTGAACGCGATATTCTTTGCGGCGTAATCGGATTCATCCCCAAAGCCGAAGGTAATGACCTTACAGGGCAGATCCGGAAGCACGCTCTTTACGAAGGGGTTTGCATCGTAGGCGATGATATGTCCTTCGGGGGGAACCAGTTCCGCAAAGCGGCGGAAGGACTGGACGATATGATGAATGTCCTTAAAGTAATCCAGGTGATCGGAGTCGATATTCAGAATGATCTCCATAAAGGGCTTCAGGCTCAGGAAGCTGTCCATGTATTCACAGGCTTCCGTGACGAAGTAGGGACTGTCGCCGGTTTTGAAGTTTCCGTTGAATTCCGGCAGGTTTCCGCCTACCAGAATGGTGGGATCCATGCCCCCCTTTTCCAGGATCAGAGAGATCATAGAGGTGGTAGTGGTTTTCCCGTGGGTGCCGGAGATGGCGATGCTGGTTTCCCATTCCGCCATGAGCATGCCCAAAGCTTCCGCCCGGGAACAGGTAAATACGCCGCTTTCTTTCGCGGCCTTCAGTTCCGGATTCTCTGCGCCTACAGCGGCGGAATAGATGACCATATCCGCGCCTTCGATATTTTCGGCGCTGTGGCCGATAAAGACCTGGGCGCCCAGGGATCTGAGCTTGCCGGTCAGGTCACTTTCCTTTATATCGGACCCGGAGACTTTCAGTCCTCTGGTCAAAAAAATCTCTGCGATGCCGGACAGGCCGATGCCGCCGATCCCGATGCAGTGAATGTGCTTAAATTCAGCAAGTGTTTTCATGGAAAATCCTCCAACATAGAGACATATATAGGTAAGAATATTGTAACACAATATCTTGGCCGATACACTAATTTCCCGCATAAAAATTGACAAGATACAGAAAAGCGGATAAAATTTTTTACAAAACAGCTGCACGGTAAAGACTATTCTGAAGTGTGAAAGGATGTGCATCTATGAAACGGTCGGATCGGATCGGTTCCATTATCCATATTCTGAGCCAAAACCCCAATAGGGTGTATTCTCTGAATTATTTCTGCGACCTGTTTCAGGCTGCCAGATCCACTGTCAGTGAAGATCTGGCTGCAGCCCGGGACATTTTGGCGGCCATGAAAAGCGGCCAAATCGAAACCACTGCCGGTGCAAAGGGCGGGATCCGCTATGTTCCCACCATTTCCGATGAAGAGGCCCGGGAACTTTTGGATGATTTCTGCCACCGGCTTCAGGACGGAAGCCGCATTCTTGCCGGCGGATACCTTTACACTTCGGACCTGATGTTCGATCCCAATTTCGTTCGGGGTGCCGGGAAAATTTTCGCCCGGGAATTCAGCTCTTCCGGGGCGGATTATGTGGTGACTTTGGAGACCAAGGGGATCCCTGTTGCTCTTATGACGGCTAATCTTCTGAACCTGCCCCTGGTGGTTGCCCGTCGGGAAAGTAAGTATTCCGAGGGAACTACTGTAAGCATCAACTATGTTGCAGGCTCTTCCGGCCGGATCCAGAAAATGTCCCTGGCAAAGAGGGCGCTGAAGCATGGCTCTACAGCGATCATTATTGACGACTTTATGCGGGCAGGCGGAAGCGTTAAGGGTCTTCGGGATATGCTGAAAGAATTCGATGTGGCAGTGGCCGGAACCGGTGTTGTGATCGCTTCCATGCTGCCGGAAAAGAAAACGGTTCAGGATTATTTTCCCCTGATCTACCTGGGAGAAGTGGATGAAAATGCGAAAAACATTGACATTTCCCTGAACAATGAAATTTTTGACAAAAAATAACAAAAATATTTACAACATATTTATTCTGTTGTATAATAAATTGTCCGCAATCGGTTTTATCTCTCTTGGTTTGGCATCGTGATTTGCATTATTAAATTGAAAGGTGGTGCTGTTCCTCATGAGGATTACCGATGTCAGAGTCCGCAAGGTGAGCGAAGAGGGAAAAATGAAGGCGGTTGTTTCCGTCACCTTTGATGATGAGTTCGTTGTACACGACATCAAGATCATCGAAGGCCAAAATGGTTTGTTTGTTGCCATGCCCAGCCGTAAGATGGGTGAAGGCGACTTCAGAGATATTGCTCATCCCCTGACCTCCGAAACCCGTAACCGGATCAAGGATGCGATCTTTGCCGAGTACGATAAGGTTCTGGAAGAAAAGGCTGATGCAGCAGAAGAAATCGCAGAATAAAGCCCGGCGGAAAATTTTAGCTGAACCAAAAACCTCTTTTTCACATAGGATGTGTGAGAAGGAGGTTTTTTTATGGTTTCGATTTATTTGAGTCCTTCCGTCCAGGAGTTCAATCCCACGGTTCTTGGACCCAGCGAAGAATATTACATGAACCTGATCGCCGATGCCATGGAGCCTTATTTAGAGGCTTCCGGCATTTATTTTGAACGCAATGACCGGGATGAGAGCCTGGGGGCTGCCATTGATGCTTCCAACGCAGGGAATTTCGATCTGCATTTGGCGCTGCACTCCAACGCTTCTCCGGAAGGGAAGGAGGGCCAGTATCAGGGCCCGGATGTGTACTATTACGCAGACAGTCCCGCCAGCCGCATTGCCGGAGAGATCATCGCCGGGAATCTGATGGCCATTTACCCCAATCCGGAACTGGTGCAGCTGCTGCCCAACACTACTTTGGCGGAACTTCGCAGGACAGAAGCTCCGGCGGTCCTTGTGGAGGTTGCCTATCATGACAATTGGGATGATGCGGGCTGGATCGCCAACAATATCAATCGTATCGCCTACAATCTTGCCCTGTCTGTGACCCAGTATCTGGGGGTTCCTTTTGTGGATCCTTTTGTGTAGCCGCCATGGTTTTTACGGACGCGGAAAGCCCCTGGAAACAGGGGCTGCTCGTTTGACGGTCTTTTCGGATTATGCTATGATAGGGGCATGAAAAAGACGGAAAAATCTCCGGAAAAACGGAGTCAAATTTTTGATAAAGAACAGGTTTTGGCCATAGGCGAGCCTTTGGTTCTTTGGTATGAAAAAAATGCCAGAGACCTGCCCTGGCGGCGGGATCGGAACCCTTATGGTACCTGGGTCTCAGAGATCATGCTGCAGCAGACCCGGGTAGAGGCTGTCCGTGGCTATTTCCTTCGGTTCATGGAGGAACTTCCCGATATTCAGGCTTTGGCAAATGTGTCCGATGACCACTTGATGAAGCTTTGGGAAGGGCTGGGATATTACAGCCGTGCCCGGAACCTGAAAAAGGCGGCCGGGGTCGTGGTGGAAAAGTTTTCGGGCGAACTGCCTTCGTCCTATGAAGAACTGCTGACCTTGCCAGGCATTGGTGGGTACACCGCCGGTGCCATTGCCTCTATGGCTTTCGGAAAGCCCTGTCCTGCGGTGGATGGAAATGTCCTTCGGGTCCTTTCCCGCGTTACCGCATCCCGGGAGGATATTGCGCTCCCCTGGGTAAAAAAAGCGGCAGAAGAAGTATTAAAAGAAACCATTCCGGCGGACAAGCCCGGAGAATTCAATCAGGCGGTCATGGACCTGGGTGCTATGATATGCATCCCCAACGGCGCACCGAAGTGTGAGATCTGTCCTTTGCAGGACCTTTGTCGGGCAAAGGCTTTGGGGATCCAGGAAGAACTGCCTGTAAAGAGCGGGAAAAAAGCCCGAAAGAGCGAGGACCTTACGGTTCTCCTGCTCCGCTTCCATGATCGGATCCTCCTTCGTAAGAGAGGAAATAAGGGCCTTTTGGCCGGCCTTTGGGAACTGCCCAATGTCCCCGGTCATTTGGATCCTCCTGCAGTTTCTACTTTGCTGCGAGACTGGGGTCTCTCTCCGGAGGAGATCGTTCCTCTTCCGGATGCCCGTCACATTTTTTCCCACATTCAGTGGGAGATGAGAGGGTTTGAATGCAAGGTTGGCGGGGTACTTCCCGCAGAAAACTTCCCGGAGGGTCTTCCCCCTCAGCCGGCGCTGCCGGCAGCTCCCCCACAAGTGGAGGAGCCAAGGGCGGTTTACAGCAGAGACACACAGCGTGAAGAACCCTCTTGGGTATGGGCCAGTATGGAAGATCTTCGGGCGAAATACTCTCTTCCCTCTGCTTTTCAAGCCTATCGCCCCAAAGATCAGGAAAGGAACGATCATGCCTAAAATCACCAACGATTGGCTTTCCGCCATCGGTCCGGAATTTGAAAAACCTTATTATAAAAAACTGCGGCAGTTTCTCATCGGAGAATATCGTACCCGCCGGATCTATCCCCCTGCAGATGATATTTTCAATGCTTTTCACTTTACTCCTTTGAGTAAGGTAAAGGTGCTTTTGCTGGGACAGGATCCCTATCACAATGAAAATCAGGCCATTGGCGCTTCCTTTGCTGTGCCCGCAAATCAGGAGATCCCGCCTTCCTTGGTTAATATTTATAAAGAACTGCAGGATGATCTGGGCTGCTATGTTCCCAATCATGGGTATTTGAAAAAGTGGGCGGATCAGGGCGTTTTGCTTTTGAACACGGTTTTGACCGTTCGGGCTCATCAGGCAAATTCCCACCAGGGCCTTGGCTGGGAGATCTTCACAGATGCGGTCATTGAGGCAGTCAATGCTTTGGATCGGCCGGTGGTTTACTTCCTGTGGGGGCGGCCTGCACAAACGAAAAAGAGCATGCTGAATAATCCGAAGCATCTGATCCTGACGGCCCCGCATCCCAGCCCTCTTTCTGCTTACAGAGGCTTTTTCGGATGCCGCCATTTCAGCCAGGCAAATGCTTTTTTAGAAGCCAATGGGGTGGAACCCATCGACTGGCAGATCGAAAACCTGTAAGACAGCGGTGCATCCCTTGCGCCGGCTGGCCTTTGCCTATATAATACTCTCAGTTGAACGGAGGAAAAGAGTATGGAATATCGTATTGAAAAAGACTCCATGGGAGAAATTCAGGTCCCCGCAGATCGGTACTGGGGTGCCCAGACCCAGCGAAGCCTGGAGAACTTCCGGATCAGCACGGAAAAGATGCCCAAAGAGATCATCCGTGCCTTTGGTTTTTTGAAAAAAGGCGCTGCAGCAGCGAATCATAAATTAGGAAAGCTGGATGCCGAAAAATATGAACTGATCTGCCAGGTTTGCGATGAGATCATCGAAGGAAAACTGGACGATCATTTCCCCCTTGCGGTTTGGCAGACCGGAAGCGGCACCCAAAGCAATATGAATGTAAATGAAGTGGTGGCCAACCGGGGCAACGAGATCGCCGGAAAGAAGATCCTTCACCCCAATGACCATGTGAATATGTCTCAAAGTTCCAACGATACTTTCCCCACTGCCATGCATATCAGTGCGGTAACGGAAATGGAAGACAAGCTTCTTCCTGAGTTGGAAGCTTTGATCCAAACCTTCCTTCGTCTGGAAGAGGAGAATCAGGGACTGGTAAAGAGCGGACGGACCCATCTGCAGGATGCGGTGCCCATCTCTTTCTCTCAGGAGATCTCCGGCTGGCGCTCCATGATCCAGCATTGCCTCTCCATGGTGCTCCTTTCCCTGGAACAGCTGAAAGATATCTGTTTGGGTGCTACCGCCGTAGGTACCGGTCTGAATGCTCCCAAGGGGTTTGCCGAAGAGGCAGCCCGGGCGATTTCCGGTCTTACCGGAAAAACGTTCCGTACGGCTCCCAACAAGTTCCACGCTCTGACTTCCAAAGACCAGCTGGTCTTTGCTCACGGTGCTTTGAAGGCTTTGGCTGCGGATATGATGAAGATCGCCAACGACGTTCGCTGGCTGGCTTCCGGCCCCCGCTGCGGCCTTGGAGAAATCCATATTCCGGAAAATGAACCGGGAAGCTCCATTATGCCCGGTAAGGTAAATCCCACCCAGTGTGAAGCTGTGACCATGGCCGCTGTCCAGGTCATCGCCAACGATACTGCGGTATCCATGGCAGCTTCTCAAGGTAATTTCGAGCTGAATGTGTACATGCCCGTATGCATCCACAATTTCCTGCAGTCCGTACGGCTTATGGCGGATTCCATCCGTTCCTTTAACGAGCATTGCGTTTCCGGCATTACCGCAAATCCGGAAAAGATGAAGGCAAACCTGCACAACTCTCTGATGCTGGTAACCGCCCTGAATCCCCATATCGGCTATGACAATGCCGCCAAAACGGCAAAGAAAGCCTTTGCGGAAAATATTTCCCTGAAAGAGGCCTGCGTGGCTCTCGGCTTCCTGACCGAAGAAGCCTTCGATCAGGTTTTCCATCCCGAAGAAATGATTTAGATATGAGTTCCTCTGTGCCTCCCCTGTGAAGGGGAGGTGGTCCGAAGGACCGGAGGGGTTGAAATAAGGAGAAGATAATATGACTATCAGCGAAAGAGCTTTGGCTCTCCATTATGAACTGAACGGGAAGATCGAAGTGGTTTCCCGCTATCCTCTGAAGACCCGGGATGACCTGTCTTTGGCCTATACCCCCGGCGTAGCAGAACCTTGTAAGGTTATTGCCGAGGATTATGAAAAGTCTTTTGAACTGACCCGCAGAAACAACCTGGTTGCGGTCATTACCGACGGTTCTGCAGTTTTGGGTCTGGGCAATATCGGCCCCGCTGCGGGTATGCCCGTAATGGAAGGCAAGTGCGTACTGTTTAAGGAATTTGCAGATGTGGACGCCTTCCCCATCTGTGTGGATACCCAGGATGTGGATAAGCTGGTTGAGACCATCTACCTGATCTCCAAAAGCTTCGGAGGCATCAACCTGGAAGACATCAGCGCTCCCCGCTGCTTCGAAGTGGAACGTCGGCTGAAAGAAATGTGCGACATTCCCGTATTCCACGATGACCAGCACGGTACCGCTATCGTCGTAGCTGCTGCCATGCTCAATGCTCTGAAGGTCACCGGAAGAGAATTCGGCAAAGTCAAGATCGTCATTAACGGCGCCGGTGCTGCGGGCATCGCCATCGGCAAGCTTCTGATTGATATGGGCTTCGGCAATATCGTAATGTGCGACATCAACGGCATCATCTGCGAAGGTGACGAAGGTCTGACTTCCGGTCAGGAAGAGATCTCTCATATCTCCAACCTGAATAAGGAGCACGGTACTTTGGCAGACGCCATGAAGGATGCGGATGCTTTTATCGGCGTTTCCCGTCCCGGACTCGTAAATGCAGACATGGTTCGCTCTATGAAGAAGGATCCCATCGTTTTCTCCATGGCAAATCCCGTTCCCGAGATCATGCCGGATGAGGCTAAGGAAGGCGGCGCTGCCGTAATCGGTACCGGCCGGTCCGACTATCCCAACCAGATCAACAACGTTTTGGTATTCCCCGGCGTATTCAAGGGCGCTCTTCGGGTTCGGGCTTCCCACATTACCGAGGGCATGAAAAAACGGGCTGCCCGGGCTTTGGCTGCCGCAGTTCCCGAAGATAAGTTGTCTGCCGAATACATCATTCCCTCCGCCCTGGATCGTTCCGTTGCAGAGGTGGTTGCCCAGGCGGTTGCCCAGGAAGCCATCGATACCGGTATTGCCCGGATCACTTTGTGATAAACTGGTGAAGCTTTTCAGAAAAAACTTTCCCTTATAGGGTAATTGTGATACAATACAATTCGGTCTGCGAAAACGCGGACAAAGAAGGATAATGCGCTGTTTTGTGACAGCGGCAAAGGAAGGATAAATGATTATGAAGAAAAAGGTACTTTTACTTGCATTGGTACTTTGCCTGGCCATGTTCGGATGGGCCTGCGGCAACGATGATGCAGATGTTCCCGGCGACGCAGCCGGTGATGCAGCCGGTGATTCCACCACGGATGAAGAGGACATTCCTCCCTCAATGTCCGATCTGTACAAGCTTTATGACGGCATGAACATGGACGATTATGTAAAGCTGGGCGATTATAAGGGCATCAAGGTGGAAGAGATCCTGCCTCTGGAAATTACGGACGAACACATTCAGGCAGAACTGGATGCTCTTTGCGCCATGGCTGGTGACCCCGGCCGTCCCATCCAGGAGGGCGACACCGCCCGGATCAATTATGCAGGCCGTATGGACGGAAAGCTCTTTGACGGCGGCTCCGGCACCACCGATCTGGTGATCGGTTCCGGTCAGTTCATTGACGGCTTCGAAGAAGGCCTCATCGGCGCTTCCGTAGGCGAAAGCGTAGAACTGCAGTTGAACTTCCCCGATCCCTATACCGTAAACCCCGATTATTCCGGTGCTCCCGTTGAATTTACCGTAGTGGTTACCGCCATTGCTCCTGCAGAACCTGTAGAACTCACCGATGCTCATGTAGCCCGGAACACCGAGTACAACACTGTAGAAGAATATAAGGCCTGGCTGCTGGAAGAGCTGACCGAGATCAGCGAAAACGAGGCACACATGCAGATGATGGCTGCAGCCTGGACCGACGTTGTTGACGGCTCCAAGATCAAGAAGCTGCCCGAAGAAGCCGTTGCGATCTATGCAGAAAACGTAAAGTCTACCTATGAGTATTACGCCGCAATGGCCGGCATGTCCTATGATGAATTCGTAGAACAGTACTCCGGTGCCACCGCTGAAGATTTCAACAAGGAAATCGACGCTTACGCAGAAGCCATGACCACCGAAGACTTAGTATTCTTTGCCATCCTGAGAGCCGAAAACATGAGCCTCACCGACGAAGAATACGAAGCCGGCAGACAGCTCTTCATCACCGAAAACCTGGGCTATGCTGACGAAAAGGACTTCTACGAAAACGTAGGTAAGGACGTAGAATCCTACCTGGGCGAAGGCGTTCTGGAAGTAGAACTGCTGCGAGCTGAAGTTCAGGAAATGATCCTGGAAAACGCAGAAATCAAATAGCATGGCTCCCTCAGTTTCGCCTGCGGCGAGCCAGCTCCCCCGTAAACGGAGGAGCCTAAACGATAGCAACCCCCGCATCCATGATGCGGGGGTTTTTTATGCAAAAGAAAACCCCGTGCACCTGGCACGGGGTGTTTTCCTTTTAGTTCTTGTTTTCGGCTACGAAGCGCTTGATCTTCTTGGAGGTGTTCTTTACGAACTCGGTATCTCTGACCTTCAGCTTCTTGATTCTCTTGAAGAAGGGCA
>SVCV01000014.1 GCA_015058185.1 Clostridiales bacterium | reverse complement strand
GCTTAATACGCAATAAAAAACCGAGAGATTTTTCTCTCGGTTTTTTTATTGCCTGCAACCCCTCCGCCCCTGCGGGAGCCTGTAGAAATAATGTCAGATTATCTTTAGAAGGGGAAGGTAGTTTGATCATTTGTTTTTTAAGCAGAAATCCCCTTCGAGAAGATTCCTAAAGGAGGAAATTGTAATGAAGAAAGTACTTGCAATCGTACTTGCTCTCGCAATGATCCTGGGCAGCTTCTCCTTCGTAGCAGCATCCAGCTCCGACTACAGTGACGTAGCTGGCACCAAGTACGAAGGCGCAGTAGCCGTTCTGGGCGCACTGGACGTAGTTTCCGGTTATCCCGATGGCACTTTCAAGCCCGAAAAGGTCGTTACCAGAGCAGAAATGTGTAAGCTGATCATCACCGCTCTGAGCCTTGATGATTACGTAACCGGCTCCTACGCTGCATATCCCGACGTAGCAGGCTCCCACTGGGCCACCAGCTACATCGCCTATGCAACCAGCCTGGGCATCATCACCGGTTATCCCGACGGCACCTTCCGTCCCGAAAACCCCGTAACCTATCAGGAAGCAGCAGCAATGCTGGTTCGTGCTCTGGGCTACCAGGACCAGTACCTCGTAGGTGCATGGCCCGCATCCCACGTTAACGTAGCAATGTCCGAAGGCATCCTGAAGGGCGTAGTTGCTACCGCAGCTGGCGCAAACAGAGGCGACATCGCTCTGATGGTTTACAACACTCTGACTTGCTCCATGGTACAGTACAACGCACTGGGTACCCTGATCTCCGCTGGCGACATGCTGGAAAGAATGGGCGCAGTTAAGGTTGAAGCTGCTATCTTCGATCAGATCGACGCTCACGATGCACTGAAGAACTTCGGTCTGGACCTGTCCGCATTCGTTGGTGAAAAGGTAGACTACTACTGGATCAACGTAGACAAGGATTACAGCGCAGGCGCTCCCGTTTACGATGCAACCAAGGGCGACGCTCCCGTTGTTGTTGCTAAGGAATACGGCGCAATGCTGACCGGCGAATACAAGGCTGCAGTTGGCACCAAGCCCGCAACCTTCGTAGTTGGCGACACCGAATACAAGTTCAACGCAGATCCCAACGGCGCAGCTGTTGAAGATTTCTACAATGGCGTAAAGACTGCTAACTCCGTAACCGTAGCTGACAAGGGCGTTTACACCATCAATGCAAAGCTGAACGGCGTTTACATTGACGAAGTTTACACCACCGCACAGTGGGTTGCAGATGCAGAACTGAAGTGGACTGAAGACGATGCAGACATCCTGGCAGCAGATGACAAGATCGCATCCATCGGCTTCAAGATGACCAAGACTGATGCTATCGACTACAGCTGGCTGCAGCTGGTTGGCGTAGAAGATCTGGCTACCATCGCTAAGGATTCTATCGTAACCGTATATGCAGACTCTGCAGATGCATACATCACCAAGATCGGTGTATCCACCGACACCGCAAACGGCAAGATCACCAAGGTTGCAGGCGCTCCCGGTAAGGAAGCTTACACCATCGGTGATGCAGCTTACAAGCTGTCCAAGAACCCCGTTGACTCCTATGCTCCCGCACTGGGCAACGAAGGTACCTACTTCCTGAACTACAAGGGCGAACTGTCCGCATACAAGGCTGACAGCTATGCTGGCAACTATGCAATCGTTCTGGATGTTGTAACCGAAAAGACCACCTACGGTTCCGCTGGCGTATGGCAGCTGTACCTGATGACCAAGGATGGCGAAAAGGCAGTTTATGACTTCAACAAGGCTGAATATGCTCAGACCGTACAGGCTGGCCTGGCTGTTAAGGACCTGATCACCTTCAAGACCAATGCAGACGGCAAGATCGTTGAAATCACCGAAGTAACTCCCATCGCTGCTTCCACTCTGACCGACAAGGGTATCCTGAACGGCATGCTGATCGAAGATGCAGCAGTTATCTTCGACATCAAGGCTGCAAAGCAGAAGGATTGGAACATGGGCGCTCTGGCCAACCTGAAGACCGGCAACGACTTCAATGGCACTGGCGTAGCATTCTACACCAATAACCTGGGTAAGGTAGACGTTATCGTTATCACCACCGCTGACAACACCAAGGCTGTTTCCAACCTGGGTATCATCACCGGCAACTACCAGACCTACAATGCTAAGAACGAACCCATCTACGGTGGTACCGTTCTGGTAAATGGCGCAGTAGTAGATTTCGTATCCGTTGACCAGACCATCTCCCTGGCTAAGGACACCATCTTCAGCCTGAAGTATAAGGCAGACGCTATCGAAACCACTACCGCAGCTACCGGCGTAGCAGCAGCAGCTCCCATGAAGGAAGGCGCATTCGCAGTTGGCGAACACTATGCATACTTCAACGGTGGCTACACTGTTAAGGCACTGTCCGGCGACTTCGATCACCTGATCAAGGTTGTTAAGAAGGCAGAAGGCACCGTAGATCTGGGCGACGGCACCACCGCTGCATACCAGTACATCGGCGCAGCTTCCAACTTCTACAAGCTGAACATCAAGGTTAAGGCTGACAATTCTGGCTACGAATTCGATAAGGTTTCCGTAGGTACCTCCTCCGACGTTAAGAAGGGCGCATACATCATGCCTCTGCAGCTGGACAAGAAGTCCGGTGCTTGGGACACCATCGTATACGTAACCGCTGACGACGCTGCAAAGCTGGGTTGGTAATTACCGAAACGAATTTAGCTGAATAGCTGAAACATTACAAGGGACGGATTTTTCCGTCCCTTGTTTTTTTATGTCAGCAACCCCTCCGCCCTTCGGGCACCTCCCCTTGACAGGGGAGCCTCAAAACAAAAAGGCCCCCCTGTCAAGGGGGGCTGTCCGCGAAGCGGACTGGGGGGTTGGAACAAATTCTCACTTTTCCCGTCTACAATATATAGATTTTTTACTTCCTATTTGCTACAACATGTGATAAGATGACTATGTATAAGGAGAAGTCTGCCCAAAATCCGGACGAGCCTTATGCGGCAAATCGAAGTAATTTACTTGGGAGGAAAGAGAAATTATGGGAAAGAGAAAAATGACATTTAAGAAGAGCATAGCCCTGCTTCTTGCTTTGGCTATGGTGGCATTGTGCTTCCCGTGCACTGCTTTTGCGACCGGAACAGAGGACTCTGGTGATGCAGGAAGCGGCACGGAAACTCCTGCTCCTGTTTACCAGGACGGCGAAGAAGTTCTCACCGGTTTCGGCGCTACCGCAGGGGTGGCTACTGTTTCCGGAACGGACATTTCCATTACCGTTCCCTATATCTATCCGGACGATGAACTGGAACTCTCCAGCGCAAATCTGTCCTTTGATGAAGAAAAGTATTTGGCCGTGAACATCACCAGCGGCGGCAGCGCTGTGATCGATGGTGCTCCTTTGGCCATTGAAGTCACCTATGTTTATGCAGCAGATGAGGCCCATGCCCTGTATAAGACTACCTATAATGTAACCGTAGTCCGGAAGGCCAAGGTAGATGCCACCTTCAATGGTGCAGTCACCAAGACTCTCAATGCTGCTTATACCTTCGCAGCATCTGACTTTACCGCTAAGTACACCCAGAATGACGGCGAGACCCTGCTGCAGATCGTTGTAGTCGGCGCCCAGCCCACCTGGGGTAAGCTGAAGCTCAATGGCGTGGATGTGGATTCCGGTACGGCCATTACTTTGGCTGATATCGCAGCCGGTAAGCTGACCTTCGTTCCCGCAGAAGACGCCGTAGCCGACAGCCACAGCTTCTTTATCAAGGCCTATGACAAGGACAATGTAGAAGTCAGCGGAACCGTATCCCTGACCATCGAATACACTGCAGACACCACCATCGATCCCTTCGGTATCGGTACCGTGGATCAGGGTGCAGACCTGGCATTTTCCAAGCCCATCGGCGGAACTCCTCCCTTGGCAAGCCTGCTGGGACTGACTTTCTCCGATGCCACCGGTGAAGATCTGCTTTCCGTAAAGTTTACTCCCCCCACCAACGGCGCCATCTACAAGAATTTCAGCTCCGTGGCTTCTCCCGGAACTGCCATCACCGCAGATGAGACCTTCTATGTAACTCCCGCATCCGGCCAGATCGGCCTGAGCACTTTGCATTACATTCCCAAGAACGCAGGGGCCGTTACTTTGGAATACAAGGCCTATGGCGCATCCGGAACCGAATACACCGGTACCATCACCATGACCGTTAAGGAAGTTACCAGCACTCTCACCGACGTTACCCTGTCCGTAGACAGAGGCAGCTACGTGAACATGAGCGGTGTTTCTTCCACCATCAACTCCTACTACAGAAGCCTCACCGGCAACAATATGGGTTATGTAACCTTTACTCTGCCTTCCTCTTCTCTTGGTACCATGAGAACCAAGTACAGCGGCGGTTACAACCTGGCAGCGGATAACAAGTGCTACTATGTTTCCACTTCCGGCCAGATCTATCTGAACGATGTTGTCTTCCAGCCCTACGCCAGCGTAACGGCTCAGACCTTCAACCTGGCCTATACCGCCTATGATGTAAACGGTGCAAACCCCAAGAACGGCATCATCAAGGTCACCATCCATGTTCGGACCAACAATCCTTCCTTCAGCCTGAATATGGCTCAGGACGAATATGAAGACCTGGATCCCAGCGAATTCTACAGCGAATTCTATGCCGCAACCGGCAAGACTTTGAAGTACATCCAGTTTACTTCCCTGCCCAACACCAATTACGGATCCCTGTATCAGAATTACTCTCCCTCTTCCTCCGCTTCCAATACAAGAGTAAGCACCTACACCAGCTACTACTACAACGGCAACACTCCTCTGATCGGCGATGTGACCTTTGTTCCCGGCACCAAGACCGGAACCTGCACCATCAACTACAGAGGCTACGCCACGGACAACAGTGCTTACAACGGTACCATTACCGTATACATCTCCGCAGCTTCCACGGAACTGGGTACCATTACCTACGAAATGCGCAAGGGCGGCTACGCAACCCTGAAGAAGTCCGACTTCACCACCGCATTTGCAAACAATGGTGCAGGAACCCTGTCCCACATTAAGTTCAATTTGCCCTCCAGCACCTATGGCTATCTGAACTACAACTACACCCACAGCAGCGGTCACTATGATTACAGAGTTTCCTCTACCGCAGGCTACTACCTGAACGAATCCCTCTATTTAGAAAAGGTCTCCTTCGTTCCCAGGACCAACTATACCGGTACCGTAACCATCGGCTACAAGGCCTACAACACCAGCGGCAACTACTACGAAGGTAAGATCCGTTTCATCGTAGGCACCAACTCCGGTCAGCTGGATCCTGTGGAATACACCATCAACCAGGGCGAAACCGTAACCTTCGTAAACAGCGACCTGAATGCCGTATTCGATGAAATGACGGACAAGAACTTCTCCTATGTGAAGTTCACCTCCTTGCCCAGCAGCAGCCAGGGTGCGCTGTACTACAGCTACCAGGTAAGCGGACAGACCTCCGTTTCCACTTCCAGAGAATACTATCGGAACAGCAGTCCCTACTTCAGAGAGATCACTTTCGTTCCCGCCTCCGGCTACACCGGAACGGTGGATATCCGCTACACCGCCTTTGATTCCAATGATAACGGCTACACCGGCACCATCAGCATCGAGGTGAAGGAAACCACACAAAAGACGGTAAATACTCTGACCTACAGCATCAAGAACACCGATGTTTTGGCATTCCCTGTCAGCTACATCGAATCTTTGGTAAAGAATGCGTCCTCTTCGGGATATGGTCTCAGCTATGTGACCGTAACGCCTGTAGTGAACGCCTACGGCGGCCTGTATTATGGTTATCTGAACGCCAATAATAAGGGCTCTCTGGTAACTTCCGCCAGCACCAAGTACTATCGGAACGGCGATCCTTCCGCCGCCAGACTGTATCTGGTTCCCAACGCAACTTATGCCGGAACCTTCAACCTGGAATACACCGCATATGACCTGGGAGGCACCGCCTACAAGGGCAAGATCGCCATTACCTTACCCGGCTCCACCCAGAAGCCTCAGCAGCCCCAGACTCCCCAGCAGACCGGTGCATCCCAGTACTTCACGGACGTGACCAGCAATTACAGCTGGGCCTCCGAAGCCATCGACTACCTGTACATCCAGAACGTTGTAACCGGTACCGGCGGCAACAACTACAGCCCCGCAGCAAATATCAAGAGAGGCGACTTCATCCTCATGCTCTACAGAGCCTTTGATCTGAAGGCCACCACCAGCGGCAACTTCAAGGATGTTCCCTCCTCCAAGTACTACGCACAGGCCATCGCCGTAGCCAAGGCTCTGGGCATCGCCAAGGGCGGCGACGACGGCAAGTTCAATCCCGAAGCAAACCTGAGCCGTCAGGATGCCTGCGTACTTCTGGACAGAACCTTAGATGTAGTAAAGAAGAGCCTGCCCGACGGCACCAGTGCAAATCTGACTGCTCTGAAGGACAGAACCAGCATCTCTTCCTACGCCACCGGCTCCGTAGCCACATTGGTAAAAGCCAACGTCATTACCGGCTACACCGATAAGACCTTCCGTCCCAAGGGCAATTTGACCAGAGCGGAAATGGCCGTGATCCTGTACAGAGTGCTGAAGTAGCAACCCCTCCGGCCCTTCGGGCCACCTCCCCTTGACAGGGGAGGCTCATATACCACGTAAGAAAACCTGAGAGGGTATCCTCTCAGGTTTTTTTTCATTTTTTCCTTTCCTATTGCTGAGATTATGGTATACTAATAAATTAGGATTATCTTAAATATTTCCTACATTTCTAGATACACAGGAGGCATTCCCATGGCTGAGATCAGTTCGAATTTCATCCACAATATTATCGACAAGGACCTGGAAGATCAGACTTATGGTGACAGACCCGTTTACACCCGGTTCCCGCCCGAACCCAACGGCTATCTGCACATCGGCCACGCCAAGTCTATTTGCCTGAACTTTACCACCGCACAAAAATACGGAGGCAAGTGCAATCTCCGTTATGACGATACAAACCCCGTAAAGGAAGACGTAGAATATGTAACTTCTATTGAAGAGGACGTACGCTGGTTAGGGTTCCAGTGGGAAAAGCGTCTTTGGGCTTCCGATTACTTCGATACTATGTACGAATGCGCTCTGAAGCTGATCAAGAAGGGCAAGGCTTATGTCTGCGACCTGACTGCGGATGAGATCAAGAACACCAGAGGTACTCTGACCCGTCCCGGCGAAGAAAGCCCCTACCGGAATCGTACCATCGAAGAAAACCTGGCTCTCTTTGAGGAAATGCGCCAGGGCAAGTACGCAAACGGCGAAAAGGTTCTCCGTGCCAAGATCGATATGGCTTCTCCCAACATCAACATGAGAGACCCCGTCATCTATCGGATCGCTCACGCAGAACATCACAATACGGGAGACAAGTGGTGCATCTATCCCATGTACGACTTCGCTCATCCCATTGAAGACGCCATCGAAGAGATCACCCACTCCATCTGCACCCTGGAATTCGAGGATCATCGTCCTCTGTATGACTGGGTCCTCCAGGAACTGGATTGGCCCATGCCCCCGCAGCAGATCGAGTTTGCCCGTCTGAACCTGACCAATACCGTAATGAGCAAGCGCTATCTGAAGGCTCTCGTGGATGACGGTACCGTCAGCGGTTGGGACGATCCCCGGATGCCCACCATCGCCGGTATCCGCCGGAGAGGCTACACCCCCGAAGCCGTTCGGGATTTCTGCGAACGGATCGGCGTAGCCAAGGCCAACAGCACCGTAGACATTTCCCTGCTGGAACACTGCGTCCGGGAAGACCTGAAGGAAAAGGTGGAAAGCCGGATGGTCATCTTAGATCCCCTCAAGGTCACCATCACCAACTATCCTGAGGATATGACCGAAGAGATGAAGATCGAAAACAATAAGGAAAACGAAGCCATGGGCACCAGAATGGTTCCCTTCTCCCGTGAACTGTATGTAGAACGGGAAGACTTCATGGAAGTTCCCGCAAAGAAGTACTTCCGCCTGTTCCCCGGAAACGAAGTTCGTTTCAAGAGCGCCTACTTCATCACCTGCAACGAAGTTGTGAAGGATGAAGAGGGCAACGTAGTGGAACTGCTTTGCACCTACGATCCCGAGACCCGCTGCGACAGCGGTTTCGAAGGCCGGAAGGTCAAGGGCACCATCCACTGGGTAGACGCAAAGACCGCCGTACCCTTAAAGGTTCGTCTCTACGATTATCTGATGATGGAAGACGAAAACGGCGAAACTTATATCAACCCCGAGTCTGAAAAGGTAGTAGAAGCCTTCGCAGAACCTTCTTTGAAGGATGCCAAACCCGGCGAACGGTTCCAGTTCTTCCGGAAGGGCTACTACATCGCCGACTCCAAGCTGTTCAGCAAAGACGAATTGGTCTTCAACCAGATCGTTGACCTGAAGAGCTCCTGGAAAAAATAAATAGCAAAAAAAATCCAGGCCTGAGGAAATTCCTCAGGCCGGATTTGCAAGAACCTCTTGCGGAAAAACGAGTGGAATATGGATGGCAAAAGAAGATCCCCGACCGGGCGTTGAGGATACGGACAGGTCCCCCTGCATCGCCTGTGCCAGCCGCTTTGCGACACAAAGGCCAAGTCCGCTTCCTACGTGAAGTCGGGTCAGGCTGTTGTCGGCCTGGTAATATTCCCGGAAAAGATTTCCCAAATCTTCCGGGCTTATTCCGATCCCGGTGTCCTCTACTTCAAAAAAGATCCTTTCGTCGCTCTGCGGGCCGAAAAGGGCGATCCTGAGACGAATAAGGCCGTGGTCCGTGAACTTGCATGCATTGTTCAGGAGATTCGTCAGGATCTGCATGAGGCGGGTTCGGTCGGCCGTAATGGTCAGACCGGAGGGGTAGCTTGGGATACACTCCCAAAGTAAGCCTTTATCCTGGACTTTGTCCCGAAAGAGAAGGTCGATGTCTTCAAGAACGTCATCCAGCAGGAATGTGGTCGGATGAAGCTTTTCTTTTCCTTCCCGCAGTCGGTTCAGATCCAGAATATTGTTGGACAGGCTCAGTAGAAGAGACGAAGCCTTTTCCATCTTTCGGGTCAATTCCTTTTGCGCGCCCGACAGTTCCGTCATCTGCAGGACGCAAAGGGATCCGGATAAGAGGGAAAGCGCACCCCGGATCTCGTGAGAGAACGCCGCTAAAAAGTCTTCGCTTATGCTGGAAATTTCGCCGGCCTGTACCATGACCTAACCTCCTTTGATCTTTCCTATATTATATAACGCCAAAAAAGGCGGGTAAATTGCATTCGTACAGCAATTTATGATAGGATATTTTTAAATTTTCCACAAAAAACCGCATTTATACAGGATTCGCGAGTATACGATGAAAAATGTGCTTTTGAAAATCGCATATGACGGCACCGATTTCCACGGATGGCAGCGGCAGCCCAATTGCCGCACGGTCCAGGGTGAGTTGGAAGAAGTTCTTTCCCGGGTTTGCGGGGAAGCCATCGCCCTTTCCGGAACCAGCCGGACGGATGCCGGGGTCCATGCCTTAGGGCAGCAGGCCACCTTTTCCGGCGATTTCGGCATTCCCGTGGAGAGGATCCCCCTGGCAGTAAATAATATGCTGGATCGGGTGGGAGATGTCCGGATCGTGGAGGCTTCGGAAGTGCCTGAGGATTTCCATGCCAGATTCAATTCCAGGGGAAAGACCTACCGGTATCGGATCCGTTATGGCGCGGAGCCGGATATCTTTGCCCGAAATCATTGCTGGCAGATCCCCCGGGAACTGGACATTGAGGCCATGAAAGCCGGGGCCCGTCTGTTTGAGGGAACCCACGATTTTCGTTCCTGTATGGCCGCCGGCGGCCAGGAACCGGAAACCACTGTACGGACTATCCACAAACTGGAAGTCCGCCAATCTTTTGAAGGTACAGACCGGATTCCCTTTGTGACACTGCTTGTCACCGGGGACGGATTTTTATATAATATGGTCAGGATCATCACCGGGACCCTTGTGGAAATTGGAATGGGACTGCGGGCTCCGGAAGATGTAACGGCTGTTTTGGAAAGCTGCAGCCGCAGCCGGGCAGGGCGTACAGCGCCTCCCGGAGGCTTGTACCTGCAGCAGGTCTATTTTGAAGATATTGTAATAGGAGAAGAAAAATGACGATGCTTAAGGACTTGATCGGTAAAGAACTCCTGATCGGTGACGGTGCCATGGGTACCATGATGCAGGCCCGGGGACTGAACGGCGGAAAGTATCCCGCACTGTTGAACTTCACCGAAGCAAAGGCCATCGAACAGCTTCACCGGGATTATTTTGATGCCGGAAGCGATTTGGTAGCTTGTAATACATTCTCTGCAAACCGGTTCCACTTAAAGGACACGGGAAAGACCGTAAAAGAAGTGGTTGACCAGGCTATGAGCATTGCCCGGAATGCTGCGGAAAAGGCGAATACCCGCCACGGCAGAGGTTTCGTTGCTCTTAATATTGCCGCCACCGGCCAGCTTTTGGAGCCCTACGGCGACATGGAAGAAGACGAAGCTTATGACGTCTTTGCGGAAATGATCACGGCCGGTGTGGATGCCGGTGCGGATCTGATCTTCTGCGAAACCTTCTCCGACGCCAACGAGATCCGGATCGCCTGTCAGGCCGCAAAGGACAACTGCGACCTTCCTGTTTTCGCTTCCTGCAGCTTCGAAGCCGGCGGACGGACCTTTATGGGTGCCCGCCCCGAAGATATCATCGAAGCACTGGAGGAAGTAGGGGTTTCCGCAGTGGGCTTAAACTGCTCCCTTGGTCCGGAACAAATGCTTCCCCTCGTAAAGAACTTCCTGGAACTGACGAAGCTTCCCGTAGTTGTGCAGCCCAATGCCGGACTTCCTGTAGTGGAAGACGGCAAGACCGTTTATAAAGTCACTCCTGAAGAATTTATGCGCTACATGGATCAGATGCTGGATGCCGGGATCTCCATCGCCGGCAGCTGCTGCGGCACCACTCCTGAATTCATCCGTGCCATCAGAGAATCCGCTGAAAAGCGGGGATATGCCATCGCCCGTCCGTAGTAAAATTTAAAAGGAGAACACAAGATGAACAAGAGACCCACATGGGATGAGTATTTCATGGAAATGGCCGAAGTTGCCCAAAAGCGCTCCACTTGCCTTCGGAGAGCCGTCGGTGCTGTCATTGTAAAGGACAAGCGGATCATGGCTACCGGGTATAACGGAGTTCCCATGGGAATTTCCCATTGCGGCGAAAAAGGCTGCCTGCGGGCCCAGCTCCAGGTGCCTTCCGGTCAGAGACATGAACTTTGCCGGGGTCTTCACGCAGAACAAAACGCCATCATTCAGGCCGCCCACCTTGGCCAAAGCATTGCCGGCGGAACCTTGTACTGCACCAATCAGCCTTGTGCCATCTGTGCAAAAATGATCATCAATGCAGGGATCAAGCGGATCGTCATCAAAGAAGGCTATCCTGATGAACTTGCAATGGAAATGCTTGCGGAAGCAGGGATCCAGCCGGAGATCCTGGGGGAAAAGGCTTCCGAATAAAAAAGAAATAAGGATTAGAGAAAATGGTAAAAGAAGTCATCATCATATTCATAACAGCGTTTGCGATCTCGCTGATCTTTACACCGCTGTCCATTAAACTGGCTCCGAAGGTCGGAGCGGTGGACGTTCCCAAGGACGCCCGCCGGATGCACAGCCGTCCCATCCCCAGAATGGGTGGGTTGGCCATCTTCCTGGGCACGGTCATTACCCTGGTGCTTTGGACGCCGGGGATCGGTTTATCCTACATGACCGGATTCTCCTTCGATATGCGTCTTGTGGGGATCCTGTTAGGCGGTCTTTTGATCTTTGTTGTAAGCCTGGTGGACGATGTTAAGGGGCTCTCCGCCAAGGTCAAGTTGGCAGCACAGATCGTATGCGCCTTGATCTTGTATTTCTTCGCCGTTCGGATCGAGTTTTTCGGCGATCCCTTCAGCGATGGATTGATCCGCCTTCCCATGATCGTCAGCCTGATCGTGACGGTGATCTGGGTGGTCGGCATCACCAATGCGGTAAACCTCATCGACGGCCTGGACGGTCTTGCGGGCGGCATCGCTTGTATTTCCTCCATTGCCATCGCTTTTACCGCCTATATCCACGGCAGCTACGAAGTCTGCATGCCTCTTTTGGCTGTTGCGGGCAGCTGCTGCGGCTTCCTTCCTTATAACTTCCATCCTGCAAAGACCTTTATGGGCGACTGCGGGTCCCAGTTCTTAGGCTTTATGCTGGCGGCGGTATCCATGACCTCGGTAACCAAGAGTGCCACGGTCATCGCCATTATCCTGCCCATCTTCGCTTTGGCGCTTCCCATTTTCGATACCCTGTTCGCCATCTGCCGCCGGATCATCAACAAGCGGCCCATTATGGAAGCGGACAAGGGGCATCTCCACCACCGCCTTATGGCTGCCGGTTTAGGCCAGCGCCGGGCTGTTTTGACCCTGTACTGCATCAGCGGCGTTATGGGCGTGGCTGCCATTATTCTGAGCCGTCATCTGTACTTTGAGGGATTGGCACTGATCATCGTAGCCATCGTTTTGGTCAGCGTCTTTATCAACGACCACAGATCCGGGAACATTTTGAAGGAAAAGAAAAAGGAAGAACCCAAGGAGGATGCAGAATGAGCATCAAAGTATTGTCCGTATTCGGCACCCGGCCGGAAGCGATAAAAATGGCTCCTCTTGTAAAAGCCTTACAGGCGGAAGAGGGCATCGAATCTGTTCTTTGCGTTACTGCCCAGCACCGGGAAATGCTGGACCAGGTACTGGAACTGTTTGAACTGACCCCTGATTATGACCTGAATCTGATGAAGAAGAACCAGACCATCAGTCAGATCACTTCCGGCGTGCTGGAAGGCATCGAGTCCGTTCTTCAGGAAGTGCAGCCGGATATCGTATTGGTTCACGGCGATACCACTACCACCTTTGCGGCAGCCTTGGCCGCCTTCTATCAGAAGATCCCCGTAGGCCACGTGGAAGCCGGCCTGCGGACCTACGATAAATACTCTCCCTATCCGGAGGAAATGAACCGGATCCTGACGGGCAATCTGGCAGAACTGCACTTTGCGCCCACGGAACGGAACCGGAACAACCTCCTTCGGGAAGGCATGTCCGATGCCCATATTTACATCACCGGAAACACCGTTATCGATGCTTTGCTGCAGGTAGCGGATAAGCCTTATGAATTTGAAGAGGAAACCTTAAAGACCTTAGACTTCGAAGGCCGCCGGGTGATCACAGTCACCTGCCACCGCCGGGAAAACTTAGGGGAAAACATGGTCCATATTTTCTCCGCTATCCGGGATATTGCCCGGGAATTCCCCGATGTGGAAGTGGTCTATCCTGTACACTTAAATCCCAAGGTTCGGGAAATTGCAAACGAGATCCTTGCGGGTACGGAAAGAGTCCACTTGATCGAACCCCTTCAGTATCAGCCTTTTGTCAATCTCATGTCCCGGTCTTACCTGATCATCACCGACAGCGGCGGCATGCAGGAAGAGGCTCCCTCTCTCGGGAAGCCCGTTCTCGTTGTTCGCAAAGAGACGGAGCGTCCGGAGGCAGTGGAAGCCGGCACGGTTCGGTTGGCCGGCGTAGAGCGTGATACGATCTACGGCATGGCTAAAGAGCTGCTGAGCAACGAAGAAGCATATAAGAAGATGGCACAGGCCGTAAATCCCTATGGAGACGGACAGGCCTGCGCAAGAATCGTAAACCATATCAAAGAATGGGCAGCAAATAAGTAACCCGACAGTAAACAGGCCTGTTTTCGCAGGCCTGTTTTTTTAAGTGCGACCCCTCCGCCCCTGCGGGGCACCTCCCCTTCACAGGGGAGGCTCAGGATCGTTTGTGCAAAGTGGTGCAAAATCGCAAAAGGCTCCCCTGTGAAGGGGAGGCTCGGGATCGTTTGTGCAAAGTGGTGCAAAATCGCAAAAGGCTCCCCTGTGAAGGGGAGCTGTCAGCAGAGCTGACTGAGGGGTTGAGAAAGGTATATTATGTCTATCTTTATTATTACCTTAAACCAAATGATCGCGCTGTTTATCATCGTCATGGCCGGCTATATTCTGACCCGGGCAAAGATGATCCAGAAAGAATGGATCGACGGCCTTATGAAGCTGCTCGCCAACTTCTTTTTGCCCGTACTGATCTTCAACAGCCTGCAGCTGGAGATCTCTCCGGAACTTGCAAAGAACGGATTGTTCTTCAGCTGGACTTATGTTGTGTTCTGCCTTGTTGGCATGGGGTTGGGTCTTCTGTTTGCGAAGCTGTTCCGCATTAAAAACGGATCGGAGCTTTGCTGCTGGGCCAGCTGTTCCTGGATCCCCAATATCGCTTTCGTAGGGGTTCCCATTATTCAGGTGCTGCTGCCGCCGCAAGCTCTCTTCTATACAAGCCTGTCTATCGTCAGCTCCCTGCTTTTGACCTTTACCTTCGGCATTTTTGTCATGGACCTTTGCAGCAAAAAATCCGGAACAAAGATTTCCGCAAAGACCTTGCTGAATCCCTGCACGATTGCACTGCTTTTGGGTTTTCTGACCCTTTTCCTGGATATTCCCATGCCTAAGGCTTTGCTCTCGGCTACGGGCATGCTTACCTCTGCCACTACACCTTTGGCGATGCTGGCCATCGGCTCCATTATGTCCCGAATTCCTTTCCGAAGCATTTTCTCCAGTTGGCAGATCTATGTGGTTCTTGTGATCAAGCTGATCATTTTGCCGGTGATCGCCTATTTCGTCATGAGTATTTTCTCTCCGGATTACATTTTCCTGGCAGTATTCGTTATTTCCGCAGCCATGCCCATGCCCGCACCCTTGCTGGCGTCTTTGACTGCCCACGGCGGTGACTTGATGTGGGGGACGAGGTTTGTGGTCGTTTCCACCCTGGCAAGCATTATTACGCTTCCCGTGACCGTTATGTTGTTTTTGTAAGTGCACCCCCTCCGCCTTTTGCTGACTGAGGGGGAAGGAGATAGATTTGACAGTATTCAGTGTTACTCTTGGCCGGATGATCGCTTTGTTTCTCATTGTGATCGCCGGATATATTGTAAAAAGATGCGGCCTGGTAAAGGAGGAATGGGTCGGGGGCCTGATGAAGCTTCTGATGAACTTCTTTCTTCCTGTGGTCATCTTTAACGCGCTTCAAATCGATGTTTCCCCGGACATGGTCCGAAACAGCCTGTACTTCTGTATCGCTATCGCTATTTGGGGCACTGCGGCTTTGGGGTACGGCTTTCTTACGGCTAAGATCTGCCGGATCCGGGACGGTGCTCTGAAAGGTTCCTGGGTCAGCTGCGTGTGGATCCCCAACGTGGCCTTTATTGGTGTGCCTCTGGTCCAGACCCTTTTCCCCGCCTCTGCCATGCTCTATACCGCCATGGCTCTTTTGATCTTCGGCGTTTTGACCTTTACCACGGGTCTCTATGGTTTGGTTTACTGCACCCGTCAGGAGGGGAGCAGGATCTCTCCCAAACTTTTGATCAATGTAAACAATGCGGCAGTCCTTCTGGGGGCCATCACTTTGATCTTTGATATTGATCTTCCCACATCGGTCCTTTCGGCCACGGGCATGATCAGCTCCGCTACCACGCCTTTGGCTATGCTGGCTGTGGGCATTCTCATGACCCGGATCCCCTTTAAAAGTTTGTTTGATGACTGGCGGATCTACGTGCTGATCGTCCTGAAGCAGCTTGTTTGTCCGGTCCTTACCTTTCTGATCGCAAGGCCTTTCGCCCCGGAACCCTTATTCCTTTCGGTGTTGGTCTTGTTCTCGGCTATGCCTGTACCGGCGCCGCCTTTGAGCCTGATCAGCAATTATGGCGGGAACCTTCTTTGGGCTACGAGGACCGTGGTCATGACCACTCTTCTCAGCGTCATCACCATCCCTTTGGTGGCATATTGGTTTTTGTAATACGAATCATTTAAAACCATAAAAATAGTTTGTGCAAAGCCTATTAAAACGGGTGCTTTTCGAAGAGAAAAGCGCCTTTTTTTATGGGGAGGAAAGAAACCTTGAAAAATGCAGGGGCTTTGTATTAAAAAAACAAATAATTTTTATAAGCATTGTGCTATGGGCATAAGCAAAGCTTTGGGGGTATAAAAAGAATCTTCTTTTTCGGTCTGTGAGCCCAATGGTATGATTTGTATATAAAAACAATCACAAGTATTTCCATAGCCAACGCCGTATTTTTCGAAAAAGAGGCCAGACTTATGATGAATGTGATAAACAATATTGCGAAGTTCCGAGGAAAGATCTACCTGCACAGCGCGATCGCTGCTGCCGTCATAGGGGGTCTTTCTTTGTTTATTTTAGGCCCGGACAAGGAGTTCTTTCAGGGACTTGTTTTGGGTCTTGTTTTTTCTATTTTAAGTTTTCATCTGTTATCTCTGCAGACACTCTCTTTGCTTCGGGGTACTGCCGGAATCGCCCTTGGGGGATTTGCCGTTCGGATGCTTTTGTACTGCTTTGCCTTCCTTTTGGCGGTAAAGGTCAGCTATGTCTGCGGCGCAGGCGCTGTTCTCGGATTTATGACCCAGAAAGCAGCCATTTACAATGTTTGCCTGGTTTTGCCTTTTATTGCAAAGAGATTGCCGAAGCGAGCCCCCAGGGAATCTTCCGTGGCAGCCATTCCGATCCAAAGAAGATTTGCAGGCGTTTTGGCTATGCTTCTTGGCCTGCGTTTAGGTTGATTTCTTGTTCCAAAATCCCGTTTTGACAAAAAATTGTCAAGACAGCACAAAAGGTTTCCCTTCTGTTTGGGTCAAAGGTATAAGGATTTTGTAGGGGGTATAAAAACTTCTTGTATTTTCATCCCGCAAGTGCTATGCTAACATCGGCAGGAATTTTTAGAAAATTCCAAACACGGGAGAAAGTCATGTCCGAAGCAGAAAAAAATCTGTCAGCATTGAAGGGAAAAATCTATAAATACAGCTTCCTTACAGCCGTTGTTATCGAGGCGATCTCTTTGATTTTTCTGGGCTTTGACCGACAGTTTGCAGCCGGACTGATTCTTGGGACCTGTATTTCCGCTGTAAACTTCCGCCTGCACGTACTCCAGATCCTGACTTTGGATTTTTCCCAGGGCAAGCGGCGGCGCGGAGTGCTTATAAAATATGTGATACGGATTGTTCTGTATGCGATTTCTTTCTACCTGGCCCTTCGCATAAGCTATATTTGCGCATTGGGAGCGCTTTTGGGATTTATGACCCAAAAGGTCGCCATTGTTGCAGAGTTTGTCTTCCGACCTTTGTTTACAAAGAAGGAAGAGCCGGAAACGCCAAAGCAGTACAACAATTTGGATGAGGACGGCTGGCCGGAGAAGAAACGCTGGTATGATTACGATTATGATCCTGAACGGGATCGAAAAGTAAGAAGCAGAAAAGGACGGTAAAGTTATGCATTCATTGGATCATTTAGGGCCGAAAAAAATATTCGGATTCCTTGATGGACAGATCTTTATTACGGAGACGGTAGTCAATGCCTGGATCGTGTCCATCGTACTGATCATTCTCGCACTGATCCTTACCCGGAAAATGGAGAAGGTCCCCAAGGGGCCTCAGATCATTGCCGAACTGATCGTCGGTACAGTCTATAATATGGTCAAAAATACTATGGGCCCCAAGGCGGAGAAGTATGCACCTTATATCGGGACGATCTTCTTCTTCCTGTTGGGCTGCAACATGTTGGGTCTGTTCGGGCTCCGTCCCGTTACTTCCGACATCAATGCGACCTTGTCTGTAGCTCTGATCACTTTCGGTATTATTCAGGTGTCGTCCTTCCGGAGTCGGGGTGCACTGGGTTACGCTAAGCACTTTGCAGACCCCATGCCCTTCATGGTTCCCATCAAGGTTTTGGAAGAAGTGGTTTTCCCCATTTCCTTGTGTTTGCGACTCTTCGGCAACATTCTGGCGGGCGCCATCATCATGTGCCTGATCATGACAGCCCTGGAGAGCGCATCTCTCAGCCTGGGAAGTTCCGTTCCCTTCCTGCAGATCTTTATCCCCTTAGTCCCCAACCTGTTCTTCGATGTATTTGAGCCGGTCCTGCACGCTTACATATTCTGTACGCTGACCATGGTCTTTACGAAGAACGCCATGGCTCATGATCACTGATTTTCACTTCGGTCGTTTATGCAAGAGGTCGGGTATCCGGCCCCGGCATTAAAGATAATATTAGCAACAAAATTGCTGTAGCAACTTAAGGAGGTTCTATCATGTTTGGATCTATCTCTTCTGAAGCATTTGTACTGGGTATGTCTGCACTGGCAGCCAGCTGCATCGGTCTCGCCGCTCTGGGCGTAGGACTTGGTCAGGGCTTTGCAGTAGGTAAGGCAGTAGAAGGTATTTCCCGTCAGCCCGAAGCTCACGGTTCTATCCTCACCACCATGCTGGTAGGTCAGGCTATTTCCGAAACCAGCGTAATCTTCGCTCTGGTAATCGCTATCGTACTGACTTTCGCAAATCCCCTGGTCGGCATGCTGTAAGCCTCCGGGCTTCAGCCGACGTAGAAAGGAGGCGAGAAGGATTTGGAACATTATACACAGCTTATAGAATTTAACTGGACCATCGTTTTTATTTGGGTCAATGTACTGATTCTGTTCCTGATCCTCAAAAAGTTTTTCTTCCAAAAAGTCCGGAATTTCATGGTTGCCCGCCAAAACTCCATCCAGGAGTCTTTGGACAATGCGGAAAATGTCACCAAGGAAGCTGACGCGCTCCTTGCCGACTATAAGGACCGCATTGCCAATGTAGAAGCGGAAAGCCGGGAGATCGTCCGGGATGCCAAGCAAAGGGCGGAAGCCCAGGCACAGCTCATTCTCGCAGAAGCCAACGAACAGGCAGCTGCCCGTCTTCAGCAGGCGGAGCAGGCCATTCTGCGGGAAAAGGAACTGGCCAGAGCCGAAATGCAGGATGAGATCGCTACTCTTGCGATCTATGCTGCTGAGCGGATCCTGGAACGGGAACTGGACGAAGAAAAGCAGAGGGCATTCGTACTGAGAATCATGGAAGAGGCAGGTAGGAAGCAATGTCAGAACTGACCGTTGAAATGACCTATGGCAGAGCATTGTTTGAAGCTGCCACGGACTGCGGAAAGGTTGACGTGATCCTGAACGAGCTGGATCAGCTGGAGAACCTTTTCAAAGAAGACCCCCAGCTTTATGAATTCTTCTGCACCCCTGTCATTTCTGCAGAAAAGAAAAAGGATTTTATCCTGAAGGTATTTGACGGAAAGTTGTCTCAGGAGATGGTAAATTTCCTGTGCGTACTTGCGGATAAGCGTCGGGGCAAAAGTCTTCCCCGGATCGCTGCCCAGTATAAGCAGCTCTTGAATGAGCGTGACGGCTATGCTCCCGGCGAGATCTATTCCGTGAAACCTTTGTCTGCAGAGGAATTGGCTTCTATGGAAGAACAGGCAGGAAAACTGCTGCAGAAGAAAGTGAAGCTGAAAAACCTGACAGATCCCAGTCTTGTAGGCGGTGTCAAGATCTTTGTGGAAGGCAAGGTCATTGATGCGTCCATCCAGGGACGCCTGCAGGATCTGAAGAATCTCATGGTAATGTGAGAAAATAGAAAGAGGTGACCCCATTGGATTTACGGCCCGAAGAAATCAGTGCTGTGATCAGAGAACAGATAAAGAATTATAAAAGCCAGCTGGAAGTTTCCGATTTCGGAACCGTTATCCAGGTTGGTGACGGCATTGCCCGTATTTATGGTCTGTCCAACTGCATGGCCGGCGAACTGCTCGAGTTCCCCGGAGAGATCTACGGCATGGCTCTGAACCTGGAAGAAGACAATGTTGGTGTAGTAATCATGGGTCCCGACAACGCCATCAAGGAAGGGGATATCGTAAAGCCTACCGGTAAGGTAGTGGAAGTTCCCTGCGGCGACGAACTCATCGGCCGCGTTGTTAACCCCCTGGGTCAGCCCATCGACGGCAAAGGTCCCATCCGGACACAGGTTTCCCGTCCCGTTGAATATCCCGCTCCCGGCGTACTGCAGAGAAAGTCTGTACACCAGCCTCTGCAGACCGGCATCAAGGCCATCGACTCCATGATCCCCATCGGAAGAGGCCAGCGAGAACTGATCATCGGTGACAGACAGACCGGTAAGACCGCTATCGCCATCGACACCATCATCAACCAGGCAAACGAAAACGTGATCTGTATCTATGTAGCCATCGGTCAGAAAAAGTCTACCGTAGCACAGCTGGTACAGACTCTGGAAAATAAGGGTGCTATGGATTACACCATCGTAGTATCCGCAACCGCCAGTGACGTAGCCCCCCTGCAGTACATTGCACCTTATGCAGGCTGCGCCATGGCAGAGCACTTCATGTATCAGGGCAAGGACGTTCTCATCGTATACGATGACCTGTCCAAGCACGCCGTAGCCTACAGAGCCATGTCTCTGCTGATCCGCCGTCCCCCCGGACGTGAAGCATACCCCGGCGACGTATTCTACCTGCACAGCCGTCTGCTGGAAAGAGCAGCAAAGCTGTCCGACGAACTGGGCGGCGGTTCCATCACCGCACTGCCCATCATCGAAACGCAGGCAGGCGACGTATCCGCATATATCCCCACCAATGTTATCTCCATTACAGACGGCCAGATCTTCCTGGAAACCGAACTGTTCTTCGCCGGTCAGAGACCCGCTATCAACTCCGGTATCTCCGTATCCCGAGTCGGCGGCGACGCACAGATCAAGGCTATGAAGAAAGTATCCGGTAAGATCCGTCTGGAACTGGCACAATACAGAGAATTGGCCAGCTTTGCCCAGTTCGGTTCCGACCTGGATCAGGATACCAAGGACCGGCTGGATCATGGTCAGCTCCTCATGGAAGTTCTGAAGCAGGGACAGTATCAGCCCCTGAAAGTCGAACATCAGGTTATGATCATCTTCGCTGTTACCAACGGATACCTGAAGGGATTCCCCCTCAATAAGGTGAAAGCCTTTGAAAAGGAATTCTACGCCTTTATGGACACCCAGTATCCCGAGATCGGCAGAAAGATCAAAGAGACCGGCGTCATGAACGACGAGGACAATGCAGCCTTGGCCGCAGCCATCGAAAAGTTCAAGTCTGTCACCAACTTTGACTGATCGCCGACTGACAAAGGAGAATTAAATTGGCAGCTTCTAATATGAGAGACATAAAAAGAAGGATCCGAAGCATCAGCAGCATGGAGCACATTACGAAAGCCATGAAGCTGGTGTCTTCTGCCAAGCTCCGCAAAGCCAAGGCCAATTTCGAGAAGACCCAGGGCTATCTGTCCTATGTGACGGAGTCCATTAAAGAGGTCTTCCGGGATGTGGACGAGGCTCCTGCCGATTACCTTGCAGGCACCAGAGAGATCAAGCGTACCTGCTACATCGTGGTAACCAGCTGCAGAGGTCTTTGCGGAAGCTATAACAGCAATGTTATTAAGGCAGCCCAGCGGAGAATGGACGAAAGCGATTCTCAGCCCGTCCTGGTTACCGTAGGATCCAAGGGCAAAGACTACTTTGCCAGAAGAAACTATGAGATCTGTCAGGAATACGATCTTCCTCCCGAAGATATGACCTTCCAGATGACGCAAAGTTTCACCGGACCTATTCTGGAAATGTACAAAAATGGAGAGGTGGACGAGATCGTTTTGATCTACACCGCTTTCAAGAGTACTTTGGAATACGAGGTCAAGACCGTAAAGCTGCTGCCCTTTGAATTTGAAGCCCCGAAAGAAGGAGCGGTGGCCCGCCGCCAGGTGGAATATGCTCCCTCCATCGACCAGGTCTTTAATTATATGATCCCCAAGTATGCGGAACTTACCGTTTTCGGTTCCATTATTGAGGCGGCCACCTGCGAGCATGCAGCCCGTCGGATGGCCATGGAAGCCGCAACCGACAACGCCAACGAAATGCTTTCCGAACTGTCCCTGACATACAACCGAGC
The DNA here is from genome assembly GCA_015058185.1 of Clostridiales bacterium. GTDB lineage: Bacteria > Bacillota > Clostridia > Peptostreptococcales > Anaerovoracaceae > SIG263. The sequence continues at coordinate 923 of SVCV01000014.1, read as the reverse complement.
CCGTCAGGCGGCCATTACCAACGAAATTTCGGAAATCGTAGGCGGTGCAGAAGCTTTGGCGTAGACCATAGGCAGCAGAATTCAAATAGAAGGAGGATAACCCTGTGGAACAGAAAGGAATTGTCCATCAGATCATCGGTCCTGTTGTAGATATTAAATTTCAGCCGGAGGCAATGCCCGAACTGCTGAACGCTATCAAGATCCCCGTAAAAGACGGTGAGATCGTGGTAGAGGCTGCTCAGCACGTAGGCGACGACGTAGTTCGCTGCATCGCACTGTCCTCCACCGACGGCCTGGTTCGCGGTATGGAAGCCATCAATACCGGCGGCCCCATTGCCGTTCCTGTAGGTCAGGAAGTTTTGGGCCGGCTGTTCAACGTTATCGGCGACACCATCGATGCGAAGGGACCCTGCGAAACGCAGAAGAAAATGCCCATCCACAGACCTGCTCCCGCATTTGATGAGCAGGACACCAGTTCTCAGATCTTTGAGACCGGCATCAAGGTCGTAGACCTGATCGCACCCTATACCCGAGGCGGTAAGGTAGGTCTCTTCGGCGGCGCCGGCGTAGGCAAAACCGTACTGATCCAGGAACTGATCAACAACATCGCAAAAGAACACGGCGGTATCTCCGTATTCGCCGGTGTAGGCGAACGTACCCGTGAAGGGAACGACCTGTACCACGAAATGATCGATTCCGGCGTTATTGAAAAGACCGCTATGGTATTCGGCCAGATGAACGAACCCCCCGGGGCTCGTATGCGAGTCGCTCTGACCGGTCTGACCATGGCAGAACATTTCCGTGACGAAGCAGGACAGGACGTACTGCTGTTCATCGACAACATCTTCCGTTTCACCCAGGCCGGTTCCGAAGTATCCGCACTTCTGGGCCGCATGCCCTCCGCCGTAGGCTATCAGCCTACC
>SVCV01000121.1 GCA_015058185.1 Clostridiales bacterium | reverse complement strand
TCCGACTTTTGACGGACCTTCCGCAGCCGGACCTCTTCCCGAATGCAAAGAGTCAAAAATTCAGAAAGGCGAAATCCTTCTGCAAGGATCCGCCTCCGATCTTTCAAATAGTTCCCTCGACTCACGGCCTGCCCTCCCCTCGGGCAGCCTTTCCGGAAGGAAAGAATTCCACGGAACGGATCTCGCCGGTAATGCTCATCCGACCTTCGTCGATCCAATCCACTGTCAGATCCTCTCCCTGGAGGGAAACATACATAACACCGCAGTCCGCCGTAATGCCGGTGCTGCTGATGAGGAGGATCTGCTTTACATGATCCAAAATTCCCGTTCGTCCGCCGATAAGGATCCGGGGACGGTTGAGACTGAAATCATACAGAAACTCCTCTTTTATGCTCATAGTTATCCTCCCGTGAGATATTCTCGACCCTTCAAAAGTGAAAGGATTGCCCGCTTTTATTTTATGCGGGTCTCACAGGCGTAGAACAATGCAGAAGGGTCAGAACGCACCTGCTGCAAGGAAATCAATGGCCTCCAGATATCCGGCAAAACCCTTGCCCTGAATGGTCTTGACACAGGCTTCCCGAATGTAAGAGATCTGGCGGAAGGCCTCTCTCTTGCTCACATCGGAAATATGAACCTCGACCGTAGGCACATTGACTGCGTGGACCGCATCCAAAAGCGCAATGCTGGTATGGGTATAGGCACCGGGATTGATGACGATACCATCAGCGGAAGTCCGTGCTTCGTGAATGGCATCCACCAGATCGCCTTCGTGATTGCTCTGATAGAAAGAAACTTCGATCCCTTTTTCTTCGCAATGATTGCGGATCAGATTCAAGAGATCTTCATATGTGGAATTGCCGTAAATACCGGGCTCCCGGATCCCCAGGAGATTCAGATTCGGCCCATTGATCACTAAAATTCGCATGGTATTACTCCTTTCGCAACCCCTCAGTCATCGCTGCGCGATGCAACCTCCCCTTCCATATTAAGGCTCCCCTGTGAAGGGGAGCTGTCGGCGAAGCCGACTGAGGGGTTGCTCAGGAAGCTGACTGAGGGATCAGGCTCTATTTAATTTTACCCCCATTCCCCTTTTCGCGCAAGTAGCAGCTGATTCCTTGCGGCTGGACCATGCCCCCTAAGATCGGGTGACCCAGGCTCGCAACAGAACCTCCGCAGGGGTTGTAAAGAAAAAACAGTTGTAGTATAATATATCCTAATTTTTCACGACTCGGAGGTATTTTGCTATGAAGGAAATCCTGAAAATATTGGAAAATGACTGCCGGACCACTCCCGCCCAGATCGCAGCTATGCTGGGAATGACCGAGGAAGCCGTTAAGGCCGAAATCGAAAGACTGGAAAAGGAAGAAGTCCTTTTAGGCTATAAAGCACTGGTAAACTGGGATAAGTCCGATAAGGAACAGGTCACCGCATGGATCGAAGTTAAGGTAACTCCCCAAAGAGGCTTCGGTTTCGACCGGATCGCCGAACGGATCTACCAATACGACGAAGTGGAAAGCCTCTACCTCATGTCCGGCACCTACGACCTGGCCGTTACCGTTACCGGCAAAACCATGATGGACATCTCCATGTTCGTAGCCCAAAAACTCTCTACCATTGAAGGAGTCAACAGCACTGCCACATACTTCATCATGAACAAATACAAGGAAAAGGGACACATTTGCCGCGCCCTTCCCGAACAGGAAGAAAGGATGATGTTTGTCTAATGAATTATCAATCCGTTCTTTCCAACGCTGTACAGCAGATCAACCCTTCCGGCATCCGGAAATTCTTTGACATCATGGCCGAAATGGATGACGTGATCTCCCTGGGCGTAGGGGAACCTGACTTTGTCACCCCCTGGCACATCCGGGACAACGGCATTTACTCCCTGGAGAAAGGCTTTACCAAATACACTTCCAACGCAGGTATGAAAGAACTGCGGAGAGAACTCTCCCTGTATATGAAGCGTCGTTTTGACCTGACCTACGAACCCATGAAAGAGATCCTGATCACCGTAGGAGGTTCCGAAGCCATCGACCTGACCATCCGGGCACTCGTAAATCCCGGTGAGGAAGTCATTATTCCCGTGCCCTCTTTCGTATGCTACGGCCCCATCGTCACCCTTTGCGGCGGCGTGCCCGTATTCCTGGAAACCAAGGCGGAAAACGAATTCCGGATCACGGCGGAAGAGCTGAAAGCGGTCATCACGGACAAGACCAAACTTCTCATTTTGCCCTTCCCCAACAACCCCACCGGGGCCGTTATGGAAAAGCACCATCTGGAAGAGATCGCCGAAGTGATCAAAGACACCAACATCATGGTTCTGTCCGACGAGATCTACTCCGAACTGACCTATGGTTCCACCCACTGCTCCCCTGCCAATATTCCCGAGCTCTATCCCCGAACCATCGTGGTAAACGGGTTCTCCAAGAGCTACGCTATGACCGGCTGGAGACTGGGCTATGCCTGCGGTCCTGCTCCCATCATGGAACAAATGACCAAGATCCATCAATTCGCCATCATGTGCGCCCCTACTGCCAGCCAGTATGCCGCCATCGAAGCCGTTCGCAACGGCGATGCCGATATCGACGAAATGCGGGAAGACTATAACCGCAGAAGACGCTTCGTTTTGGAAGGCTTGAGAGATTTGGGCATGGAAACCTTTGAACCCAAGGGTGCCTTCTACATTTTCCCCAGTATTAAGAAGTGGGGCCTGAGCTCTGACGAGTTCTGCGAAACCCTTCTTTCCAAACAAAAAGTAGCAGTAATCTCCGGAAGTGCCTTCGGCCCTGGGGGCGAAGGATTCGTTCGAATCTGCTACGCTTCGTCTCTTGCCAATCTGCAGGAAGCCCTGGATCGGATCCGAGTATTCGTGGAAAGCCTTCCTGTTAAAGACTGAGCAGGAAAGCCAAATTGCTGCTGTCGCTGTCCAGAACAGCTACGCTGTAAAGGATGAGGACCTGATCGATGTCATGTTCCTCTACATAAGCCTCAACGGACTGCTTGTAGTACCGGGCATCCAACAGATGGATCTCGGAATAATGAGCCGTCAGGAAAGGCGTAAGAGAATCGGTAAAAGAGTCCCGAAGTATGAGAAGCTTCGGGGCTTCTTTATTTTCCGTCTTAACCTGGATCAGGGGCTGATTCCCTCCTAAGAAGAATGTG
>SVCV01000120.1 GCA_015058185.1 Clostridiales bacterium | reverse complement strand
TTATACAGGGTCTAGAGGAAGCCGTAAAGTTGCGGGTGGAATCGGAGGCGCTGAAATCCGCTCCGTCCACATCCTCAAACTTCAAAGTTTTCATAGTATCCGGGGTGAACGTTTCTTCATATCCGTCAAAATGATAGCTGATCAGTCCGTTTTCCGCAGCCAGATAGGTCTTGCCGCCGGATTCTGCACCTTCCTCCGGAAATACAGAAAGAACACTGACACCTTTTCGGACCGTGCTCCCCTCTTCCAGATAGTATTTCACGTAGCCCGAAGACTCCGCCTTGCACACCGTTTCCTGGCGCACGAAATAGCAGGTAACATCATCTGTGACCTGCATGGAACCGTACTCCGCTACCAGTGTTTCCGTCATAGCACCGGTGATCCCTGGCATGGCATAGATGACCACAGCCAAAGCCACCACTGCAGCGATGAACAGATAGATAAAGATCCTCTTTATGACGCGCCCCTTGGTTTTCGCCATTTTCTTCCCCTGACAAATTCAGCGCTTCCGCTGAACTATTCTTCTGATTCCAGAATTCCCCTGAGTATTTTTTTCTCTTGCTTGGTAAGGCTGTCCGCTGCACGGACAAATTCCTCCAGCAGATCCGGCCGTCTTTCCTTTGTGAGCTTCAGGGATTCCTCAAAGCGCCAAAGGTGGATCAGCTGGTGATTGCCGGAAACCAAAACCTCCGGCACAGAAAGCCCCCGGAATTCCCTGGGCTTCGTGTAATGAGGGTACTCCAAAAGCCCGGAATAAATGGATTCCTCCAGATGAGAATCGGGAGAACCCAGCACGCCGGGAATCAAACGGGCCACCGCATCGATGATGACCATCGCCGGCAGCTCCCCTCCTGTTAAAACATAATCTCCGATGGAGACTTCCTCCATCTCCCAATGATCCAGAATTCTCTGGTCCACCCCTTCATAGTGGCCGCAAAGAATGACCACATCCTCCTGCTTTGCCAGATCCTCAATAAGAGACTGATCGAGAACCTTTCCCCGGGGGGAAGGATACAGGATCCGCTTTCCCTGGGCACCGATGGCTTCCAAAGCCCGAAAAGCAGGCTCCGGAGACATGACCATCCCCGCACCGCCGCCAAAAGGTGTATCATCGGTACGGTTATGCTTGTCCAGGGTATAGTCCCGAATATTGATGACCCGGACCTGAAGCAGGCCCTTTTCCTCGGCCCGGCCCAAAATACTTTGGGTAACGGGAAGGAACATGTCGGGGAACAAGGTCAATACGTGGATATTCATACGCCGGACTCCCTGAGACCGGGGATCAGGTGTACGCGAATAAAGCCTTCCTCTACATTGATCCCGCGGATGAATGCACCCACGGCAGGAATGGAGAAACGCTTACCCTCTTCATCTTCCACGACATAAAGATCCTGGGCACTGTTCTGGATCACGTCAGCCAGCTTCCCTACGGGAGTACCGTCTTCCTCGATCACAGCAAGACCCAACAGATCTGCAACATAATAAGTATCCTCAGGTAAGGGCGGAGCGTCGGCTCTGTCGATGAAAAGGAATTCACCCTTGCAGGCCTCCGCTGCCGTCCGATCATTGACGCCGGACAGCTTCAGGATCGCCATATTCTTCTGGTAGCGGACATTCTGAATAGAATGCTTTTTCTCCCCCATCAAAACATGGGGAAGCTCTTCGAACTTTTCCTTATAGTCGGTATAAGGATACACCCGAACTTCGCCTTTGAGCCCTACGGCTCCTGTGATCTGTCCTAACCTCAATTTTTCCATAGTCTATTGAATAATCTCCACGGATACTTTTTTGTTTGTCTTTGTGGCAGCAGCCTTTACCACTACGCGGATCGCCTTAGCGATACGGCCCTGCTTACCAATGACCTTGCCCATATCATCCGGATGTACTCTGAGCTCCAGAACGGTTTCGCCCTCGCCATCGTGTGCATTGACAACGACTGCCTCGGGGTGATCTACCAGAGCGCGAGCAATGGATGCAACTAATTCAGCCATTAAAATCACCCTTTACTATTCAGCAGAAGTAGCTTCGGGAGCAGACTTTGCAACGCCGGCCTTCTTCAGCAGAACGCGAACGGTGTCGGTGGGCTGTGCGCCGTTGTTCAGCCACTTCTGGGCCTTTTCAGCATCGATCTTGATTTCTGCAGGATCCTTCAGGGGATCATAGTAACCCAGTTCTTCGATGAACTTACCGTCTCTGGGAGCACGGGAATCTGCTACAACAACTCTGTAGAAAGGCTTTTTCTTTGCGCCCATTCTCTTTAATCTGATTTTTACTGCCATTTTGTTTACCTCCGTGAGTTTTAAATAAAATATTTTTTATATAATGCAAGAGATTTACTGGAAACCTCTGAACATCCGATTTCTTCCGAAGCGCTTTCCGGAAGTGAACTGCTTCATCATTTTCTTGGTCTCCTCATACTTTTTGATGAGGTTGTTGACCTTGTTGACGGTGGTGCCGCTGCCGGCTGCAATACGCTTTCTCCGGCTGGCATTCAGGATGGAAGGATCTCTCCGTTCTTCCTTGGTCATGGACTGGATAATGGCTTCCATGTGGCGCAGTTCTCTTTCGCCTGCGTCCATATCCGCGCCCTGTACGTCCTTTTTATTGATACCCGGCATCATATCCATCATTTTGGCCAATCCGCCCATTTTGCGGATCTGACCGAACTGTTCCAGGAATTCCTCCAGGGTAAATTCGTTCTTGCGCAGCTTCTTTTCCAGAACCGCTGCCTGTTCTTCGTCATAGGCTTCCTGTGCCTTTTCGATGAGGCTGAGCATATCGCCCATGCCCAGGATCCGGGATGCCATTCTTTCGGGGTGGAAGGGTTCCAGCGCATCCATCTTTTCACCCATACCGATGAACTTGATGGGCTTTCCGGTAACGGCCTTGGCTGACAGGGCTGCACCGCCTCGGGTGTCGCCGTCCATCTTGGTCATAACGATACCGTCCACGCCCAGCTTCTCGTTAAAGCCTTCCGCTGCGTTTACCGCGTCCTGACCGGTCATGGCGTCTACTACCAGAAGAACTTCATGGGGCTTGGTTCTCTGTTTTACCCGAACCAGCTCATCCATCAGTTCGTCATCGATGTGCAGACGGCCGGAAGTATCCAGGATCAAAACATCGTGACCTTTCAGCTCTGCTTCCCTCTTCGCCTTTTCGGCGATCAGATCCGGTTCCTTGGACTCCCGCATGGTGAATACGGGAACGCCTACGGATTTGCCCACGATCTCCAGCTGGTCGATGGCTGCGGGACGATATACGTCACAGGCGGCC
>SVCV01000013.1 GCA_015058185.1 Clostridiales bacterium | reverse complement strand
GCGGTGAACACGCCCACACAATATTTTTTCAATAGGGTTTACTTACTTGTTGCGTGCGAACAGCTTCTGCATGTATGCCAGACCGCTTTCGCCGTTGCCTTCTTCCAGGCCGTAGCCGGTTCCGCCGTAAGCATAAGTTCTTTCGGGAACGCCGGGAACGATGTCATCTTCGTCGATTTCTGCTACGCAGCGAGCCATGGAGCCGTCGCCCATGTACCAACGCAGGGGGAAGCAGTAGAAACGGAACCACTTGCCAGCGGGGATCTTGTCCAGGTCGCCGCCCAGGTTTTCAACGCCTACGATACCGTGGCCCAGCAGCAGCTTGTGGCAGGGTTCCCAGGTACCCCAGCAGCCGATGTCTTCCAGGAGACCGAACTTCTTGTCGTATGCTTCCTGACCGTGCAGCTTGATGTACATATCCTTGTCGAATTCTGCGCAGGCTTCTTCACCGAACAGTTCGGTGTATTCTTCCAGCAGGGTTCTGCCGGTTGCGCCCAGCAGATCCATCTTGGTCATGCCGTTTCTGGTCATTGCGGTGTGCAGGGGATGGTCCAGAGCCTGGCTGTCCATTGCTACGCACTTAACCTTCTTGTCTACGAACCACTTACCAGCTTCTACGCCGGTACCCCATGCATAGTGATAGTATGCCTTGGTGTCGTCGAACAGACGGTGCATACCGGTGTTCAGGCAAACGATCTTACCTTCCAGTTCTGCGGGATCGATACCGATCTTTGCGCAGGCTGCATCCAGATGTTCGTCAGTGATCAGGCCCCAGGGTTCGATTTCGATGGGCAGAACGATGGCGTCGCCGGTGTAAGCGTCAACGGGCATTTCGTGGGTGTAACGAGCACGACGGCCGTCGAATTCATATTCCATAACGTGGCGGGGAGCGTCACAGTGAGTACCGGTGTGCATGGTGCAGGTGATCTTCTGGGTCAGAACGCCGCCCTTTGCCATGGTGTGGGTGTTGTCGATAACGGGCTTATCGAAATAAGGCCAACGGGGGATTTCAGCAGAGAACGGATGAGTCAGGTCAACAAATACTTTTTTACCCATTTTTAAAATTCCTCCTAAGATTAAATGTTTTGGTTTGGATATTGAGATAGCTTATTTTGAATCAAATTACTTCAGGTCCTTGGTAACCTCGATGAGGTATTCCCGGAGCCGCTTGTTGGAAGCGGCGGCCTGTTCCGGAGTCCAGGTCTGGTAGCCCTTACCGGTCTTGAAGCCGAGATCGCCCTTGGCAACCAGTTCCTGCAGCAGCTTGGAAGGTTCGTGAGAGTCTTCCAGGTGAGCTACGATATTTCTCTGGATGTCCAGGGAGAGGTCCAGACCGATCATGTCTGCGTTCTCCAGGATACCCAGGATGGGCCAGCGGAGGCCGGGGCCGTAACGAAGAGCTTCGTCTACGGTGGCGGGGTCTGCGATGCCTCTTTCTACGATGGAGAGAGCTTCTCTCCAAATGGCATGCTGCAGACGGTTTGCAATGAAGCCGGGAACGTCCTTTTCGCAGCGTACGGCTTTCTTGCCGACTCTGATGAGCAGTTCCATGGTAGCATCCATAGTTGCTTCGCTGGTTTCTTCAGCCTTAACAACTTCTACCAGGGGGATCAGGTAGGGAGGATTCCAGAAGTGGGTTCCTACGAACCGGCTCTTGTCCTGTACCTTTGCTGCGATGAGGGTGGGGCTCATTACGGAAGTGTTGGTAGCCAGAATGGCAGTGGGCTTGCACAGAGGTTCGATCTCTGCGAAGAGGTTCTGCTTCAGTTCCATGTTTTCGGGAACGCATTCTACTACGAAGTCTGCATCCTTCAGAGCAGCTTCCATATCATCGGTGAAGGTGATCCGGCTCAGGATCCCGCCGGCTTCCTTTTCGGTGATGGCTTCCTTTTCGATGAGGATATCCAGGTTGGAGCGGATGGCTGCCAGAGGATCATTCTTCAGGGAACGGGAGCGGAGGATAACCTTCATATCTTCATTCTTTGCAAAAACCTGGGCAAGGCCGTTGCCCATAAGTCCTGAACCCAGGACGGTTACATTCTTAATTGCCATTTTGTATTTCTCCTAAATCTTCAAATGATTAGCAGGCCCAGTATCCGCCGGTGCAGTCGAAGTTGCCGCCGGTCAGGAAGTCGGAAGCGCTGGAAGCCAGGAAGGTTGCCAGACCTACGAAGTCTGCGGGTTCGCCCAGACGGCCGATGGGCAGTCTCTTCATGAAGTTCTGGTATACGGCACTTTCGGGATCGAACATCCATTCGGTCAGTTCGGAACGGAATACGGTGGGGTTGATGGAGTTTACGTTGATGCCGTACTTGGTGCTCAGGTCGCAAGCCAGGGACTGAACCATCAGGTCTACGCCGCCCTTTGCGGTGCAGTAACCGGTGTAGCCTGCCATACCCATCTTGGAACGAGCGGAGGAGGTGATAACCATCTTGCCGCCCTTGCCCTGCTTAACCATCTGTTCTGCAGCGTACTTGGCCAGGAGGTAAACGCTGGTGCAGTCAGCATCCATGATCTTCTTCCATTCTTCTACGCTCTGTTCCAGAACGTTCTTGGGAGCGTTGAAGCCGTGGAATGCGCCCAGGATGTTCAGTTCGCCGTAGGTATCAACTGCAAACTGTACCAGAGCCTTAACATCCTCTTCATTAGCGGGGTCGGCTGCGAAAGCGGTTGCTTCGATGCCGGCTGCCTTCAGTTCGTCCAGGATAGCGGCGAGCTTGCTTTCGCTTCTGGCGGAGATCACTACCTTTGCGCCGGAGTAACCGTAACCCATGGCGATGGCAGAACCCAGAGCACCGGTAGCACCGGTAACGATAGCAACTTTGCCTTCCAGGCTGAACATATTATTTACAAAATCTTTGGGTACATTGATCATTTTTTATTTCCTCCTGCTATTTCAGAGCGTTTGCTCAAAGTTTTCGTTTTTAAAGTTTTTCTTATGCGGGATAGTCAACGACTACCAGGATCTTGCATACGGTGTTCTGTTCGTTCTTCATTTCTCTGCCTTCGAAGGGAAGGATGGAGATGGCTTCGCCGGCCTTCATGACCAGCTTTTCGCTTCTGTCCTGCTTGGTGTAGATGGTCAGTTCGCCTTCCAGAACATAATATACTTTTTCAGTGGGAGAATCTTCGTAGCCCCAGTCTGCGCCGCCGCCGGGCAGGAACAGGGACATACCCATCCAGAACTTGTTGTTGCCGGTTTCTTCTTTGCCTGCAATACGCATAGCGGTCATTTCATAATGTCCGGGAGCTGCATAGGGCTTAAGCTGTTCGAGAGTTCTTTTTACCATGAGATTCTTCCTCCTTTGGAATTTTCATTTTGGTTTGGTATAGAGAATAGGATGTGGATGAATATTTTTTTCGTCCGATGCCATTATTAATCGCAAGTCCCATGCCAACTGTAAATTCACAGAAAGAAATTTTTTTTAAAAAACTTAAAAACGTTGAAATTTGAATGGCTTTATGGATTTAAAAAGTTTTTGAAGGAGGGAAAAGAGTATTTGTTCCGAAAAAAAAGAAAAGCGATTTTAATACATTTTTGCATTAAAATCGCTTTAAAAACCGAGAAAAATTGAAATTGCAAGGATTTTCAACTAATACAAAAAAGCATCATAAATGATTCATTTTTGTATCAAATAAAGGGCAAAGCCTTATTTTTTCAGTTTGATGCCGCAGGCCTGGGCTTTTCTGACTACGGTAGGCTGGGCGATGCCCAAAACTTCCGCGGCCTTGTAAGAACTTCCGTACTCTTTCAGGGCTTGTTCGATAATGGTTTTTTCCAGTTCCCGAACGGCCTCCTTCAAGGTGGTGTTCTTTTTGATCTGAGGAGTTTCCGGAACTCTTTGACCCGGCCAGATCACGCCCCGGACATCTGCTTCTTCAATGGCGTTTTCCGTCCGGACGATGACCAGTCTTTCTACGATGTTTTCCAGTTCCCGAACATTGCCCGGCCATTCGTATTCCGTCAGGGTGCGGATAGCGCCGGGAGTAAAGATCTTATTCTTTTCGTAGAGGGCATTGTATTTAATGAGGAAAGAATTTGCCAGCAGAGCGATGTCGCTCTTTCTTTGGCGCAGAGGAGGGATTTGGATGGGGAAAACATTCAGCCGATAGTAAAGGTCTTCCCGGAACAGGCCTCTTCGGATCTGTTCTTCCAGCGCCTGGTTTGTGGCGGCGATGACCCGGACGTCGATTTTGATGCTCTTGGTGTCACCGACCCGTACGATCTCTCTTTCCTGGAGGACCCGCAGGAGCTTGGTTTGGAGCTTCAGGGGCATTTCGCTGATCTCGTCCAGGAGAATGGTGCCTCCGTTGGCAACTTCAAAGAGACCCACCTTATCTTTCTTATCCGCACCGGTAAAGGCGCCTTTCACATAGCCGAAGAGTTCGGATTCCAGAAGGTTTTCCGGAATGGCGGCGCAGTTGACCTTTACGTAAGGACCGTCTTTTCTCTTGCTCTTGCTGTAGATCTCACGGGAAATGACTTCTTTACCGGCACCGGTTTCCCCGGTGATCAGTACGGTAGCGTCTGTGGTGGCTACATAGTCGATGAGTTCCCGGACTCTCTTGATAGAGGCGTCTTCCCCAACAAAGGAAGGGGGCGCGGTTACTTTTTTCAGCCCCATCAATTCCTTTTCGTATTCTTCTCTTTCCCTCTCCGCATTGGTCAGCTGTTCCTTCAGCTTGATCAGTTCGGTGAGGTCACGCATGACCGTCAGAACTTCTTCCACATTGCCGTTTTCATCAAAGAAGGGGTTGCCTACGATGAGGACCTGCTTCCCGTTGGAGTGGATGGTGGTCATGGCGGATACTTTCTTTTTCTTTCGAATGACTTCCGGAGAGACTGCCTGGGTAAAAAGACCCTCTTTTAAAAGATCCTGAACATGACGGCCAACGATGGCCTCTCTTTCGATGCCGGTGATCTCCGTGTATCCCTTATTGATGTCCTTGACGAAACCTTCGTTGCTGATGATACAGATCCCGTCCTGGATGGCATCACCAAGAGACAGGGCAGTCATACCCCGTCTGTTATGAGCAGCCAGTTCCTGGGCAGTGTGGTGGAGCTGGGTCCGAAGACTTTCATTTTCTTTTTTCAGTTCCCGGATCTGTTCTTCCGGTGTCAAATTTTTCGTATCCATAGTTCTATGGTAGCACAGAATCAGGGGTTCCGTAAACCGAAATCTTTTGCTGCAAGGCATAAAAAAAGGCCCTGCTGCATATGATGGTAACAATAACGGGTCCGCATTAGGACAGACTGGGGGGCACATATGAAAAAGGACCTGGATTTTCCGGTTTATTTGTTTCATCAGGGAACTGCCGCAAGGGCTTATGAATTGCTTGGTGCACATCCGGCGGAAGAGGACGGCAAAAAGGGATATGTCTTTCGGGTATGGGCGCCCAATGCCCGGCAAGTGTTTCTGACCGGGGATTTTAACAGCTGGTCCCGGGACAGCCTTCCCATGAAGCGGCTGAACAGCCAGGGGGTATGGACTCTTTTTGCAGAGGGAGTTTCCCGGGGAGAACGGTATAAGTATCGGATCCAAACGCACAGCGGACAGGTTCTTGAGAAAGCGGACCCCTACGGCTTTCATATGGAGACCCGGCCGGGGACGGCTTCTGTGACATGGTCTTTGGATCAGTATTCGTGGAAGGACAGCCTGTGGATGGCGGAAAGGGAACGGGTTTCTCCTTACAGTCAGCCTATGAATATTTACGAAGTTCATCTGGGTTCCTGGCGCAGATATGCGGACGGGAATTTCTTTGATTACGGAAAACTGGCAGAAGAGCTTCCTTCCTATGTAAAGGATATGGGATACACCCACATGGAACTGATGCCTGCCATGGAATATCCCTTTGACGGATCCTGGGGGTATCAGGTCACCGGCTATTATGCGGCCTCTTCCCGATACGGCAGCCCGGAGGGGCTTATGGCTCTTGTGGATGCCTGTCATCAGCAGGGGCTCGGTGTGATTTTGGACTGGGTCCCGGGGCACTTCCCGAGGGATGCTCATGGACTTTCTTTTTTTGACGGGACGCCCTGTTATGAATACGGAGATCCTTTCAAGCAGTCCCATGAAGAGTGGGGGACCTTGCTTTTCGATTGGGGACGAAACGAGGTTCGGAGTTTTTTGATCTCCAACGCTCTTTTCTGGTTGGAGAAGTATCATTTTGACGGTCTTCGGGTGGATGCGGTGGCATCCATGCTTTATTTAGACTATGGACGGCGGGCGGGCTCCTGGCGGCTTAATGTCCGCGGAGGGAAAGAGAACCTGGAGGCAGTTTCTTTTCTGCAGGCTTTGAATCAGGCTGTTTTTGCCGCTTTCCCCAATGCATTGATGATCGCGGAAGAATCTACGGCCTGGCCCCTGGTGACAAAGCCTCCCTATGCGGGAGGTCTGGGCTTTAATTTCAAATGGAACATGGGGTGGATGAACGATACTTTGGACTACATGAAAACGGATCCTCTGTTCCGAAAGGGGAAGCACCATCAAATGACCTTTTCCTCCACCTATGCTTTTTCCGAAAACTTCATTCTTCCCTTGTCCCACGATGAAGTGGTACATAGGAAGGCTTCGCTTTTGAATAAAATGCCCGGTCGATACGAGGAAAAGTTTGCGGCATATCGCACCTATTTGGCGTATATGATGGCCCATCCCGGAAAGAAGCTCACTTTTATGGGGGCGGAATTCGGGCAGTTTTCCGAATGGAACTATGAAAAGGAACTGGACTGGAACCTTCTTGGCTTTGAGAGCCATGAAAAGCTTCATCGGTATGTAAAAGCGCTGAATCATTTTTACCTGGAGAATCCTCCCTTATGGGAGCGGGACTGCATTCCGGAGGGGTTTCAGTGGCTGGATGCCAATGACAGCAGCCGCAACATCTATTCCTTCCGGCGGATGGATTCCTCCGGTGGGGAATTGCTCTGCATATTTAACTTTGCTCCTGTGGCCTGGGAACAAGTCTGGATGGGGGTTCCGGAAAGCGGCTGGTATCATGTGGTTTTTCATTCAGATGCAGCCGCATTTGGCGGGAGCAGCACCGGGGTTTTGCCGGTTTTGGCACGGGCACTGCCTGCCCAGGGAATGGGGTATTCTGTGACCCTGGATCTGCCGCCTTTGTCTGCGATTTTTCTGCAAAGACAGGGTGTATGAAATTCCACGGAGGTGAGGAAAATGACCTATGCGAATAAAAAAGAAATGATCGCCATGCTTTTGGCCGGCGGTCAGGGGAGCCGGCTGGGGGTTTTGACCGACCACGTGGCAAAACCTGCAGTTTCTTACGGCGGAAAATATCGGATCATCGATTTCCCCCTGTCCAACTGCGCCAATTCCGGCATTGACACCGTAGGGGTTTTGACCCAGTATCAACCTTTGGAACTGAATGCTTACATTGGCAGCGGGCAGCCCTGGAATCTGGATCGGCTTCACGGAGGAGTCTTTATTCTTCCGCCCTATACCACCGGAAAAGATGGGGTTTGGTACAAGGGTACAGCCAATGCCATTTATCAAAACATGCCTTTTATTGAACTTTATGATCCGGATTATATTTTGGTCCTGTCCGGAGATCATGTTTATAAGATGAACTACGAAATGATGTTGGATGCCCACAAGGAATCGGGCGCGGATTGTACCATTGCAGCTTTACGGGTTCCTTTGTCCGAGGCCGGTCGTTTTGGGATCATGAATACAGATCCGGACTTTCGGATCTATGAATTTGAAGAAAAGCCATCCATGCCGAAAAATGATTTGGCATCTATGGGTGTATACATTTTCAATTGGAAAACCCTTCGGGAGTTTTTGATTTTGGATGAGGCCGATCCGGATTCCGCAAACGACTTTGGGAAAAATGTACTTCCGGCCATGCTTGCGGCCGGCTGCAGGATGTATGCCTATGAGTTCAAAGGGTATTGGAAGGACGTGGGTACCATTGAATCGCTTTGGGAGGCGAATATGGACATTCTGGATCCTTCTGTTCCCTTGGAGCTGGACGATCCGCCCTGGCGGATCTATTCCCGGAATATGGTCCAGCCGCCTCAGTATATCGGTGCATCTGCAGTGCTGCGAAACTGCAGCATTACGGAAGGGTGTCAGATCGAAGGAGAGGTAGAGAACAGTATTCTCTTTCCTTCGGTCGTGGTGAAGAGGGGTGCGCAGGTCAGCAATTCCGTCCTTATGGAGGGGGCGGTGATCGAGGAGGGTGCCCGGGTGGAATATGCCATCCTTGCTCCCGGAACCAGGGTGTGTGCCGATGGGAAAGTAGGCTGCGGCCGGACGGGAGACGGGTCTCATCCGATCTCTGTTTTGGGGCAGGGTGCTGTGGTAGAGAAAGGTGCGGAAGTGCCTTCCGGCAGTATTTTGTCTGCGGAAAAGGGGGCGTAACGATGCTGGATGTGCTTGGGATTATCTTTGCCCACTCCGAGAGGGAAAACCTTCGGGAACTGACGGATGTGCGGACATTGGCTTCGGTGCCCATGGCCGGGAAGTACCGGATGATCGATTTCATCCTCTCCAACTTTGTCAATCAGGATATCGGAGATGTCTCTATCATTGCCCGAAATCGATACCATTCCCTTTTGGACCATCTGGGAGTCGGCCGGGAATGGGATCTGATCCGAAAGAGGGGAGGCCTTCGGATCCTGACGCCCTACGGGCAGGCATCCACGAATACCCATGCTATGTACCGGGGAACCATTGAGGCTTTGGCTGCCAATATGCATTCCTTCCGGAGATCCATGGCCCAGTATGTGATCCTTGCGGGAAGCTGCATGATCTACAATATGGACTTTGAACATATTCTGAAGTCCCATATTGACCGGGGTGCGGATATTACTGCGGTTTATGTTCGCAGGCCCGGAGGCCGTATGTCGATCCCTCTTCACATGCCGATCCTGCACATGGATGAAGAGGAGCGGATCATGGATCTTCAGGTAAATGGGGATGATATGACTCCCAATGACAGCCCCTGGGGCACCGGTGTTTATGTGATCCGAAAGTCATTGCTGGAGTCCTTGGTGGCGGACGCTATGGTGGGCGGCCGTTACGATTTTCAGCAGCATATTATTCAGCGGCTGGCTCCGGTTTTAAAGATCCTGGGTTATGAATACAAGGGACATTTAATGGAGGTCAGTACCGTTTCCGGTTATATGCAGGCCAATATGGCATTTCTGGACCCTGCGGTTCGGTCTCAGGTCTTTGCGGAGCCGATCTATACGAAGATCAAGGACAGTGTGCCGGTGGTTTACTCCCACGGCTGCTGTGTTAAGAACTCTATTATTTCCGACGGCTGCCATATTGAAGGGACGGTGGAGAATTGTGTGATCTCCCGGAATGTGCGGATCGGCAAAGGGGCAGTGGTACGAAACTCGATCATCATGCAGCATACGGAAGTGCTGTCCGGTGTCAGCCTGGATCATGTGATCCTGGATAAGGATGTGATGGTTCGGGAGAACCGGAGCCTGTCCGGCCACAGCTCTTACCCTGTGGTGGTGGGTAAGGGAAGCATTGTGTGAAAGGAAGGGATCTATGAACATACTGTTTATTACACCGGAAGCGGTTCCTTTCGCCAAAAGCGGCGGTCTTGGGGATGTGGCAGGATCTTTGCCTGCTGCACTGAACGGGAAGGGCGCCGATGTCCGGGTCATGATGCCTTTATATAAAGACATAAAGGAAAAGTATGGGTCCCAATTGGAATATTTGACCTGTTTTACCTGTCCCTTGTCATGGCGAAGGCAGTATTGCGGGATTTTTCGCGGGAACCACGGAGGTGTGACTTATTATTTCCTCGATAATGAGCAATACTTTTACCGTGAGGGTTATTATTGCCACTACGACGATGGGGAGCGGTTCGCCTTTTTTAGCCGGGCGGCTTTGGAGAGCCTTCGGTATTTGGAGTTTAAACCGCAGATCCTTCATTGCAGCGAATGGCAAAGTGCTTTGGTCCCGGTTTTTCTCAAGGCATTTTATCAGCAGGACGAGTCCTTTCGGAGTCTGCGGACGGTTTTTACCATTCACAATATTGAATACCAGGGACGCTATGGAATGGAGCTGGGTCGGGATGTACTTGGTTTGCCGGAATGGTCCCGGTCTTTGCTGGAATGGAAGGGCGGATTGAACTTTATGAAAGGGGCTGTCGGTGCCTGCGATCGCCTGACCACGGTAAGTCCTTCCTATGCGGAGGAGATCACCTATCCCTTCTTTGCCCATGGGCTGGAGGACATTATCCGGGAAAATCAATACAAGCTTTCCGGGATCCTGAATGGGATCGATCAGGGAGTTTTTGACCCGTCTGCAGATCCATCTCTGCATGAGCCTTACAGCAAAAAGAACCCGGCAGGGAAGATGGCGAACAAGCTGGCACTGCAAAGGGAGCTGGGGCTGGAGGAGAACGGGGATATCCCCCTCATTGGCATGGTGGGCCGAATGGCCGAACACAAGGGACTATCGCTGGTACAATGGATCTTTGATGAGCTTATGAGAGAGCCCATCCAGTTTGTGATTTTGGGATCCGGAGAAAAGGGTTTCGAAGACTTCTTCCGAAGCAAAGCCTTTTCCTATAGGGGGCGGATGTCCGCCTGGATCGGGTTTTCCGGTCCGGTGGCCAGTCGGATCTATGCCGGTTCGGACCTGTTTCTGATGCCCTCGACCAGCGAACCCTGCGGACTGGCGCAAATGATAGCCCTTCGTTACGGTACTCCGCCTATTGTCCGGGAGACCGGAGGCCTTCGGGATACAGTCAGCCCCTTTGATCCGGTAACGGGGCAGGGGAACGGGATCACGTTCTGCAGTGTAAATGCCCATGATATGCTGGGTGCCATTCGCCGTGGGCTGGGATTCTATTATGATAAGTCCCTTTGGAGTAAGCTGCAGGCCAACGCATTTAAATCGGATTTCTCCTGGACCGCATCTGCAGAAAAATATATGGAGATGTATCGGGGCTTGCTGTGTTGAAAAATCTGCCCCACAGCAGTTTTGAAAGGATGTTGTATGGAAAATTCCATTGAAAAGGACAGTTTGGCTGTTCGCATTAAAGAAAATCTTCTCAGAGTGTTTGGAAAGGAGCCGGAGCAGGCTTCGGATCTGCAGGTTTATAAGGCGACCTGTATGGTGATCCGGGATGAGATGGCTGCCCGTTGGCAGTCCAGTCAGGATGCTGTCCGGGAAAACGGATCCAAACAGGTCTTTTATCTGTCCATGGAGTTCCTTCCGGGAACCTCTTTGCGGAACAATGCCTTCAACCTGCGGCTGACAGAGGACTTAAGGTCAGCTCTTAGGGATATGGGCCGGGACTTTGATCTCCTTTGCTCTCTGGAACCGGATGCGGGACTGGGGAACGGCGGCCTGGGCCGATTGGCCTCCTGCTACCTGGATGCTATGGCATCCCAGGGAATGGCCGGTCATGGCATGTCCATTTGCTATGAGTACGGGATCTTCAGGCAGCAGATCAAAGAGGGGATCCAGGTGGAACTTCCCGATGACTGGATGGATAACGGCAGCGTGTGGCTTCGTCCCATGGAGGATGAGGCCCAGGAGGTTCATTTCGGAGGCACATTAAGGGAGATCTGGGACGAGTCCGGACGAATGAAGCTGCTTCATGAGGATTATACCGCTGTGATCGGGGTCCCCATGGACATGCTGATCTCCGGATATGACAGTCCTGTGGTCAATACCCTGCGGCTTTGGAAGGCCACTTCTCCTGTAGGGATCGACATGGGACTTTTTGCAAGAGGGCAATACTTGAAATCCATGGAGCAGAAGCACATGGCGGAGGTGATCTCCAAGGTTCTGTACCCGGAAGATGCCCATGAAGAAGGAAAGACTCTGCGGCTGCGTCAGCAATATTTTTTCATTTCCGCATCCCTGCAATCCATCACAAAAAAACACCTTGCCAATTTCGGGACTTTGGAAAATCTGCACGAGAAGATCGCTGTCCATATTAACGATACCCATCCTGCCATGGCCATCCCGGAACTTATGCGGATCCTGGTGGATGAGCATGGCTATTCCTGGGATCTTGCCTGGAGCATCGTGACCCGAACCATTTCTTATACGAATCATACCATCATGCCGGAGGCTTTGGAGAAATGGCCGGAGGGACTGTTTTCCCGGCTGCTTCCCAGGATCCATTCCATTATCAAGGAGATCCACCGGCGTCAGCAGCTGGAGATCATGAAGGTATTTCCAGGAGAAGAGCGCCTGTGGGAGGAAATGTCGATCCTTCATAATGGGCAGATCCGTATGGCAAATCTTTGTGTGGCTGCATCCCACGGGGTCAACGGGGTATCTTCTCTTCACAGCAGGATCATTCGGGAGGGCCTTTTCAACGGCTATTATCGATTGTCTCCGGGAAAGTTTACCAACGTGACCAACGGGATCGCCTACCGTCGCTGGCTGTGCCAGGCAAATCCGGAACTGACAGCTTTCATTGAGGAACTTTGCGGACCCGGCTTTCGGAAGGATCCTGTGGAATTGGAAAAGCTTTTGGAGTATCGGGAAGATCTTTCTGTTTTAGAGAGGTTTGCGGAAATCAAGCGGAGCAACAAGCTTCGCCTTGCCTCCTATATCAAAGAGCACAGCCAGATCGTGCCGGATCCGGAGTCCATTTTCGATGTGCAGGTCAAACGGCTTCACGAATACAAGCGGCAGCTTCTGAATCTGCTGCACATTATGCACTTATATATTCGGATCAAGGAGGATCCGTCTGCAGATATTCATCCTCGGACATTTATTTTCGGGGCGAAGGCGGCTGCAGGATATTTTATGGCGAAAGAAGTGATCCGGCTGGCTTATCATCTGTCCCGGGTGATCGAGGAGGATCCCCAGGTCCGGGATCGGATCAAAATCGTTTTTCTGGAGAATTATTCGGTTTCCCTGTCGGAACGGATCATGCCTGCGGCAGAGGTTTCCGAGCAAATATCTCTGGCCGGGCGGGAAGCTTCCGGAACCGGCAATATGAAGCTCATGATCAACGGCGCAGTGACCTTAGGAACCATGGACGGGGCCAATGTGGAAATTTATCAGGCTGTTGGTCCGGAAAATATTTTCATTTTCGGTATGGGGGTTGAGGAGGTTTTGGCCCTGCAGAATTCCGGTACCTATAACCCCTGGGTCCTTTCCCATACGGATCCGGATATCGGCAATGTGATGAAGATGCTTTCCTGCGGGATCCATGGCCAAAGCTTTGAACGGATCATGAATTCTCTTGTGACCGGTTACAACGGCAATGGAGATCCTTTTTTCAATCTGGCGGACTTTGCGTCCTATCGGGATACCCAGCTGGCGGTCCAGGCTGCGTACCGGGACCGGACCCGCTGGAATCGGATGTCCCTGACGAACATTGCAAAGGCCGGGATCTTTTCAGCGGATCGGGCTGTGAAAGAATATGCGGAGAAGATCTGGGATATCCCCCTCTGTTACGGCGGATGCCGCACCACCTCCCCCGCAAGCGGGGGAGGCAAGCTGTAATTACCTGGCTGAGGGGGTGAACAATCCTCGCAGAAGCTTCCCTGTCAGCTTCAAAAAGCCGGCTTTTTCTGCACTTGCTGCTGCAAGAAGAGGATGGCGTTCGATCTCCGTTCCGTCCTGGTAAAGGATCAGTTCCCCTACCTCATCTCCGATTCGGACCGGGGCATTCAGCCTTTCCGGCAGGCAGGCCTCCCATGTGAGTCCTGCCTGTTTTCCTTTTTGGATCAGGACCCGCAGTTCTTCTGCAGTATGGACATCTACCTGTGCCGGCTCACCCTTTGCTACGGGAACGGTGCCCATGATCTGTGCTTTTCCCGCAATTTTTACGCTGTCATAGGTGGCAAACCCATAGTCCAGGAGCCGCATGGTTTCCTCCCATCTCGTATCGGAACTGTCGCAGCCCAAAACCACCGCCACCAGGGTCAGTTCGCCTCTCTTTGCAGCTCCGGACAGGCAAAAGCCTGCATCCTGGGTAAATCCGGTTTTGATGCCTATGGCATCCGGATAAAGTTTGATCAGTCGGTTGGTGTTGGTCAGAGTGAAGGTGGATTCCTTTCCGCTTTTCCCGATGGTCACATCCTTCATCCATGTGGTCATGTATTCTGCGATCTCTTCGTGCTTCAAAAGCTCCGCAGACATCAATGCGATGTCGTGAGCGCTGGTGTAATGGTTGTCGATGGGCAATCCATTGGTGTTGGAAAAGTGGGTGTTTTCCATGCCCAGTTCCGCTGCCCGCTTGTTCATCATCTCCACAAAGATCTCTTCTGTTCCGCCTACATATTCGGCTATGGCTACACAGGCGTCATTGGCGCTGGCCATGGCCATGCCCATCAGCAATTCTTCCACAGTCCGGGTCTCTCCGGCTTCCATAAACATTTGGCTGCCGCCCATTCCTGCCGCCCGGGAGCTGATGGTGACCTCGTCCTTCAGGGAGATTTTGCCGCAGTCCTCTGCCTCCAGAGCAAGAAGCATGGTCATGATTTTTGTTACGCTGGCGGGTTCCAGCTCTTCATGGCTGTTTTGTTCGTAAAGGAATTTTCTGCTTCCGGCATCCATCAGAACGGCGGCTTTTGCCGCTACTGCCAGATCCACTTCTGCTCCTGCCGCAGGAGCGGGTGCTCCCTGTTCTGTGCCTTCTCCTAAAACTCCGGCAGGGAAGGCCAGGATCAGGATCAGGACTGCAATGCAGACCGTCCCCAATGATTTTTTATATTTGTCCATAACAAAACCCCTTTCTTGCGTTTTCTATAAAATACTTTCGCAAAAAGGGGTTTATGCTTTTATAAATATTTCCGCATGGATGCTAAAGCATTTTTCTCCAGCCGGCTTACCTGGGCCTGGGAAATCCCGATCTCTTCGGCCACTTCCATCTGGGTTTTTCCGGCGAAAAAACGCTTTGCCAAAATGCTCCTTTCCCGTTCCGGAAGCCGTTTCATGGCCTCCGACAGAGAAAGGTCTTCCGTCCATTTTTCTTCCGTATTTCGGGTGTCTCGAACCTGATCCATGATGTAGATGGCATCTCCCTCATCGTGGAATACCGGTTCAAAAAGGGACAGGGGATCCTGGATGGCCTCCAGTGCCATAACGACTTCCTCTGTGGGCACTTCCATGGCTAAGGCGATTTCCGATACAGAAGGTTCCTTGTGGCTGGTACTCATAAGCCGTTCCTTTGTCTGCAAAGCCCGATAGGCTAAATCCCGCAGGGACCGGCTCACCCGAATGGTGTTGTTGTCCCGCAGGTAACGGCGGATCTCCCCGATGATCATGGGGACCGCATAGGTGCTGAACATGACATTGTGGGAAGTATCGAAATTGTCCAATGCCTTTATGAGTCCGATACATCCCACTTGAAACAGGTCATCCGGGTTTTCTCCCCGATTGGAAAATCGTTGGATCACCGAGAGGACAAGCCGCAGGTTGCCCTGGATAAACGCGTCGCGGGCTTCCCGGTCTCCGCCCTTGATCTTTGCCATCATCTTTTTCATGTCGGCATCTTTATATACCGGCAGTTTTGCGGTATTGACTCCGCAGATCTCAACCTTGTTTGCCATAATTTTCAAGCTCCGTTCCTGCTTTCGTCCCCTGCAGGTGTAATTATTTATGTACCGGGGAAGGTTTTTTTATACCTTTACGGAGTTTGATCCGTCGGAAACAAGCCGCAGATTTTACGCAGATTTTACAATAAAGGTATGGACAAGTTTTTGTTTCGTTGTGTATAATCAAATCGAAATAAAAGGATTGTAAAGGAAAGATGCCGCAAGTGCGGCAAAAAAGGAGAAAAGAAAAGATGGATATTTTTAATGTGCTCGCGATGATCGGCGGGCTGGCCCTTTTCCTGTTCGGAATGAAAGTCATGGGCGACGGTCTGGAAAGAAAGGCCGGCGGCGAACTGAAGGGCGTTTTGGAGAAGATGACCTCCAACCGAATCAAGGGTTTCCTTCTGGGTGTCGGCGTTACCGCTGTTATCCAGTCTTCTTCTGCGACTACGGTAATGGTCGTAGGCTTTGTTAACTCCGGTATTATGAAGCTGGGGCAGGCTATCGGCATCATTATGGGTGCTAACGTAGGTACCACCGTTACCTCCTGGATCCTGTCTCTGACCGGGATCGATGGCGGCAGCGTTTTCATGCAGATGCTGAAGCCCACTTCTTTTTCGCCCATTCTGGCGGTGATCGGCATTATCTTGTACATGTTCCTGAAAGATAAGGGTAAGAAGGATATCGGATTGATCCTCCTTGGCTTTGCTGTGCTCATGTTCGGTATGGATGCCATGTCCGGTGCAGTTGCACCTCTGAAAGAGTCCCCCGAATTTGCCAGCTTCCTGCTGATCTTCAATAATCCTCTGTTCGGCGTTTTGGCCGGTGCTATTCTGACTGCTGTTATTCAGAGCTCCTCTGCTTCCGTAGGTATTCTGCAGGCCCTGAGCTCTACCGGCAGCATCACCTTCGGTATGGCGATCCCCATTATCATGGGTCAGAACATCGGTACCTGTGTTACCGCACTGATCTCTTCCGTAGGTGCCAACCGCAACGCAAGAAGAGCCTCTATGGTTCACCTGTACTTCAACATCATTGGTACGGTGATCTTCCTTGCCTTGTTCTACGCGCTGAATGCTATCATTGACTTTGCTTTCGTAGATGGTGCAGTTACTCCCTGGAGCATCGCGGTGGTTCACACGATCTTTAACATCGTTGCCACTGCCATCATGCTGCCTCTTGCCGGCATGCTGGAGAAACTGGCCTATAAGACCATCCCTGTACACGAAGACGAAAAGGAACAGGAATTCCCCCTGCTGGACGAAAGATTCCTGGCTACTCCCACTTTCGCAGTAGGCCAGTGCCGTACCGTTACCAATGATATGGCTGCCAAGTCCAGAGACCTGCTCTTCAAGGCTTTGGACCTGAGAGAAAATTACGATCCTGAAATTGCAGCGGAAATTGAAAAGGGCGAAGACCTCATCGACCAGTACGAAGACAGACTGGGTACCTACCTGATGAAACTGAACAACTGCAGCCTGTCCAAAAAGGACAGCCGGGAAGTTTCCCGACTGCTGCACTGCATCGGTGACTTTGAAAGACTCAGTGACCATGCCGTAAACTTAGTGGATGCTGCTGCTGAAATTCACGAAAAGAAGATCCAGTTCTCCGCCGGTGCGGAAGAAGAACTGAACACTCTGCGGAATGCCACCAAAGAGATCGTGGATATTGCTGTAAATGCCTTTATCAACCGTGATCTTACTTCCATCGCCAAGGTTGAACCTTTGGAACAGGTCATCGACTTGCTGAAGTCCCAGATGAAGGCCCGCCACGTAGAACGGCTTCAGTCCGGCAACTGCACCATTCCCACAGGTTTCGTATTCTCCGACCTGATCACCAACCAGGAAAGAGTTTCCGACCACTGCTCCAACATCGCCGTTTGTCTGATCCAGGCAGACCACGACCTCTTCGATACGCACGAGTATCTGAACGAGATCAAGACTTCCGGAAACCAGGAATACCTGGATCTCTACGAAGAGTACAAGGAGAAGTACAAGATTTAATAGGTTTTTCAATCCGAAAATTTATGAGGGATCCGACGGGGTCCCTCATTTTTTTCTACATTTATATATGTACTTTTATTCAATATGACTTTTTGATTACGGGCGTCCCAATTTATAGACACGAATTTCGGAATATGATACAATATCATGTAGTTTTAAAGGAAACCCCATTTTCAAAAGGGAGGTAGCTGTTTTATGGAAAGAAAGAGAATCGCGTCTCGTAAAGGACGGTATCTTGCCATCGTTTTATCCGTTCTTCTGATCCTGACGCTTATGCCGGTAACGGCTTCTGCTGCCGTTACTCTGTATGCTTCCGGCACTGCACCGATCCAAAATGCGGTAAACCAGGCCCAGGCTGGTACCGTGATCAAGATCAATGCCGGTATGAACAACATCAAGGAAACCATCGTGATCCCCAAGGGAAAAGATGTCACCATCGATCTGTCCGGATACAACCTGTATACCCAGCAGGTCTTCGGTGTGGATCCTTTGAGCAACCCCGTAAAGATCAATACAGCGGACATGGAAAAGAACCCTGTTTTCATGGTAGAGAAGGGCGCATCCCTGACGATCCTGAGCAGCGGTGTCGGCGGCGGCGAAGTCGTAAACCGCAGCAAAAACGGTCTTGCGGTCGTGAATGAAGGGACTCTGACCCTGAAGGGCGGATCTTTTTCCGTCACCGGAAATGAAAGTACCTGTGTTCGCAACTCCGGAATCCTGCTCCTGGATGGTGCAAAGATCACAGCGGAAACCAAGGGCAGCGTTGCTGTGGCAAATACCGGCACTATGACCGTAAAGAGCGGCTCTGTGACCATGGAAAAAGGAGACGCCAGTTACGGAATTAAAAATACCGGCACTCTGCATGTGACCGGCGGTACCATTACTGCCACCAGCCAAAACTCCTTAGGCGTTTTGAACCAGGGAACCATGACCATCAGCGGCGGTTTCCTGTACGCAAAGAGTTCCGCAGCCGGTGCACTGACCAACGAAGGTACTGTTTCCCAGACCGGCGGAAGCATCAATTCCGTAGGGATCGGCTGGGGTGCTGTAAATAAGGGCACTTATAATATGACCGGCGGCGATATCGCAGCTACCGGCTCCTACAGTGTAGGTCTGAAGGCGGAAAAGGGAAGCTTCGTGCTGACCAAGGGTACCATCCGGGCCACCGGCACCAGCAGCACTGCGGTTCTGATCACTTCCGGCTTTGAAAACAAGGGCGGCCTGATCACCGCTACCGGTGCTACCGCTCAGGCTGTAGTAGGCGGCGATACCGCAGGCTCTGCTCCCGAAACCCAGGCTCCGGCGGCGAACTCCGTAAAGGCTGTTCCCACCCCCTCTGCCATCATCATCAATGGTCAGAAAGTCAGCTTTGATTCCTACAACATTAAGGGGAATAACTACTTTAAGCTGAGAGACCTGGCTTATGCCCTCAGCGGCTCCGCAAAGCAGTTCGATATCGTATGGGATCAGGCTGCCCAGTCCATTTTGATGTTCTCCGGTCAGTCCTACACGGCAGTAGGCGGCGAAATGGCAAAGAAGGATACGGCCCAGCGGACCGCAAAGGAATCCACCGCTATGGTCTACCTGGACAATGCCCGGAAGGATTTCAAGGCCTACAACATTGAAGGAAACAATTATTTCAAGCTCAGAGACCTGGGCGCAGCTCTGGACTTCGGCGTATTCTGGGATGGAGCCACCAATACCATCACCATTGATACGACCGTAGGATACACAGAATAAAGAAACGAAAAATTTTCGTTGTAGAACACGAGATTCAGTGTTATACTATAGCAAAGCTGAACGGTTTCGGAAGAAAGCCGTTTGCCGCAACAAAAGATTATTATAGGAGGATTCTGCTGTGGCTGAAAACGAAAAGAACTTTATCGAAGAAGAGGAAGATGTGATCACTCTGGAATTCGAAGACGGTGAAGAAGTTGTCTGCACTATCCTGGGCGTATTCGATGTAAACGATAAGGAATACATCGCTCTGATCCCCGAAGATGGTACCGATGATGTTTATCTCTACGGTTACAAGGAAATCAACGAAGAAGAATATGAACTGATCGACATCGAAGACGATGCAGAATTTGAACTGGTAGCAAAAGAGTTTGAAGCTCTGACTGCGGAAGAAGAATAGTTCACGAGTGAAAGATAAGCCGGCGGAAACGCCGGCTTTTTTCGTTTTTGTTCGGGCAAAGGTGCGCAGCGATGTCTGAAAACCGGGCATATTGTGCTGAAAAAACAGGGGGATTTTCTATAAAAGTTTCAATGATGTGTGGTTATATTAAGGGATATCCGGAAAAAATGGAGAAAAAAGCCTTTTTTTTTGGTTTGGTTATGTGGTGATTAAAAAAAGTTTATGCCGGGTTTCAAAAGTGGGATTTTTTTACTGTCTGACATCTGACGGCTTGAAATATCAATAGTCCTTTAGTATTTCAGGAATGATTATTAACTAAAGGCAAATTTTGTTTGTTTTTTTAGGGGGAAAGTTTCCTCGAAGTAATGGGTGTTTTTGGTTTGAGAGACCAATGCCTTATAATAAAACCTTATCCCATCCATAAAAAAACTTGCAAACAACCGGGTGGTGTGTTAGAATCATGAGGAAAGTTGTACTGTGGCAGTTTCATTAGTACAAGTATCAAAATTTAGAGGAGGATGAATAACATGAGTCTGAAAAAACTGTTAGTAGTTTTACTGGCTGTCATCATGTGCTTCGCATTTGTAGGTTGCGGTGGCAACGATGATCCCGCACCCGCACCCGCTCCCGGTGCTGACGGTGGCGACAAGGCCCCCGCAGGTGATGCTCCCGCATCCATCAAGATTGGTATCCCCAATCCCACCACCGGCGCAATCGCAAGCTTTGGTATCGGTTCCCCCTGGGCCGAAGAACTGGCTATCGAAACCGTTAATGCAGACGGCGGCGTATACCTGTCCGCTTATGATGCAAAGGTTCCCGTAGAACTGTTCATCGTTGACACCGAATCCAACCCCACCAAGGCATCCGAAGTTACTCAGATGCTGATCCAGCAGAACGAAGTTGACCTGCTGATCGCTCGTCACACTCCCGACACCGCACTGCCCGTATCTGCAATGGCTGAAAGATTTGGAGTTCCCTGTATCTCCATGGAATGCCCCGTAGAAGCATGGCAGGCTGGTGGCCCCTATGATTGGGTATACCACTCCTTCTGGAGCATCGAAACTTGCTACGAAGTTTACAAGAGCATGTGGGATGCACTGGGCTATGACCCCGCAGACACCGTAGTTGGTTTCCTGTTCCCCAATGATGCAGACGGTCTTGCATGGGAACCCATCTTCACCGATCTGTGCAACAAGTATGGCTACACCATCTCCGACCCCGGTAAGTACCCCATCATGAATCAGGACTGGACCGCAGTTGTATCTCAGTTCAAGAATGACGGCGTAACCGTAGTTACCGGTAACGACATCGCTCCCGACTTCTCTGCTTTCGTAGCACAGGCTGCACAGCAGGGTCTGAAGTACGAAGTTGTATCCCTGGGTCGTGGTTTCCTGTTCCCCGCCGATGCTAACGCTCTGGATCTGTCCATTGCTAACGGCCTCACCTGCGAAATCTGGTGGAGCCCCTGGCATCCCTTCAATTCTTCCATCACCGGTCAGACCTGCGAAGAACTGGCTGGCCTGTACGAAGAAGCTACCGGCAACCCCTGGTCCGCACCCATGGGCTACAAGTATGCTGGTATCGAACTGGCACTGAACGTACTGGAAAGAGCTGGCAGCCTGGATGCTGACGCTCTGGTAGCAGCTATCGGCGCAACCGACATGGACACCGTAGTTGGTCCCATCAAGTACGATGCAGAAACTCACGTATCTTACACCACTCTGGTAGGCGGTCAGTGGCAGCTGAACGAAGCTGGCGACGCAGTTGAAATCAAGTGCGTAACCAACCACCTGTACCCCGAAATCCCCCAGAATGGCGAAATCTTCCAGCCCGCTTGGTAGTCATATCAGGCTAGTCTGAAAACTGAAAACCAGTGAAACCGTTTAAGCCACAAACAACAAACTTTTAATGTTTCACGTGCACTACGAGGGGTTGCAAAACCCCTCGTAGTATGCCGTAAAACATTCTTCCGCAGGGCCCCCTGCGGGCCACTGTCGGAAATCTTTTATGATTCATACGCCTATTTACGGGCTGCAATTATTCGATCATATTATGATTTCATTCAAATTCGAAAAAACTTAATGTCAGGAAGGATATGAGATGGGTACAATACTGAAAGTTGACAACCTTCATGTTGCCTATGGTAAGTTCAAGATCATTCACGAACTTTCTTTCGAGGTAGAAGAAGGACAAGTCCTCGGCGTAATCGGCCCCAACGGCGCCGGTAAAACTACGCTGTTCAACGGTCTCATGGGCGTTGTAATCCCTTACGAGGGTACGATCCTCTTTGAAGACAAGGACATCACAAAATTGACTGCAGACAAGCGGTGCCGTCTTGGGTTGGGCAGAACCTACCAGGTTCCCAGACCCTTTGAAGGGCTGACTGTTTTTGAAAATGTTCTCGTTGGTGCATCTTACGGCAGAGGCATGTCCGAAGGTAATTCCAGAGCTCACACTATTGAAGTTCTGAAGCGGACCGGCCTGTACGGTAAGAGAGACATCCTCGCTGGTCATCTGCCCCTGCTGGACAGAAAGAGACTGGAAATTGCCAGAGGTCTGGCCACGGATCCCAAGATCCTGCTGCTGGACGAAGTTGCAGCCGGTCTGACCGACGCTGAAGTTCATGACGTAATGGATCTGGTAGCAGACCTGAAGAGCATGGGTCTCACCATTATCTGGATCGAACATGTTCTGAAGACCATGGAAGAATCCACCGATAAGATTCTTGGTCTGGTAACCGGTACCAAGCTGATCTACGGCGATCCTCAGTACGTAATGAATTCTAAGGAAGTAGAAGAAGTATATCTGGGGGTAGATGAAGATGAGTAAAATTTTAAGAGTTGAGAATATCGACGCATTTTACGGTGACTTCCAGGCTGTACAGAATGCTTCTTTCGCAGTAGAAGAAAAGGAAATCGCTTCCGTTATCGGTACCAACGGTGCCGGTAAGTCCACTCTGATGAGAGTTATCTCCGGTACTCACCCCGGCAAGCAGAACGGAAAGATCTTCTTCAAGGACACCGACATTACCGGATGGCCTACCCATAAGATCGTAGACATGGGTCTGTCCATCGTTCCCGAAGGCGGTCGTGTATTCGGCCGTATGTCCGTAAAGGACAATCTGATCATGGGCTCTTACATCAAGGGTGCTCGCCCCGGCGCAGCAACTGCTCTGGAAAGAGTTTATGAACTGTTCCCCATTCTGAAGGAGAAAGCCGAACATCCCGCAGGCAGCCTTTCCGGCGGTCAGCGTCAGATGGTAGCAATCGGAAGAGCCCTGATGGCAAATCCCGAAGCTGTTCTCTTCGACGAAATCTCTCTGGGTCTTGCACCCACCGTTATTAAAGATATCTATGCCAGAATCCGTCAGCTGAACAAGGAAGGCCTCACCGTAATCCTGGTAGAACAGGACGTAAAGAGAAGCCTTAAGACCTGCGAAACCGCATTCGTAATGCTCAAGGGTAAGGTTGTTCTGGAAGGCAAGTCCAAGGATCTGACTGAGGAACAGGTCCGGAACGCATACTTCGGTATGTAATATCTTAGAGAAATTATCCTCAGAAAGGTGGAATAACATTGGACGCTATAATTCAAGCGATCATTCAGGGTATCCTGCTCGGCGGTCTGTACGCAGTACTGGGTATCGGTATGAGTTTGATCTTTGGTATCGTTAAGATTACCAACCTTGCCCACGGTGACTTCATCATCCTGGCAGCTTTTATTTCTTACATATTCATGGGTGTTTTAGGCTGCAATCCCTTCCTCACCCTGATCCTCGTAATCCCCATCATGTTCGTAGTAGGTTATGTTGTACAGAACACCATGCTGAACAAGGTTCTCTCCCGAGGCGACGAACCCCCTCTGCTGGTAACCTTCGGTCTGTCTATCATTATTCAGAACTTACTGCTGTACATCTTTACCGCTAACGCCCACAAGCTGCAGACTCCTCTGCTGCTGAAGGCGATCCCCATCACCGAGGACGTTCGTATCCCCGTAATGTACCTCATCGCATGCATCGTATCCATCTTCGTAATCCTGGCACTGGCCTTCTACATGAAGAACACCTACCAGGGCCGCGCCATCAAGGCTGCATCCGATGATATCGAAGCTGCAAGACTCATGGGTGTTAACGTAAAGAGCATCTATGGTATTGCAATGGGTATCGCAATGATGACTGCTGCAGTAGCAGGCGTAATGCTGGGTACTCTGTTCAACTTCTATTCTTACAGCGGCGGCACCTACCTGATCGTAGCATTCGCAGTTGTAGTAATCGGCGGTATCGGTAACCTGTACGGAACCCTGTTTGCAGGCTTCGTCTTTGGTCTGGCACAGATCGTTGGTGCTCAGATCCTGGGCGCAGAATGGCAGCAGCTCATCGGTTACGCTGTACTGCTCATCATGCTGATCTTCAGACCTCAGGGTCTGTTCGGAAATAAGTAGAAAGGGGGAAAAGCACGATGAAAGATAAGTTTAAGAAGAATATCGTTCGTTATATCATCTATATCATCATCCTGGCTGTACTGTTCACCCTTCCTACTTGGGGTGGAAACTACATCGTCATGCTGGTCATGCTGATGGGTATGTACATCACACTGGGTCACATGTGGAACCTGCTCTCCGGTTACTCCGGTCTGACTTCTCTGGGTCAGCAGATGTACATCGGTCTGGGCGGTTACTGCGTAGCTGCATTCTCTAACTTCCTGGGCATTCCTCTGATCATCTGCCTGATTCTGGGCGGTCTGGTCTGCATGGTATTCGGTATCGGCCTGTCCTACCTGCTCCTGAGAATGAAGGGTATGTACTTCGCAATCGCAACCTGGATGTTTGCCGAAGCTATGCTGCTGGTAATGGCCAGTATCGAAGCCTTTGGTAAGGGCCAGGGTATGTTCATCCTTGCTGCACGTAAGATGGGCACCGCTGAAATCTATTACTACAGTATCATCATGATGCTGATCACCACCGTTGTTGTTATCGCTCTGCTCAGATCCAAGTTCGGTCTTGGTCTGCTGGCAATCCGTGACAACGATGCAGCAGCTGAAACTTCCGGCGTACCTCTCTTCGGCTCCAAGCTGAAGTGCATGATGCTCTCCAGCTTCATCACCGGCGTTTGCGGCGGCGTATTCTACATGTCTCAGGTTTGGGTACAGCCCTACGCAGCATTCGCTATCGACTGGACTGTAGCAGCTGTATTCATCGTAGTAATCGGCGGCATCGGCACCATCGTTGGTCCCATCGTTGGCGGTATCGTATACGTAGCTCTGTCTCAGTACCTTGCTTCTCTGGCAGCCATCGGCTCCCTGAACATGGTAATCCTGGGCGTTATCGCAGTAGCCGTAATCCTGGCTGCTCCCAAGGGCATCGTTGGTACTCTGCAGAACAAGTTCAACTTCGAATTCATCTCTGCACGTCGTTGGGCAAAGGATCTGTAAAAACAACAAAATGTTTTTCAAAAGGCACGGTGAAAACCGTGCCTTTCCTTTTATCTGCATTAAAAAATCCCCCTGCGCTTTTGATATGTACCCAGTTTCCTGGACACATTGAGAACGAATCAAGCACACATGGATGCTTCCCTGTATTTAAC
>SVCV01000119.1 GCA_015058185.1 Clostridiales bacterium | reverse complement strand
TATAAGTTATTACAACAATGAACGGATCCAAAGAAAAACAAAATGGATGCCCCCTGTTAAATACAGGGAAGCATCCATGTGTGCTTGATTCGTTCTCAATGTGTCCAGGAAACTGGGTACATATCAGTTTAACGCGGGGTTGATTTTTTTATACTAAGGTTGCTACTACGACGGCCTTAATGGAGTGGAGTCGGTTTTCCGCTTCGTCAAAGACCTTGGAGTGCTTGCTTCGGAAGACCTCATCGGTAACCTCCCGGATATCATATCCGTCTGCCAAAGCATCCTTTGCCATCCTGGTTTCGAAATCGTGGAAAGAGGGCAGGCAATGAAGGAAGATCACGTCGGGATTTCCGGTACGTTCGATCATTTCCATGGTGACCTTATAGGGGGTCAGCAGCCGTACCCGTTCGGGGATCTTGTCTTCTTCACCCATGGATGCCCAAATGTCAGTGTAGATAACATCGGCTCCCTTTACGCAGTCGGGGTCGCTGGTAACGGTGATCTTGGCGCCGGTTTCTGCGGCTGCAGCGTTGGCTTTTGCCAGAACTTCCGGATCCACTTCCAGTTCATCAGGACCGTAGGCTACGAATTCCATGCCCATCTTTGCGCAGCCGTACATCCATGCATAAGACATGTTGTTCCGGATATCTCCGCAGAATACGACCTTGCAGTCTTTCAGGGGCTTGTCGATGTGTTCTTCCATGGTCATCATGTCCGCAAGGATCTGGGTGGGATGATCCATGTCGGTAAGTCCGTTCCAAACGGGGACGCCGGAATACTTTGCCAAATCCTCTACAACAGACTGTTCATAGCCTCTGTATTCGATCCCGTCAAAGAAGCGGCCAAGTACCTTTGCGGAGTCCTCCAGGGATTCCTTCTTTCCGACCTGAGAACTTTTGGAATCCAAAAATACAGCGTGAGCACCTTCGTCCAGTGCTGCCAGCTCAAACGAACATCTGGTTCTGGTGGATGTTTTATCAAAAAGCAGAACAATGTTTTTTCCCTTAAGCAGATCGCCGATGACGCCTGCTTTTTTCTTTGCTTTCAGTTCATGGGCAAGATCCAGGAAATAACGGATCTCTTCCGGAGTGAAATCCATGAGGGTCAGAAAGCTTCTTCCTTTTAAATTTACCGGCATTTTTCGTGCTCCCTTCTATAAAGGAGTAAAAAGACTCACCATTGGAGCCTTTTTACTCTAAAATTTGCATAATTATTTTTTTATTATAAGTCCCCTTGTATGATGTGTCAAGGTTTTTCAATAAAAATATTGCAAGTGGCGCAAAAAAAGTATTGCATAAACATGAATTTTGATGTATAGTTATACCGGTTGGCCCGAAGGGTAATTTTTTTGTGCCGGAACGCAATCAGGTATAGCGTATTGTACGGTTTTATGCTAAAATACTATGTTAAATACGCAGTATGAGATACGGAATAAAAAGATTCCGGTTGACATGATAACTTTGTTGAAAAATATGAAATACAGGGTCTTTTATGCAAGGATTCTGTATAGGAATGGAGGCTGCTAAAAATGGAAGGCTTACTTTATCTGGAGGACGGGACCCTGTTTAAAGGAAAAGGGTTTGGAGCTGTTACTACAGCAGTAGGCGAAATGGTATTTAATACCGGCGTTGTAGGCTACCAGGAACTGATGAGTGACCCTGCCTGCATCGGTCAGATCCTGTGCATGACCTATCCTTTGATCGGTAACGCAGGGGTTTGCACGGAAGGCAACGAATCCGACCACGCCAGTGCTGCTGGTTTGGTAGTGGGAAATATCTGTCATACTCCTTCTAACTATAAATCGGAAGGTTCTTTGGAAGACTGGATGGCCCAGAGAGGCATGCCCGGTGTTTCCGATGTGGACACCAGAGCTTTGACCAGAAAGATCCGGGAAAAGGGTGCTATGAAGTGCGTCATCAGCACGGAAGGGATCTCTCTGGAAAAGGCTATGGAACTTTGCAAAGACACCTGGCCTGAACTGGGTCTCATGAAGAATGCCGGCACGAAGGAATATAAGCATATTCCCGGAACCGGTTCCAAGGTTGCTGTTTTGGATCTTGGTGTAAGAAAGAGCCACCTTCAGATCCTGATCGATAACGATTGTGATATTCACATCTTCCCCTATGGATCCACTGCCGATCAGATCCTGGCTGTTCAGCCCGACGGTCTGTTCATTTCCTCCGGCCCCGGAGACCCCCGGGCTGCAGTAGAAGCTGTGGAAACCGTTCGGAAGCTTATGGATAAGCTCCCCATCTTCGGCGTCAGCATGGGCCACCAGGTCATCGCATTGGCTTTGGGTGCAAAGGTCTTTAAGCTGAAGTATGGTCACAGAGGAAGCAACCACGGTGTTCTGGATAAGATCCTGGACAGATCCTTCATCGTATCGCAGCACCATGGCTATGCTGTAGAAGCTGAGAGCCTGGTTCTTACCGACGGTGAAGTTACTCATGTAAATCTGAATGACGGCACAGTGGAAGGCCTCCGCCACCGGACCCTTCCCGTATTTTCCGTTCAGTTCTCTCCGGAACCCACCGGCGGAACCAAGGACAGTGCCTACCTTGTTGAACATTTCTTAGATCTTATGAAAGGCGGTGAAAAGTAATGCCCTGCAATCCTGATTTCAAAAAAATTATGATCATCGGCTCCGGCCCCATTATCATCGGACAGGCTGCCGAATTCGACTATTCCGGTACCCAGGCATGCAAGGCCATTAAGGAAGAGGGCATCGAGACCATTCTGGTCAACAGCAACCCTGCTACCATCATGACCGACCGTCAGATCGCCGATAAGATCTATATCGAGCCTCTGAAGGAAGAATTCCTGGAAAAGATCATCGAAACCGAACGTCCTGACGGCATTCTGGCAGGCTTCGGCGGCCAGACCGGCCTGAACCTGGCCATGTCCCTGGAAGAAAAGGGCGTGTTGGCAAAGTATGATGTAAAGCTTTTGGGCGTAAACCGGGAAAGCATCAAGAACGCAGAAGACAGAGAAGCCTTTAAGGAACTGATGCTTCGCATTAATGAACCCATTCCTGCCAGCATTATCGCTACCCACATTGATGAGTGTGTGGAATTTGCCAATAAGATCGGCTATCCCCTGATCATCCGTCCCGCCTATACTTTGGGCGGTACCGGCGGCGGTATTGCCAGCAACGAAGAAGAACTTCGGGCACTTTGCCGGAAGGGCATTGAAAACAGTGCCATCGGCCAGATCCTGCTGGAACAGTCCGTAGCCGGCTGGAAGGAGATCGAGTTCGAAGTAATGCGTGATGCCAAGGATAACTGCATCATCGTCTGCAGCATGGAAAACCTGGATCCCGTAGGCGTACATACCGGCGACAGCGTTGTAGTTGCTCCTGCTCAGACTCTGCGCAACGAAGAATATGCAATGATGAGAGATTCCTC
>SVCV01000012.1 GCA_015058185.1 Clostridiales bacterium | reverse complement strand
CCGGCTTTTTCCTCAAGCTCATCGCCTTTTCCTTCGCTGTAATTATTGTAAAATGGGAGATATTCCTCCGATTGCATTTCCATAATAAATTCAGAAAAAGCCTGTTTGCTGTAGTAGTTGTCGTAAGTCTTTGAAAGAACATAGCCAAAAGAGTCCGCACCAACTTTTGCAGCAAGATTCTTTTTGATGTAAGTGTCGAATTTCTCTTTGGATATCATTTGTACTCTCCCATCCGTCTTATTACCTATAATTTTATATGCGCCGGCATGCTTGTACAAGCCCCTTTGTTCATTCATAAGGATAAGTGAAGAATTTGTTGACAGCTATACTCCTTTGGGAGTATAGTTTTGTCAAAGGGGGAACCTGCTGGAAAGGAGATGCGCCATATGAAAAAGACATTGTATCATGGATCTTCTTCGGTGATCGAACGGCCTTTGTTTGGTTACGGGAAGACGTATAATGATTACGGCTTAGGGTTTTATTGCACGGAAAGTTTGGAAATGGCGAAGGAATGGGGTGCCGGAAAGGACCGGGACGGCTATGCCAATTGCTATGAACTGGACTGCAGCGGTCTTCGGATCCTGGATCTGAATGGGCCGGAGTATGGTATCCTTCACTGGCTGGCTGTGCTTTTACAGAATCGGGAATTTGATCTTCCTTCCGGGTTGGCTTTCGAAGCGAAGGAGTATCTGCTTGCGAATTTCTCCATTGACCTGCGGACATACGATGCTGTTACCGGCTATCGGGCAGATGACAGTTATTTTTCCTTTGCACAGGATTTTCTGAATGGCACCATTTCCTACCGACAATTAAACAATGCCATGCACTTAGGAAAGCTTGGGAGACAATTTGTCTTGCGAAGTGAGGAAGCCTTTGGCCGGATCCGGTTTAAAGGTTTTGAGAAGGTGGACAGTGTGCAGTGGTATGCGAAAAGAATGCTCCGGGATAAAGCTGCCCGGAGAGAATATTTCAGTGTTGAACGAAGTCGGCGCCAACGGGGCGATTTATATATCCTGCAAATTCTGGATGAGGAGATGAATGCGGATGATCCACGCTTACGATAAAATGTATCTGGAAAAGGCTCGTACCGCTCTTGGCCGCATGATGGATTTTGCGGTACAGGATCTGGGCTATGATGGCGACGATTTTATGAAGTTATTTCTGGGGTCCGGTATTGCCATACGCTTTGGAACGGGGGACGTCAGCCTGATTGCGGGCAGATCCGGTGTGGAACTCGCCTATGAGGTGTTGGAGCAGTCCGGCATTGCTTATGAACGGATCTCACCGAACTATGCTTCAGACCGAAGTCCGGAGTATTGGGCGGGTTGGGCCTTAGCTTACTTCCAATGGGAAAGCGGAATGGGGTTTTCGGAGATCCTTCGTCAGGTTTCTTTTTCGGAGATCCTGGAGCTGTATGCCCCCTATCACGAAATGGATATCCGGCATTTTGCCGAAACAATGCGGGAAAGGTATCGCCAGTCCGTACCGGAGACCCGGCTGAAAGCTTTGCGGCAAAGAGCCTCCTTAAGCCAGGGACAGTTGGCCGAATTATCCGGCATCCCCAAACGCACGATCCAGCAATATGAGCAGAGGCAAAAAAACATTAACAAAGCCCAGGCTGCTTATTTGGTATCCCTGTCTGATGTTTTATGCTGTGAAGTCCGGGAACTGATGGAACCCTACGGGGAAGAGCGGTAGCCTCAGGGGATTTTGCTTGTAATTGATACAGTTTTCCTGTACAATATTTGGGAAGATTTTTATTACCGAAAGGAATTTGTAATATGAAATTAGGTATCGTAGGACTCCCTAACGTAGGAAAAAGTACCCTGTTCAACGCGGTCACCAAGGCCGGTGCGGAAGCTGCAAACTATCCCTTCTGTACCATCGAACCCAATGTGGGCGTAGTCACCGTTCCCGACGAGCGGCTGAAGGTCCTCCACGAAATGTACAATTCCAAGAAGACCGTCTACACCACCATCGAATTCTTCGATATCGCCGGTTTGGTAAAGGGCGCCTCCAAGGGCGAAGGTCTTGGCAACAAGTTCCTGGGACACATCCGGGAAGTAGCCGCCATCGTTCACGTAGTTCGCTGCTTCGAAGACCCCAACGTGGTTCATGTAAACGGTACCGTGGATCCCGTTTCCGATATTGAGACCATCAACCTGGAACTGATCCTGTCTGACCTGGAAGTTTTGGAACGGCGGATCCAGCGGACCCAGAAAAACCTGAAGGGTGACAAGAGCCTCCAGAAGGAACTGGATATCCTGAACAAGGTAAAGGAAGGTTTGGAACAGGGGCTCTGCGCCAGAGCAGTAGATTTGGACGAGGACGAAAAGGACTTTGTACGGACTTTGGATCTCTTATCCTTCAAGCCCGTTATCTACGCAGCCAACGTTTCCGAAGAGGAAGTCAGCGGCGAAGAAAATCCCTATGTGCAGAAAGTAAGAGAACTGGCAGCTGCCGAAGGTTCCCAGGTGGTTATGCTCTGCGCCAAGGTAGAAGCGGAACTCTCCGAACTGGACGACGAAGAAAAGGCCATCTTCCTGGAAGAACTGGGCATTGCCGAATCCGGCCTGGACAAGCTGATCAAGGCTTCCTACGGACTGTTGGATCTGATCTCCTTCCTCACCGCCGGTGAGCCGGAAGTAAGAGCCTGGACTATTAAGAGAGGCACCAAGGCACCTCAGGCTGCGGGAAAGATCCACACCGACTTTGAAAGAGGCTTTATCCGGGCCGAAACCATCGCTTACGACACCCTCATCGCCTGCGGCGGAAACCTGGCACAGGCGAAGGAAAAGGGCCTGATCCGTTCCGAAGGAAAAGAATATGAAGTAAAGGACGGGGACGTTATCCACTTCCTCTTTAACGTATAAAATGAAAGTTACCTGTATTGCAAACGCAGGGGTTTTGATCGAGTTCGGCAGAGAAAAACTGCTGGTGGACGCGGTCCACGGCCCCGAAGTTACCGAGATCTATACGCCTACGGAAGAGGCTTTTCTGGATCGGCTGGCAGCGGACAAACCTCCCTTCCAGGGGATCAAGAGAATGTTCTTCACCCACCATCACCCGGACCATTTCTCCCCGGAGCGGACCTATCGGATCTTAAGCTCCCGGCCGGACATTCGGGTCATGGCAGACGAAGAAACCATCTATGACATCTTCCAGTATTGCCGGGACCGGAATTTGCCTTTGCCCAATGCACAAACCATGTCGGTGCCCTGGCGGTTCCCCGGACATTTCTCTTTGGGAGAAGGGGAGTTTAAGGTAGAAGTGGTTTCCTTCCTCCACGAAGGCGAAGTTTACACCGGTGTTCCCATGATCGGCTACATCTTCGAGATCGAAGGAAAAACCATTTTCGTAGCCGGCGACGCCCGACTCTCCAAAGGCAACATGGAAGCCTTCCCCGGCCCTGTAGACGTGGCCATTCTCCCGTTCCCCTTTGTGGGTACCGGAAGAGGCTGCGAACTCATTACCGAATACATCAAACCCGGCCAGGTGGTGGCAGTTCATGTGCCCGAGCCGGAGCGGGATGTGGATCATTTCGTGGAGTTCACTTTGAAATACTACGAGAAAGTCAAGGATGAGATCCCTCCCGTGCACTTCCTCCTTCACCCCTACGAATCCGTGAAGCTGGAGCTGTAAAAGACCATAAAAAATCCCCCGACGATCGGTCGGGGGATCTCTTTTTGCACTTAGTAATACATTCCCGCTCTCTTCTTCCAGCGGAGATAACTGTAGATGTACAGGATCAGGAAGACTACGATGACCACGAGGCTTAAGACCTGTGCCTGGCGGAGGCTTCCGATCATCAGGCTGTCTGTGCGGAGGCCTTCCACGAAGAATCGTTCTACGGAATACAGGATGCCGTAGAGGAGGAAGATCTGTCCTCGGAAGATCCGTCGGTTGCTCATGAACAGCAGGAATACGAACAGGATCACGCACCAAATGGATTCATACAGGAAGGTGGGGTGTACCATGACGCCGTCCACTTCGATGGCCCAGGGAAGATCCGTAGGTCCGCCGTGAGCTTCGGAGTTGAAGTAGTTGCCCCAGCGGCCGATGGCTTGAGCGATGGCGATGGAGGGAGCGAACAGGTCCAGTCCGTCCCGGATACACAGTCCCCAGATCTTGCCGAAGATAGCTGCAAAGAGGATTCCGAAGATGATGCCGCCGTGGATAGCTAAACCGCCGCCCCGGAAGTTTAAGATCTGGTCCAGGTGCTGGCCGTAGTAATCCCAACTGAATACAACATAATATACACGGGCACCGATGATGCCGAAGATAATGGCTACGATAGCCCAGTCAATGACTTTGGATTGCGGGATCTCAAATCTGGGAGCCCTTTTGTAAGCGGTGAGCAGTGCCACTAACATACCGATGGCAATGCAGATGCCGTACCACCGAACTTCTAACCCGAAGACGGTAAAGGCAATAGGATCCGGAACTGGAAGCATACTCTTTTTCCCCTTTGTGTTTTTCTTTCCGCTCAGGATGCTTCAAAAATCTGCGATCCTGAGGGTAATTATTAATTATATACCATCTTACAAAAAAAGGAAAGATTTTTTACATCTTTCCTTTTCGTGTCTATCGGTTAAAGGGGCATTTCCAGCAGTTTCAGCCAGGCCTTTACGCCCACTTCCAAAATGCTTTCGTCGAAATCGAAGCAGCTGTCGTGAAGGGGTTCTTTTCTTCCGGTTCCGATGAAGAGGAAGATGCCGGGGACTCTTTGCTGGTAGAAAGAGAAGTCCTCCGCCGTCATGTTGGGCTTTCGCAGGGTGACGACTTCGAAGTCCTGCAGGGCTTCCATGGCCTTTTCATAAAGCTCTTCGTCGTTTCTCACTGCGGGGTAGCCTTCATCCATTTCAAATTCGATAGTGCATCCGAATTCCGTTTCCAAATCCTTTGCGATGGCAAACATCCGGGAGCGCATCTTCTCGAAGATCCCATCGTCATAGGAGCGGAAGGAGCCTTGCAGCCGGCTGCAGTCGGAGATCACGTTTCTGACGTTGCCGCTTTCCATGCGGCCGAATTTCAGAAGCCGGAATTCTCCCTCGGGGATCTCGGTCCGCTCCATTTTGTAGCAGCGGCAAAGGAATTCGCAGGCCGCTTCCATAGCGTCGATGGCTTTGTGATGGGAGGCGCAGTGGGCGCTTTTCCCGTGGACGATCACATCCATGTGGCAGACCCGGGCCATCATATCTCCGGGCCGTCCCAGGATCACCCCGGGCTTTTCAAAGGGACCCAGGTGCCAGCCGAAGATCCGTTTTACATTGTATTTTTCTAAAATGTTGGTTTCGCAGATGTGCTTTGCACCGCCGATGTTTTCCTCAGCGGGCTGGAAGATCAGGAGCACGCCGCAGGGCAGGGTACCTTTCCTCTTTTCCAATTCCTGTGCCAGTCCCAAGGCCATGGTCATGTTTCCGTCATGGCCGCAGGCGTGCATAAATCCTTCGTGAGTGGAGGCATACTCCGCGCCGGTTCGCTCCGTAACGGGCAGAGCATCCATATCGCAGCGGAAGGCCACAGAACCGCTTCCTTCCGGGCCTTTGAAAAAGGCGCAGACTCCGGTCTTTGCCACTTCTGTGATCTCGCAGTCCAAATCTTTTAAAACGTTCAGAATGTAGGCTTTTGTTTTGAATTCCTGAAAGCCGTCCTCGGGGATCCGGTGAAGGTCCCGGCGATATTTTCGCAGTAAGTCGATCATTTTTGTCACCTATTCTGTAATATCCTGCAGTTGGTAGCGCAGAACTTTTTTCAATTCCTCAGGGGAAACTTCCACCTGATAGCCGATCTTTCCGGCGCTGAAGATGATGGTTTCGAATTCGGCGGCAGAGGCATGGATGGTGGTGGGGAACTGCTTCTTCATGCCGATGGGGGAGCAGCCGCCGTGGATGTAGCCGGTCAGGGGCAAAAGATCCTTGGACTTGATCATTTCAATGCTCTTTTCGCCTACGGCTTTGGCCGCTTTTTTCAGGTGCAGCTCCGCTTCCACAGGCACCATAAATACATAATAATTCTTTGAATTTCCAATGGTTACAAGGGTCTTGAACACCTGATCCGGGTTTTGTCCTAAAACCGTGGCTACTTCCACGCCGCTGATGGCATCCGTGTCTGCGTAGCAGTGGCTTTCATAGGGCACTTTTTTCTGATCCAGGATCCGCATTACATTGGTTTTTTCTGTATTTTTTTTCATGGGAGGGTCCCTTCTTTCTGAGATTTGCCCCCAGTATACCACGGCAAATCCGCTCTTTTCAACCGGTCCTGAACTTCGGGTACGCTATTTTCTGAAAAAAGCCCTTGCTTTTCCGCTTTAAATCGGTTATCCTATATGCAGAAATTTTTACGAGGAAAAGGAGGAACTTGACCCATGGTCAAAAGCGCAAAGGAAAGCGACAAGCGTAAGCAGACTGTTTTCGTCGGCTGTGGGATGAGTTCGTGGTTCTGTTAGGAAGGATTTCCTTGCAGTATCTTTCGTTGGCATATCCAAACCGGCAGGGCAGTCTGCCGGTTTTTCATTTGCTCGGATAACGTACGTAACAGTTAGGAAGCGAATTGCTTCAAAGGAGGAATCATAAAATGAATGTTGTGCAAAAGTACGGCGGAAATTGTCTGGACAGCATGAGCAAGATCCGGACTGCAGCAAAGTTCACTGCCGCCAATTGGAAAAGCGGAGACGGTCTGGTCATCGTGACCAGCGCCATGGGACAGACCGCTGTGGAACTGGTCAATGTGGCCAAGGATGCCGGCGAAACCATTTCCCGTCAGGCTTTGGACTCTTTGCTCTCTACCGGTGCCCAGAAAGTAGCTGCTATTTTGGCCATCGCTTTGGAAGACGCAGGGGTACCTGCCGTGTCCCTGACCGAAGGACTTTTCACCAATACAAAAGATGAATACAATCAGGAATTCCGTCAGCTGAACACTCTTCAGCTGGAACAGTACCTGGCCGAAGGCAAGGTCGTAGTCGTATCCGGATTCCAGGGATTGGAACAGTATGCGGACATTTCCGATTTGGGCCGGGGCGGCTCCGATGCCACCGCCGTCGCCATCGCCGCACAGCTGGGTTGGGATTGTGAGATCTACACCGACTCCGAAGGTCTCTACACCACCGATCCCGCACTCTACCCCAAGGCAAGAAAGATCGCAAAGGTCACCCACGAGGAAATGATGGAACTTTCCTTCCTGGGCAGAAGCCTTTTGGAAGCCCGCAGCGTAGAGATCGCAAAGAAATACGACGTAAATCTGTTTGTTGGAAAAGCCTTTGAAAACGATAAAAATAGGGGGACATACATCATGAACAACGATACCATGTACTTACAGGATACACCCATTACCGGCATCAGCATTGCCGAAAACTGCACCATTTTCTCTCTCAGCAATATGGACAACGACGGCGTTCTCGTAGCCAAGCTGTTCCAGGTGCTGGCGGATCTGAACATCAACGTGGACATGATCAGCAAGCAGTTTACCGCTGACGGAAAGTGTACCGTAGCTTTCAGCTGCACCGATAAGCAGGCAGAAGCTCTGGACAAGGCTCTGGCTGAAAACGAAGCTCTGCAGGGGATCGCTGTTGTACATCAGCCCAATCTGGTCATGCTGTCCCTGGTAGGCGTAGGCATGGCTTCCGCTACCGGCGTAGCCAGCAAGGTATTCTCCGTTCTGGCCACAGAAAACATCCCCTATTATCAGATCACCACTTCCGAGATCTCCATCTCTCTGACTGTCAAACTGGAGGACAAGGTAAAAGCCCTTATTGCCCTCAGTGAAGCTTTCGGATTATAGATAGGAGTGACGAGACATGCATAATATGATGACAGGATCCATAGTAGCGCTGATCACGCCTTTCCACGAAGACGGAAGCGTTAACTATGAAAAAGTAGCAGAACTTGCCGAATGGCACGTTCAGGAAGGGACCGACGGGATTTTGGTTCT
Source organism: Clostridiales bacterium (assembly GCA_015058185.1). Lineage (GTDB taxonomy): Bacteria > Bacillota > Clostridia > Peptostreptococcales > Anaerovoracaceae > SIG263. The sequence continues at coordinate 18,252 of SVCV01000012.1, read as the reverse complement.
GGGCACCACCGCAGAATCTCCCGCCCTTACCGTAACCGAAAAGGACGCTCTCGTAGAGACCGTTATCAAGACTGTAAACGGCCGCGTACCCATTATGGTAGGCAGCGGCTCCAACAATACTTTGGTTGCCAAGGAGCAGAGCCTGAAGTATCAGAACATGGGCGCGGACGCTCTTTTGGTAATCACCCCCTACTACAACAAGACCACTAAGGCCGGTATGGTTTACCACTTCACCGAAGTTGCGGACGCGGTAGATATTCCCGTAATTATCTACAATGTTCCCGGAAGAACCGGCTGCTGCATTACATATGATGCAGTAGCAGAACTGGCTCAGCATAAGAACATTATGGGCATTAAGGAAGCCAGCGGTGACATCGGTCTGGTCAGCAAGATCGGCCGTCTGACCGGGGAGGATTTCTACCTGTACTCCGGCAACGATGACATGGTCGTTCCCCTGATGTCCGTAGGCGGCGCCGGCGTCATCTCCGTTTGGGCAAACATTCTGCCCAAGGTCACGCACGACATGGTGCAGGCATGGATGGATGGCGACCACAAGAAGGCCCGGGACATCCAGCTTCATTACCTGGACTTTGTCAACGCTTTGTTCATCGAAACCAACCCCATTCCCATCAAGGAAGCTATGAATCTCATGGGCATGAACGTAGGCGGCTACCGTCTGCCCCTGTGCCCCATGGAAGACCACACCAAGGCTACCCTGGTTCGGACCATGCAGGAGATCGGTCTGCTGTAAATTGAGGAGGGCGCAAGAAGCCCGGGAAAGGAAGATCATTATGCGCATTGCAGTCGTTGGCGGCGGCCGGATGGGTCAGCTGATCCAGGCAAATCTGGAAGCCGCAGAAGATTTACATTATGCAGGAACAGCCGGACATTTGGGCGGCGGCACTCTTGCAGACATTGAAGGCCAGGTGGACGGGATCATCGATTTCAGCAATCCCGCAAATCTGGATATGATCGTGGAATACACCAAGGACAGACCGATCCCTATGGTCATTGCCACTACCGGACACACTCCGGAACAGGTGGAGATCATTCGGGAACTGGCTGCCCGGATGCCCGTCGTGTTCACCGCAACCTGCTCTCCCGGCGTTAGCATTCTGGAAGAGGCACTGCGGCACATCGCTCCCGCACTTCGGGAAACCTGGGATATCGAGGTCATCGAAAAGCACCACAATCAGAAGCTGGACTCTCCCAGCGGAACGGCTAAGCTTTTGGTTCGGGCTGTGGACGGCGAAGAAACTTTGGATCGGGTCTACGGCAGAGAAGGCAACCGGAAGAGAGGCCGGGAGATCGGCATTCACGCCGTTCGGGGCGGCAATATCGTAGGGGATCACACCGTGCTCTTTGCCGGTGACGATGAGGTTTTGGAATTTACCCATCGGGCTTCTTCCCGTCAGATTTTCGCCGGCGGTTCCCTGATCGCCATGCGGTTCGCTCTGCAGGCTGCGCCCGGGCTGTACAGCATGAAAGATGTGCTGTTCAAATAGTTTCATAAAATGTTTTTTCAGCGGATCACCCTGGGGTGGTCCGCATTTTTTGTGCTTTTCATTATCCATTTAATGTGGTAAACTGAAAGTTAACGTGGGTAACTATGTAATAAATTCCATTTAAAAATAAAGCTTGAAAATAAAGATATGAAAAAGGAGAAGAATATCATGAGAATCGCAGTAGATGCTATGGGCGGCGACCACGCACCTGTGGAAGTTGTTAAAGGTTGTGTGGAAGCTTCCAGACTGATCTCTCACGAAATCTGCCTGGTGGGCGACGAGCCCCGGATCCGCGAAGAACTGGCAAAATATGAATATAACCGAAACCAGGTCACCGTTAAGCATGCTCCCGATGTGATCACCTTCGAGGAAGCACCTGTACGGGCCATTCGTACCAAGAAAGAATCCTCCATGGTAGTGGGAATCAATATGGTAAAGGACGGCGAAGCTGCCATCTTTATTTCCGCAGGCAGTTCCGGTGCCATCATGGCCGGCGGTCTGTTCATCCTCGGCCGTATTCCCGGCATCGATCGTCCTGCTATCGCAGCTACCATTCCCATGCTGAAGACCGGTGGGGTTGCCCTTATCGTAGATGCGGGCGCAAACCCCGAATGCAAGGTGGAAAATCTCATGCAGTTTGCCGTAATGGGCAATCTGTACTGCAAGAGCGTATTTGACATGGAAGCTCCCCGGATCGGTCTGGTCAATATGGGTACCGAAGCCGGCAAGGGCAGCGGCACTCTGAAGACCACTTACGAAGAACTGACCGCATCCTCCCTGAATTTCGTGGGCAATGTAGAAGCCCGTGATCTTCAGGAAAGCGTTTGCGATGTGATTCTGTGCGATGGTATGGTAGGCAACGTTCTGCTGAAGAACCTGGAAGGCACCGCCAAGACCATCATGAGCATTATTCAGGCAAAGTTTACGGAAAATGTACGGACCAAGATGGGTGCAGCTTTGCTTCTGCCCCAGATCCGGGAACTGAAGAAGATGTTCGACTACTCCGAGTACGGCGGAGCTCCTATCCTCGGCGTAAAGGGTGCACTGATCAAGATGCACGGTTCCTATAAGGCAAACGGCGTAAAGAACACCATTCTGAAGGCCATCCCCTATGCCGAAAACAATGTAGTTGCAAGCATTGAAGAGTCTGTTGCCGCCATGAGCGCAGCCGCAAGCAAGGAAGAAGAAAGCAGTGAACAGCAGTAAGTTTTACGAAGCTTTGGGTTATGAGTTTCAGGATCCGAGCCTTTTGGAACAGGCTCTGACCCATAGCTCCTTTGTAAATGAAGATCGAAAAAAAGGGATCTCTGATAATGAGCGTTTGGAGTTCCTGGGGGATGCCGTTTTTGATGCGGTCATCAGCGAGCGGCTGTATAAGGATTCCGTACGGTTTTCCGAAGGCCGGCTGACCAGGATCCGGGCCCGGGTGGTCTGTGAGCGTTCCCTTGCGGAATGTGCCCTGAAGCTGGGCGTGGGCGAGCACCTGTATTTAGGCAGAGGCGAAGAGCGCAGCGGCGGTCGGACCCGCCAGTCGCTGATCGCAGATGCCATGGAAGCCATCATCGGCGCGGTCTATTTGGACGGAGGCTGGGAGGCTGCCACGGAATTTGTTCTGCGGATCTTTGATCCGGTGATCGAGGAGGCCCGTGCAGGCCGCCTCCGGATGGACTATAAGACAGAACTTCAGGAACTTCTTCAGATCCACGGAAGCGTGGAGATCCATTATCAGATGGATCGGGAGGAAGGTCCGGATCACGATAAGGTGTTCTACATGAGCATTTGGTCCCAGGGAAAGAGACTGGGAGAAGGTTCCGGAAAGAGCAAAAAAGAAGCGGAACAGGCTGCTGCAAAGCAGGCTTTGGAACAGTTGAAAGCAAACCACAAATAGTTCCGGATGGAACTGACATCAGGAGGGTAATTTGTATTTCAAGCGTATAGACATGCAGGGATTCAAGTCCTTTGCGGATCCGGTAAGCATTGATTTTAACGAAGGTATTACTTGTATCGTAGGGCCTAACGGCAGCGGTAAGAGTAACATCTCCGATGCTTTGCGTTGGGTTTTGGGCGAACAAAGTCCCAAGACACTGCGGGGCGGCAAGATGGAAGAAGTGATCTTTGCCGGTACTGCCAGCCGGAAATCCCGGGGCATGGCCGAGGTCACCCTTGTCATCGACAATACCACAGGGATCCTGCCCATCGATTACTCCGAGGTAGCCATTACCCGGCGGATGTATCGGTCCGGCGAAAGTGAATATGCCATCAACAAAGTACCCTGCAGACTGAAGGATATCCGGGAACTGATCATGGATACGGGCATCGGTGTGGAGGGCTACTCCATCATCGGTCAGGGCCGGATCTCCGAGATCCTCAGCAATAAACCGGACAGCCGGAGAGAGATCTTTGAAGAGGCAGCCGGTATCGTAAAGTATCGGAGCAAGAAAGCGGAGACCGAAAAGCGGCTGGAAAACACCCAAAATAATCTGGACCGCATCGACGATATCGTTACGGAACTGGAATCCCGGCTGGGCGGTTTGAAGGAAGACAGCGAAAAGGCTGTGGAATACCTGGAACTGCGGAACCGCTACAAAGATATTGAGATCAATATCACCTTAAAAAACATTGAAAATATCGAACTGAAAAACGAGTACATAAAAGATGATCTGGCGGAAACCGCCATGCTCATCGACTCTCAGAAAGAAGAGAAGCAGGCTTTGGAAGAGGAGGCTGCCAAGGGACGCAGCCGGAGTCTGGAATTAGACCGGATGACGGAAGAGTCCCGGGACAAGCAAATGGCCCAGACCGAAGCCCTCAACGAACTGACCGGAAGGGGACGCCTCCAGGAAGAGCGGTTGGCATCCATCGACCGGGACCTGGTTCGAATTGCCGAAGAAGAAGAAAATCTGAATCAACGGCTGGAACGGGAAAAAGCCAACCTGGCTGAGTTTGAAACGAGCAAAAAGCAGCTGGATGAACAGCTGGCATCCGCAGAATCCGTGCTGGCCGAAAAGAACCGGATCTTGTCTGCGGCCAATGCTTTGGCGGAAAAAACTGCTGCTGCAGTGGACACCCATAAGTCTAAGATCTATGAGATCCACAGCAGCCTGACCGGCCGCCGCAGTGAGATCAACAGCCTTTCCGGTCTGTGTCAGACCCTGACCCGCCGGAGAGAGCAGCTGCTTTCCGACAGCGGACAGGACGATTCTCTCCACAAGGAACTGGATGAGGCTCAGACTTCTGCAGCCGATACCAGAGACCGGATCAAGGCGGAGATGGAGGCTCTTGCCCAAAAGGGTAAGGATGCCCGCAAGGCTCACGAAGAGGCTGCCGCCCGGGATCTGCTCCTTGGAAAACAGCTGGAAGATATCCGCATGGCTTTGGCCCGGATCTCTGCCAGAAAAAAGATCATCGAAGAAATGGAGAACGCTTACGAAGGTTATAACTACGGCGTTCGCTTTATCATGCGTGCAGGTCTCCCCGGGCTTCACGGTGTGGTGGCTGACCTGATCACCGTTCCCGAAGGCTTTGAGACCGCTATGGAAACGGCTCTCGGTGCCGCTGTACAGAATGTGGTCTGTGCAGACGATACCAGTGCCCAGAAAGCCGTTGCCAAACTGAAGGAAAACAACGCAGGCCGGCTGACATTCCTGCCCGTATCCAGCATTCGTGCCCGGAGCGTAAGCCGGGATGCCCGAATGGAAAAGGATCCCGGATTTAAGGGCTATGCAGTGGACCTGATCGAATATGACCGGGCTTACGACACCATTATGGAATACCTGCTTGGCCGGGTGGTCATCGTGGACAAGCTGGCAGATGCCGTTCGCCTCTCCAAGAGCAACCGGGATGGCCTTCGGTTCGTAACTTTGGACGGGGATGTTATCAACGCCTCCGGTGCCATTACCGGCGGTGCCTCCAAGCAGAAGACAGCTGGCCTTTTGGAAAGAAAGGGCGAAGCCCAGAAGCTGGCGGAAGAAATGCTCCGTTTGGAAAAGGAACAGAAAGCCGCTTCGAAGGAAAGAGAAGAACTTGCCGCCTCTATCCAGGACGCCGGTGCAAAAGTTGCGGCTTTGGCCCAGGAATACCGGGATAAGGAGCTGGCTCTGAATAACAGTGAAAATGAGATCCTCCGGATCAGCGGCCTGCTCAATGAGATGGGCAGCACCCGGTCCCGCTGGGAAAGAGAACTGACCAGCGTGAAGGAAGAAGAGGCCAATGCCCTGGCCATGATCGAAGAACTGCGCAAGAAAGCAGAAGACGAAGAAAAGCTTTTGGCTGAGACCGAAACCTTGGCTGAAACCGCCATTGCAGAGCACGAAGCTGCAAAGAAGAGTGCCGAGGATGCCGCTGAGGAACTGACCCAGGCCCGACTGACTGCCGGCAGTGCCCAGAATGAGAAGGCCAATCTGGAACAGCTTCTCTTCCGTTTGAACAGCACCGTTCGGGAGATCCAGGCGGATCTGGCTCAAAGATCTTCCTCCCGTCAGGCTCTGCTGACCCAAAAGACGGAAATCGAAAAGGGCGACGGCGATCTTCCCGCAAAGATCGAAGCGTTGGAAAAGGAAAAGGCAATGACCGAATCCATCCTGCGGCAGCTGCTGGAGGAAAAGGGTCGGCTGGCCGTGACCCTGAACGAGATCGAAGAGCGGCGGAATGCTATGAGCGAAACCCTGCTGAACTACCAGACCAGCAAGCACGAGCTGGAAATGAAGCTGGAAAAGAACGAAGCACAGATCGAAACCTACAAGGAACGGATCTGGGAAGAATACGAGATCTCCTACATCCAGGCTATGGAATTCGAAAAGAAAGATTTCTCCATGCCTGCGGCGCAAAAAGAAGGCAAGGCCATTCGTGCCCGGATGAAGGAGCTGGGCGATGTCAACGTCGGTGCCATCAAGCAGTATGAGACCGAAAGTGAACGGTATCAGTTCCTGACCACCCAGCGGGAAGACGTTTTGGGGGCGATCGCATCTCTGCAGGAAATCATCGACGACATGGATAAGAACATCCGCAAGAGTTTCAAGGAAAGCTTTGAAACCATCGCTGCCAACTTCCAGGAGACCTTCCTGGCCCTCTTCGGCGGCGGCAAGGCGGAGCTTCGTCTGGAAGACGAAAGCAATCCTTTGGACTGCGGCATTGAGATCGTTGCCCAGCCTCCCGGAAAGAAGCTGCAGAACATCAATCTGCTGTCCGGCGGCGAAAAGACCATGACGGCCATTGCCCTCATGTTCTCCATTCTGAAGGCCCGGCCCACACCTTTCTGCATCCTGGACGAAGTTGAGGCTGCATTGGACGAGGTCAATATTTACCGCTTCACCGATTACTTGAAGACCTTCCCCGGGGTGCAGTTTACGCTGGTCACCCACCAGAAGGCCACCATGGAACAGGCGGATGTCCTCTACGGCGTAACCATGCCGGAACAGGGGATCTCCAAAGTCATCTCCCTCCGCGCCGGAGACGATTTCGAACTGTAAAAAAGACATTTTCGCAAAGGTTTATGGATCTTTGCGTGACGAGATATGGGAAAGGAGACCCTATGGCTATCAAAAAGAGTTTTTTCAAGAAACTGCAGGAAAAGATCGAAACCGTCATCCTGAGAAAAGCACAGGTTGACGAAGATATGCTGGAGGAACTGGAAGAAGTTCTCATCACTTCCGACATCGGCATGGCTACCACCGAAAAGATCATTGAACGGCTCCGCAAGGATGTTAAGGATAAGGATATCCGGGATCCCGAAGGCGTAAAGGCCCAGATCCGGGATATCGTGAAGGATTTGGTAGACAAGGGCGATGCACACGCACTGTCCAATGCTTCTCCTCTGATCATCCTCATGATCGGGGTAAACGGCTCCGGCAAGACCACCTCCATCGCAAAGATCGCAAACCGGCTCCAAAAGCAGGGCAAGACCGTTTTGCTGGCTGCTGCAGACACCTTCCGTGCTGCTGCCAGTGAACAGCTGGAGATCTGGGGTGACAGACTGGGTGTTAAAGTCATTCGCCACCAGGAAGGAGCCGATCCCTCTTCCGTTATCTTCGACGCTATCGCTGCCGCAAAGGCCCGGAACGTGGACGTTTTGATCTGCGATACCGCCGGCCGTCTGCAGACCAAGCGGAACCTGATGGCGGAACTGGAAAAGATGTACAAAGTCATCGGTCGGGAATATCCCGAAGCCGAAAGAGAGACCTTGCTGGTATTGGATGCTGCCACCGGTAAAAACGCCGTTTCTCAGGCAAAGGAATTCGGCGAAGTGGCTCCCGTTACCGGCATCGTGCTGACCAAGCTGGACGGCACCGCCAAGGGCGGCATCGTCATCACCATTGCAGACGAATTTGAAATGCCCGTAAAATTCATCGGCCTTGGCGAAGGCATGGACGACCTGCAGCCCTTCGACCCCGCAGATTTCGCAGACAGCCTGTTTGCATAGGCAAGATCGGGATTTGTAAATAATTTCCAATGATGTATTGAAATGGAAAATAAACCCTGTTATACTGTTTGTATAACAGGGTTTTGTATTGTTGTGCAGCAACCCCTCCGGGTTCGCTGCGCTCGAACCTCCCCTTCACAGGGGAGCCTCAGTTTCGAAATTCGAGACTCCCTCTTCGAGGGAGGTGCCCCGAAGGGGCGGAGGGAGTTTGTATGACATTCGGAGAATGGGGTGAGCGGAAGGCCGCTGCCTATTTGCAGAAGATCGGTTACCGGATCCTTGTGCGCAACTTTCGCTGCAAAGGCGGCGAGATCGACATAATTGCCCTGGACGGTGATATCCTCGTCTTCGTGGAGGTGAAAGCCCGACAGAGTTTGGCCTGTGGGGCTCCAGGATTGGCTGTGACCCGGGAAAAGCGGCGAAAGCTTCAGTTGGCCGTTCAAGTGTATTTAAAGCGGATAAAAGGGGAAATGAGGGATCGCCGGATGGATCTGGTGGAGATCCTTTATGAAAAAGGGCGTACCTGCGTGCGCCATACAAAAGGGATATTTTAAGAGAGTAAGGAGGTAACAGGGGAATGTATTCCAAAATGATCAGCGCCTCCCTTCAGGGACTGGAGGGAGAGGTAGTTGCCGTGGAGACGGATCTGTCTCCGGGGCTTTTTTCTTTTGTGGTGGTGGGCCTTCCGGATATGGTGGTCCGGGAAGCCCGGGAGCGGATCCGGGCAGCCCTCATCAATGGGGGCTATCCCTTTCCGGATAAGCGGGTGACGGTGAATCTGTCGCCGGCGGATACAAGGAAGGAGGGGACCCACTTTGACCTGCCCATCGCTGCGGGGATCCTGGCGGCCTGCGGGGAGTTTCCTGCAGAGGCTGCGGAAGGTTACGCACTGCTTGGCGAGCTGGCTTTGGACGGGGATGTTCGCCGGGTCTCCGGTGTTTTGCCATTGGCTATCGGTTTGCGGGATCAGGGGATCCGGAAACTGATCCTTCCGATGAAAAACACGAAGGAGGCTTCGGTTGTGGAAGGGTTGGAGCTCTATCCCATTTCCCGGATCGAAGAGGTCACTGCCCACTTTCGGGATGAGAAAAAAATCCCGGTTTACACCGGCCCCAGTGGGAGGTCTTTGGCTCCGGAAGAGGATTTTGATGGAGGAGATTTCTTTGATGTGGCCGGCCAGGAGAGCGTAAAACGGGCTCTTCAGATCGGTGCGGCTGCGGGACACAATCTGCTGATGGTGGGACCCCCTGGAGCGGGGAAGACTATGATGGCCAAACGGCTTCCCGGAATCTTGCCCTCCATGACCTATGAGGAAATGGTGGAGGTCACCAAGATCTACAGCGTGGCGGGAAAACTGTCCCGGGAACAGTCCCTTGTGACCCGAAGACCTTTCCGTTCGCCTCATCACACGATCTCCGCTGCAGCTTTGGCCGGAGGAGGTTCCCGCCCCCGGCCGGGAGAGATCTCCTTAGCTCATCGGGGCGTTTTATTTTTGGACGAACTGCCGGAGTTCAGCCGATCGGTGATCGAAGTCCTTCGCCAACCCATGGAGGACCATGAGGTTTGTTTATCCCGGGCCGGCGGCACGGTGACCTTTCCTTCGGATTTCTTTCTTGTGGCGGCCATGAATCCCTGTCCCTGCGGTTACTATGGGCATCCCGTTACTTCCTGCAGCTGTACTTCGGCGCAGGTGAAAGCCTATCGTTCCCGGCTGTCGGGACCCTTACTGGACCGGATCGATATCCACATCAGCATTGCACCGGTGGCCTATGAGCAGCTTTCTCAGGAATATTCCCTGGCGGAAGGGGAGCGGGAGACCTCTGAGACCATGCGCCAGCGTGTGGAGGCCGTTCGGCGGTTGCAGCTGGAACGATACAAAAATGAGGGGATCACTTGCAATTCCCAGCTTTCGCCCTCCCAAATCAAGAAGTATTGTGCTTTGGACAAAGCTTCCCAGTCTTTGCTGAAAGAGGCCTTCCGAAAGCTTTCTCTTTCGGCCCGGTCTTATCAAAAAGTGCTGCGGTTAGCCCGAACCATTGCGGACATGGAGTTTGCCGAAAAGATCAGTTCGTATCATTTGGCAGAGGCCATTCAGTACCGCAGCATGGATCGGAACGGGGAGGTGTGATCATGGATCAGGTCATGGACCTTTGGTTAGCTGCCACTCCCGATGTCCGCGGCCGAAAATGGGGGCGGGGAGAGATCCTTTTGACCTTCGGTTCTGCCCGGGAAGCCTTTCTTTCCGGCCAGATAAAGTCCCCGATCACGGAGGATGATGCACAAAAAAAGGCGCAGGCCATGCAGAAAAAAGGGATCCATTGGGTAAACTTCACGGAAGAGGAATATCCGTCCCTTCTTCGGGACATTCCGGATCCTCCCTGGCTTCTTTATTTTCGCGGAGATATCTCCTGCTGTGAGGATGTTTGTGTGGGGATCGTAGGTTCCCGGAAAATTTCGCCTTACGGAAAATGGGCGGCTCACCATTTGGCTGAGACCGCCGCTTCTCACGGAGCTGTAGTGGTCAGCGGCATGGCTCTTGGGGCGGATACGGCAGCTCATGAAGGGGCTTTGGCTGCCGGAGGGAAGACCGTGGCGGTTTTCGGCTGCGGCATCGATCTTTGCTATCCGCCCAGCAACGAAAAACTCATGGAGAGGATTTTGGAAGAGGGTGCCGTGATCTCGGAATATCCTCCCGGAACGCCGGGTTTTCCCTTCAATTTTCCCGTTCGCAACCGCATCGTCAGCGGGCTTTCTCATGCGGTGGTGGTAGCGGAGGCTGGGTTGTCCAGCGGATCCCTCATTACAGCGGAGCTGGCCGTGACGCAGGGGCGGGAGGTATTGGCTGTGCCCGGAAACATCAATCAGCCCACCAGCATCGGAACCAATAAACTGATCCAGGATGGTGCCACTCCCCTTGTGACGGCCATGGATCTGGTGGAAGCTCTCGGCTTAAAAAAGAAAAAAGCGCCTGCCCGGAGAATTCCGGAACTGTCCTCAGAGGAACGCGACCTTGTGGATCGGTTGGCGGAAAATGGCGAAATGACCCGGGATCAGCTGTGTCGCCTGACCGGCCGAAAACCCTCTGAGATCAATGCTTTGGTCACGGTTTTGGAAATGAAGGGGATCCTTCATTCTTCCATCGGGAAAATTTTTCTTGCAAATTAAAAAAGAAGTGACTATAATCATTCAGTATCAGAAGGACAGAGAAAAAATCTACATATTATATAATTAGTGTAGACTTTTGAAAATCTTTGTAAGTCGCAGGAGTGCAAGGCTCCCATCAAAATAAAGCCAAAGGAGAACCCGTAAATGGCAGGAAAAGCTTTAGTTATTGTAGAATCCCCGTCCAAGGCAAAGACCATTGGAAAGTTTTTAGGAAGCAAGTATAAGGTCGTTGCTTCTGTTGGTCATGTTCGCGATTTGCCCAAGAGCAAATTGGGTATAAACATCGAGAACCGATTCGAGCCGGAATACATTTCCATCCGGGGAAAAGGGGATGTTATCAAGTCCCTCAAAAAGGAAGCCAAAGATGCTTCCCGCATCTATCTGGCAACTGACCCTGACCGGGAAGGGGAAGCGATTTCCTGGCACATCGCTTATCTTTTAGGGATGGATCTGACCAAGCCCTGCCGGATCGTGTTCAATGAGATCACCAAGAGTGCCGTACAGAATGCGGTAAAGAATCCCCGGCCCATCGACATGAAGCTGGTGGATGCCCAGCAGGCCCGTCGGGTACTGGACCGGTTGGTAGGTTATAAGATCAGTCCTCTCCTTTGGAGAAAGATCCGCAGAGGTCTCTCCGCAGGCCGGGTACAGTCCGCTGCCCTGAAGATCATCTGCGACCGGGAAAAGGCCATCCAGGAATTCGTGCCCAAGGAATACTGGACCATTACCGCACTTTTGAACAAACAGAAAGACTCTCCCAAGGCCAAGCCTTTTGCGGCCAGGCTCACGGAGTACAAAGGCAAGAAACTGACCGTAGGAAACAAGGAGGAAGCGGACAAGGTCCTGGCTGCTTTGGATCCGGATGCATACGAGGTCACTGCCGTGGAAAGCAAGGAACGGATCCGCAAGCCCTTCCCGCCCTTTACCACCAGCAGCCTCCAGCAGGAAGCTTCCAATCGTCTCGGTTTCTATACCCGTAAGACCATGCTCATCGCCCAGCAGCTTTACGAAGGTGTTGACATTAAGGGCCATGGTACCGTCGGTCTGATCTCCTACATCAGAACGGACTCTGTACGGATCTCTGCAGAAGCTCATGCAGCAGCCCTTGCGTACATTGAAGAAAACTATACGAAAGATTACGTCGGCAATCACACCTACAGCAATAAGCGGAAGGATGTTCAGGACGCTCACGAAGCCATCCGGCCCAGTGATGTGACCCTCCATCCCGACGACATCAAAGAATCTCTTACCAGAGACCAGTACATGCTCTATAAGCTGATCTGGTCCCGGTTCGTAGCCAGCAGAATGGCTTCCGCAGTTTATGACACGGTAGGTGCAGACATTCAGAACGGCGACTACCTGTTCCGTGCCTCCGGCTCCAAGCTTCGTTTCGAAGGGTATCTGAAGGTATACAACAATACCGGTGAAGACGAACCCGAAAAGATGCTGCCCGAACTGGCACAGGGCGAAAAGCTGCGACTGAATGACCTGACCGGAGAACAGAGTTTTACGCAGCCTCCCTCCCGCTTCACGGAAGCTTCCCTGGTCAAGGATCTGGAAGAAAAGAACATCGGCCGTCCCAGTACCTATGCTCCCATCATCGCAACCCTGATCGAGCGCAAGTACATCCTTCGGGAGAAGAAATCTCTGTCTCCCACAGAACTGGGATTCGTTGTTACCGAACTGATGGAAAGCTATTTCAAGAAGATCGTTGACGCCGGCTTCACCGCTGACATGGAAGACAAGCTGGACGATGTGGAAATCAAAAACATCGACTGGAAGGATATTGTGGAAGATTTCTATGGCGATCTGGCCAAGGATCTGGAAGTGGCGGATGCCGCCATCGAAAAAGTTAAGCTGGAAGATGAGCTGACGGACGAACTCTGCGAGATCTGCGGCAAGCCCATGGCTATCAAGCACGGTCGCTTCGGTGAATTCTTAGCCTGCAGCGGCTATCCCGAATGCAAGAACACCAAGGCCCGGGTGGTAAAGGTAGACGTGAAGTGCCCCACCTGCGGCAGCGATCTGGTTGCCAGAAGAAGCAAGACCGGCAAGATGTTCTACGGCTGCAGCGGTTATCCTAACTGCAAGCAGGTTTACTGGAACAAGCCCGTGGATAAGGAATGTCCTGTCTGCGGCGCTCTGCTGACGGAACGGCGGACCAAGAACTCCAATTTAGTCTGCTCCAATTCGGAATGTACCTATAAGGAATAATATTGTTAAGGGTGGATCCACCCGATCAGAAAGGGGAACACAATGGAACAATTTCATGCCACGACCATTGTGGCGGTAAGAAGAGGTGACGATATCTGCATCGGCGGTGACGGACAGGTCACCATGGGACAGAATGTTGTCATGAAGCATACCGCCAAGAAGGTTAGAAAAATTTACAAGAATACGGTTCTCACCGGTTTTGCCGGCTCCGTATCCGATGCTTTTACTCTGACAGAACTCTTCGAAAAGCAGCTGGAACTCCACGCTGGAAACCTGAAGAGAGCGGCTGTAGGCCTGGCTCAGAGCTGGCGTTCCGATAAGGTCATGCGGAATCTGGAAGCCCTGATGCTGGCTATGGATAAGGAAAGCCTTCTCCTGATCTCCGGCAACGGCGAAGTGATCGAGCCTGACCAGGATTTCGTAGCCATCGGCTCCGGCGGCAACTACGCTTATGCAGCAGCCTGGGCACTGTACAACCACACAGACCTGAGCGCAGAAGAGATCGTTCGGGAAGCCCTGAACATTGCAGCCTCCATCTGCGTATACACCAACCACAACATCTCTGTGGAAACTCTGGATCCCGAACCCAAGAGTCTGCCCGAACCCGTAAAGGAGGCCGAAAATGAGTGAATTATACTCCATGACTCCCAAAGAGATCGTCCGGGAATTGGATAAATATATCATCGGTCAGGACTCCGCAAAGAAGTCCGTGGCCATCGCTTTGAGAAACCGCTATCGCCGGAGCCTTCTTCCCGATGAAATGAGAGAAGAAGTGACCCCCAAGAACATCCTCATGATGGGGCCCACCGGCGTTGGTAAGACCGAAATCGCCAGACGTTTGGCCAAGCTCATGGATGCTCCTTTCGTAAAGGTGGAAGCCACCAAGTTTACGGAAGTGGGCTATGTAGGCCGTGACGTAGACTCCATGGTCAGAGACCTGGTGGAAGCTTCTATCCGCATCACCAAGCAGAGCCGTCTGCAGGAAAAGTACGGCGTAGCTGACGAGATCGTGGAAGAAAAGATCATCCAGGCCATCATCCCCGGAAAGAAAAAGGCACCCCAGAGCGGCGGCGTTCGGGGACCCTTCGACTTCATTCTGGGCGGAAACTATCAGAACCGGAACCAGCAGCAGAACCAGATCCCCACACAGAATGAGGATCCTCAGGAAAAGGCTGATGTGGAACTGGCCAGAGAGCAGGTTCGCCAGCAGCTTCGGGCCGGCGTACTGGAAGATCAGTACATCGAGATCGAAGTTTTGGAAAGCAATAAGGGTCTCAACACTTTGGATGTAGGCAACGAAGGCATGGGTATTGCCATCGGCAACATCTTCGGTGATATGATGCCCCAGAAGAAAAAGAATAAGAAGATGCGGGTAAAGGATGCCCGGAAGGTTCTGAGAGAACAGGAAGCCCAGAATCTGATCGACATGGATCAGGTAACTATGGAAGCTTTGGAAAATGCAGAACAGAACGGTATCATCTTCATCGACGAAATCGATAAGATCGCATCTGCTTCCGGCTATAAGTCCGGTGCGGACGTATCCAGAGAAGGCGTACAGAGAGACATTCTGCCCATCGTAGAAGGCAGCGTGGTCAACACCAAGTACGGCCCCGTAAAGACCGACCACATTCTCTTTATCGGTGCCGGTGCCTTCCATACCGCAAAGCCCACGGATCTGATCCCCGAACTGCAGGGCCGTTTCCCCATCCGCGTGGAACTGGAAAGCCTGAGCAAGGAAGACTTCGTTCGGATCCTGACGGTGCCCGAAAATGCTTTGATCAAGCAGCACAAGATGCTTTTGGAAACCGAAGGCTCCAAGGTCACTTTCACGGATGATGCCGTGGAAGAGATCGCTACCATGGCCTTCCGGACCAATGAACAGACCGAAAACATCGGTGCCCGCCGTCTGCACACCATTATGGAAAAGCTGTTGGAAGAGATCTCCTTCAACATTCCCGAAATGGAAAGCGAAGAGATCGTCATCGACAGAGAATACGTTCGTGAGAGATTCATGGACCGGATCCTGGCCGACGACATCGACAAGTATATCCTGTAAAAAGCGGCAGGAGCTCTGAAAAGGAGCTCCTGCTTTTTGATTGCCTGCGCAGCAACCCCTCAGTCAGCTGCGCTGACAGCTCCCCTTCACAGGGGAGCCTCAGTTTCGAAATTCGAGCCTCCCCTGTGAAGGGGAGGTGGCCCGAAGGGCCGGAGGGGTTGCTGAAATGTTATGTGTTTATTTTGTGAAGTTTGTATAAAATTTTGAAAATTTTATAAAATTCCGCTTTTCAACTGTCGAAAAATTAGGTATAATTAAGCACGTAAAAGGGTATTCGGATCGGATATCCGAATTTACGTTTTGTGAAGAATGAAAATATGGTGGAGGTATAGTATGGGACAAGGCATGCTTGCTAAAGTTCGCAAATTAAACTGGGTGCTTCAGGAATGCTCCACAGGCGCATTTTCCTTTAACGATTTGTGCGAGATCCTCAGCGATTTGATGAACTCGAACGTATATGTAGCGAATAAGCGGGGTAAGATCCTGGGTGTTCATTATAAGATCCGGTCTGACAGCAACCTGGTTTCCGATCCGGAAACCGGTGTGGAAAAGTTCCCCAGCGAATACAGTGAAGCTTTGATGAAGGTGGAAGAGACCCGCAGCAACATTCAGGCTGAGGAAGCTCTTAAGATCTTTAAGTATGACTACGATACTTATGATAAGTTCCACACCATCATTCCGATTTTGGGCGGCGGCCAGCGGCTGGGCACTTTGATCATTGCCCGCTATGAGCCTCCCTTTACCGATGATGACCTGATCCTGGGTGAATACGGTGCAGCCGTTATCGGCCAGGAGATCCAGCGGAGAAAGGTCCTCGAAAGAGAGGAAGAAGATCGTCAGAGAGCCATGGTACAAATGGCCATCGGAACCCTGTCTTACTCCGAAGCCGAAGCGGTTCGCCAAATCTTCAACGAGCTGGACGGCTCGGAAGGTTTGTTGGTTGCCAGCAAAATCGCGGACAAGTCCAGCATCACCCGCTCCGTTATCGTAAATGCTCTCCGGAAGCTGGAAAGCGCCGGCATCATCGAGTCCCGGTCTTTGGGCATGAAGGGTACCCACATCAAGATCCTGAATCCCAAGTTCTCCGAAGAACTGGATAAAATGAACGTGTAACCCATATCCCCGTCTTCTCATAAAATGAAGACGGGGGTTTTTTTATGTTCAAACAAAACTACAGCCGGAACCGGCAGCAGATGAAACGCTTTTTCATTTTGGTTTTTGCGGCCATTTTTCTCATTTACGGGATCCTGTTTACAGAAAAGGTCCTGAAGCCCAATATGCTCTCCGTGGCGGAGATCCGGGCTAAGGCCCAGCTGACTCAAATCATCAACACCACGGTGCGGGAGCGGCTTTTGGAGGACATGAGTTCCGCAGAGCTGTTGGATGTGATCATGGATGCAAACGGCAAGGTCTCTATGGTACAGGCGGACACCGCCGCCATGAACTATCTTTCCGCACAGCTCATCGCCGGAGCCCAGGAGCAGATGCGGAGCGCGGATGCCCAAACTTTAGAGGTTCCTTTGGGGAGCCTTTTGGGGGGGCAGATCCTTTCCCAAACCGGTCCGAACATTGTTCTTAAGGTAAAGCCCATCGGCTCCGTCAAAATGGATTTCGAGACCACCTTTGAGCAGATGGGAATCAATCAGGTGCGATATCAGGTTTCGCTGCTTGTGGAAAGCGATGCCCGGCTGCTGGTGCCTTTCTCTGGGGAGAAGATCTCCGTCAGTTACCGGCTGCCCATTTCCGAGACGGTCATCGTGGGTGATGTGCCCGATACCTATGTCTTCGTGCCGGAAAACGAAATATTAGATGCCATCTAAAAAAAGTTGTGATATACTAACAGCATGGTTAGATTTAATGAAAACAATGAAGTCATCAGTGACGAATCATACCGGGCCATTTTAGTTGGCCTGCAGAGAGACGAGGACATTTCCTACTCCATGAAAGAGCTGGAAGGATTGGCGGAAGCCGGCGGCATCGAAGTTTTGGGGCAGATGATCCAAAACCGGGAGCGCCCGGAAACGGCCACCTATTTAGGCAAAGGTAAGGTTGAGGAATTGGCCGATCTTTGTGCTGCCATGGAAGCGGACACGGTCCTCTTTAATGACGAACTTTCCGGCGTGCAGCTGCGGAATCTGGAAGACCGGATCGGGGTTCGGGTCATTGACCGTACCATCCTGATTCTGGACATCTTCGCCCAGCGTGCGGTTTCCCGGGAAGGTAAGCTTCAGGTCGAACTGGCCCAGCTTCAATACCGGATGCCTCGCCTTACGGGCTTTGGCAGATCCCTGTCCAGGCTGGGCGGCGGTATCGGCACCAGAGGTCCCGGGGAAAAGAAGCTGGAAACGGACCGCCGTCATATTTCCCACCGCATGGAAGAGATCAAAAAGGAACTGGATGAGATCAAGGGCAGCCGCCAAACCCAGCGGGCCAGGAGAGAGCGTTCCGGCATTCCCATCGTAGCCATCGTAGGTTACACCAACTCCGGCAAATCCGCTCTTATGAACCGGATGCTGCGGGATGTGGAAAAGGAAGAGAAGGTCGTTACGGAAAAGGACATGCTCTTTGCTACCCTGGACACCTTCCAGCGCCAAATCAAATTAGACACCAACCAGGAATTTATCCTGATCGATACCGTAGGCTTTGTCAGCAAACTGCCTCATTCTTTGGTCCGGGCGTTTAAGGCCACTTTGGAAGAGGTTCTGTATGCGGACCTGCTGCTTCATGTGGTCGATACGGCCTACGAAAATCACGACTTCCACATCGAAGTTACAGAAAAGGTTCTGGATGAGATCGGGGCAGGGGACAAGGACCGGATCCTGGTCTACAACAAAATCGACTTGCTGGAAGAGAAGGGGATCCCCTTTATCTGCGGCAAAAGAATATTGCCATTT
>SVCV01000118.1 GCA_015058185.1 Clostridiales bacterium | reverse complement strand
CGGGAGGCATACAAGGTCAGGAAATAATCCCCGCTGTGAACCGCAGCTCTTCTCCCTCTCTTCTTATATACGGTGGGCAAACTGCGGCGAACATCTGCATTATCCAAAATATCGTCGTGAACAAGGGATGCGGTGTGCAGAAGTTCCACTGCCATCATCAGCGCACGAAGCTTCTCAGGGTCAGCCTGGCCAAAACCGGCAGACAGCCAAACAAGAAGAGGACGCAGCCGCTTGCCGCCAGAGAAAATCACCGGGTTCAATAGGGCGTTAAGGTCAGGATCTTCCAATCGAACCAGATCCACAAAGGCAGCCTCCATCTTGCTGAGTGCATCCGCAAGCTCATAGATCAGCGGATTTTGCGGCAGTTCTTTTGCCTCAGTTTCCGTTTTTATTCTGTTGTCCTGCGCAGATTGATTCAACAAAGGCTTGAAATTCCTCTCTCGTAAAGTCGATTTGTTCGTCCGTGATCCGGGTCAAATTATGATCCAGCATGTATTTCATAAACGTCTCGGTCAGCTCCGGGCTTCCCAGCACATCAAGGTACTGGAAGAACCGGGCATACAGGTAATCCCCCATGAGGATCTCCTGATCCGTTTTCTCTTCGGTAGCGTGAAGCTTTTGTGCCAGATAAAGATACTGACAGGCTGCACCGAGAGCCGAAGCGGTTTCTGTCTGTACGAGCTCCTTAACAAGAGCATAAAAATAATGCTTCTCCGAAAGATCCTCTCCCAGACCAAGGTCTGCGATCAACTTCTGATCCTCGTCCAGAAACACTTCTATGTTGCTGATCAGTCCCGAAATATTCATGCGATCCTTTCACTTTCGCGGTGACGAAA
Source organism: Clostridiales bacterium (assembly GCA_015058185.1). Taxonomy (GTDB): domain Bacteria; phylum Bacillota; class Clostridia; order Peptostreptococcales; family Anaerovoracaceae; genus SIG263. Next base: position 2,684 of record SVCV01000118.1, on the reverse strand, counting down.
ACCTCTTAAAGACTCATAGTACACCACATTAAGATAGTATCAAAATTATATCCCTTTCGACCAATTCGGTCAATCTTTTTTCATATCGTTTATTGTTATAGATATTAAAATCAGAAAAAAACTGCCAAAAAAGTGAAAAAATAATCACTCCATCTTTTTGAAGGATCGGATATGTGCTATTATTTATTCATAGCACCTGAAAGGAGAGACCTATGAATATCGATAAAAAACGTTGGATCTTACTGATCATATGCATCATCACCAATATCTGTGTGGGCTTTATGAATTCCTGGAGCGTGTTCCAGCGCCCGTTAATGGCGTGGTTCGACTGGGAACTCAGCACCCTGACCTTGGCTTACAGCATCATGGTTTCGGCAGCATCTTTCCCCATGATCATTGCCGGCGCAGCCCAAAGGAAATTCTCCCCCCGGGCCGTAATGGCCTTCGGCGGCGTTATGATGGGCGTCAGTTCTTTGGCTCTTGGCTTTACCACATCGATCCCCTGGCTCCTGATCTGGGCAGGGCTTTTAGGCGCCGGGACCGCTTTCGTATACCCGGTCACCGTCTCTACCATGGTCCCCTATTTCCCTGAAAGGAGAGGCATGATCTCCGGCCTTTTGGCCGCAGGAATGGGCTCCGGAAGCATCGTATGGGCGCCCCTTTCCTCCCTGATCATGGAACACACCATTCCCCTCACTCCCTTCCGGATCTACGGCGTGGTCTTCCTGGTACTGGTCTGCGGATTGGGAATGCTTTTAAAGCATGCCCCTGCGGATTATGCCCCGGCCAATATGACCCTCCGGAAGAAGGCTCCCCAGCCTCCTCTTGGAGCGGAAAAAGACTGGCGGCAAATGATGAAGGATGCAAAGTTCTACCTGATCTTCATCATCGTTACCCTGGGTACCGCCTCCGGATTTATGGTAATGGGGCACGCATCCCCCATGCTGCAGGAAAATGTGGGATTCACTCCTGCATTAGCGGCTACTTTCGTAGGCATCCTCGGCCTGTGCAACATGGCCGGCCGAATTTGCTGGGGCGTTGTCTCCGATCGCCTGGGACGGCTTCCGGTCTACATTATCATCTTCATTTACTATATTGTGATCCTGCTCTTGCTTTGGATGACTCAAATCCCCGCATTGTATGTCATCGCCCTGCTTTCTGTCGGCTTCTGCTTCGGCGGTATTATGGGCACACTGGCCTCCGTTACCGCAGACTCTTTCGGCGGAAGAAACCTGGACATCAACTTCGGGATCATGTTCTTCGCCATCGGCATCTCCTCTTTGGTATTCCCAAACATCGCTTCCACCATCCGGCTGAATACCGGAGCCTATGATACATCCTTCGCTTTAGGAACCATATTCTGCGTCATCAGTCTGGCACTGACCTTCTGCCTGATCCGCATGCAGAAGCGCAGATAAAGCCCCTAAATCTGAATAAGAACAACGAAAAGCCCCCGATCCCTTGTGGATCGGGGGCTTTCTTAAAGTTTGTGAAGGAGACAAACTGTGCTATTTGTTCAGTTTCAGCAAACGGGCTGCATTGCCGCCCAGGAATGCCTTCTTATCTTCTTCAGAAATGTCCATAGCATCCAGACTGTCAATGTAGTACTTGTAGTCTCTTGCAGTATGAACTTCGTAGGGATAGTCCGTTGCAAACATGAGGCGATCATGATTTACAACACGGAATGCCATTTCGGTCATGGGAGGCCAACCGCCGGAGCCGGCACCGTCGATGTACAGACGGTTGAATCTTTCATCGAAAGCAGCTTCCCAACCCAGTTCCTTAACTTCCAGAGGAGTCTTGGGCAGGTTCTTGTACTGTTCTTCTACGGGCTGTACGCCGGGGCCTTCTACTTCAGAGAAAGCAACAGAACGACCCTTCAGAGCCAGGAATGCGCCGCAGAAATGGGGCATTACAAAGTCCAAAGTGGGGAACTTGGGCAATACGTCGTAGATCAGACGCAGTGCAGCCTTTGCAGCATCGAAACCTCTGGCCAAAGACCGGTTGATGGTGCATACCTTTTCAGAGCCGAAGGGATTCAGATGTACGTGCAGGAAAATGGGAACGCCCAGTTCTGCGCACTTTTCGTAGATGGGGAAGGTATGTTCTTCGCTGCTCAGAGTGATTTCGGGAGACATGGAAGTCAGCATGGTGATGGCAGGGAACTTCAGTTCCTTTACCATGTATTCGATTTCATCCACTGCAGCTTCGATATCATCCTGAGGGAAGCAGCCTGCTACGCAGAAGCGATCCGGATTCTTTGCAACTTCTTCTGCAAAGCCTTCGTTGATCTCGCGGCACAGATCCTTGCCCATTACGTTGGCGAACTGAGAGATGGACAGCAGAGCCATGTCTACGCCGGCACCGTCCATAGCCCGCAGATGCTCATCGAACATGCACAGTCTGGGGTTGAATACGAAGTCGATCCCGTTGGTAAACACTCTCTTGGGAGGCAGGCTGGGATCATGGAATTTTTCGAATACACTTCTTGGCATCGCATGATGTTGCACGTCAATGATCATAAATGTTGTTCTCCTTTCATTTTTCTGTGTACGTTAACACATTAAGCGGGCATTACAAAGGATCCCATGGGGAACAGGAAGTTTGCCCAATAGTATACGAAGAATACGATAATGGGGATAGAGAAGATGCACTGCAGGATACCTACTCTTGCAAATTCGGTG
>SVCV01000117.1 GCA_015058185.1 Clostridiales bacterium | reverse complement strand
CCACGATGGCGGCAACCGCAAGACTGGATAACGTTACGGTAGCGCTTCCTACGGTAAAGGTCACACCGTCGGTAAGACCAAGGCCGCATACCAGGATCACTGCAGCCACGATCAGGTTCCGGGACTTGGTGAAGTCCACTTTCGCTTCCACTACGTTGCGGATACCGATGGCGGAGATCATGCCGTACAGAACGAAGGATACACCGCCGATGATGGCTGTAGGCATAGCGCCGATGACGCCGGAGAACTTGGGAAGTAAGCCTAAGAGAATGGCGAATACGGCAGCAATGCGGATGACCCGGGGATCATAGACTCTGGACATAGCCAGTACGCCGGTATTTTCGCCGTAGGTGGTGTTTGCGGGGCCGCCGAACATGGCGGAGATGGAGGTGGCGATACCGTCGCCGATGAGGGATCGGTGCAGGCCGGGATCTTCCATCAGGTCCTTGTTGACGGTGGCGGAAATGGCGGACATATCGCCGATGTGTTCCATCATGGTAGCGATGGCGATGGGAGCCATGACCAGGATGGCGGTCAGATCAAATTTCGCAAGGGTGAATTCCGGGATCCCTACCCAGCCGGAGTTTACGACCTCCGTGAAGACCATGATGTCCGTGCCGTCGGAATTGGTCATTCCCGCGAAGTGAAGAATGATGGCAATAATATAGGTGATAACAACGGCCATGAGAATGGGGATGATCTTGATCATTCCCTTGCCCCAAATGTTGCAGATGACGATGACCACGAGAGCAATGATGGCCAGCAGCCAGTTTTTCGATGCATTGTCGATAGCAGTGGGTGCCAGGATCAGGCCGATGCAGATGATAATAGGACCGGTAACTACGGGAGGCAGATACCGCATGACCCGCTTTACGCCTACGGCCTTTACGATGAGGGCCAGGATCAGGTACAAAAGACCGGCGACCACGACGCCGCCTAAGGTATAACTGAGTTTCAGCTGAGGATCCATTCCTTCGTACATTCCGGAAGTCATAGCCCCCATGGTGGCAAAGCCCCCAAGGAAGGCGAAGGACGAACCCAGGAATGCGGGAACTTTAAACCTCGTACAAAGATGGAAGAAAAGGGTCCCCACACCGGCGAAGAACAGGGTCGTTTGGATTGACAGGGGCAATCCGTAGGACTGTACCAGGATCGGGACAAGGATCGTAGCGCCAAACATGGCGAACAAGTGCTGGATGCCTAAGGTCAGCATTTTGGGTTTTCCCAGCTGGCGGGCATCACGGATCGGTTCGTGTTTTTGCATAAACGGCCTCCTTCCAATTTATTGTTTTCATTTTATCAAATTCGTTCTTTTTCTACAATCCGGAAAAGTTTGAAACCCGCAACTTTAATCCGGCCGCTTCTATTGTAACTGTGCTCGGATTTTGGTAAAATTAAAGTCTATTCTTAAAAAAAGGAGCCTTATTATGAAGTGGAACGAACTGCCCTCCCCTGCCCACCTTTTGGATCTGGATATTCTGCAGCAGAACCTGATCGTGTATCAGGCCGCTTGTGATGCGGAAGGAAAGCAGCTTTGGCCCATGATGAAGACTCATAAGAGCCTGGAAATTGCAAAAATGCAGGAAAAAGCCGGAGCCCAGGGGATCCTTTGCGGAACCATCGACGAATGTGTACTTCTTTGGGAAAACGGCTTTCAAAATATTATGTACGCCTACCCTCCCGCCGATCCGAAAAACATCGAGACCCTGCTTCGGATCGCAAAGGACTGCCGGATGATCCTGCGGTTCGACAGCCTGGAAGCTGCGGCTCTCGTCGATCAGGCAGCGGCCGATGCCGGCCTTCGGATCGACTATACGATCATCGTGGACATCGGCTTTCACCGCTTTGGTGTTCTTCCCAATGAAGTGGGCATTTTTGCCCGGGAAATGCAGCAGTTTGAAAACCTTCGCTTCTGCGGCATCTCCACCCATCCAGGCCAGGTCTACGGGCTTTCCGATATGGACGAAGTGGACCCTTGCGCGAAATCCGAGCAGGCAGCTATGAACCGGGCAGTCCAAAGCCTTTTGGAAGAAGGCTTCGAGCCGGAGATCGTCGGAAGCGGCTCCACCCCCACCTTCGCCGGTGCAGTTCGGGGCGGTAAGATCAACATGTTCCACCCGGGAAACTATGTCTTTATGGATGCCATTCAAATGGCTCTCGGCGCCGCAAATGAAAGAGACTGTGCCCTTACGGTCAGCGCCACGATCATTTCCCATCCCCAGGAAAATCTGTACATCTGCGATGCCGGTGCAAAGTGCTTAGGCATTGACCAGGGCGCTCACGGATGCTCCCAGGTCAATGGTTTCGGCATCGTAAAAGGCCACCCGGAACTGACGGTTTACGGCCTGTCCGAAGAGGTGGGCAAATTAAAAGCCCACGGTCCCTGTGACCTGAAGATCGGCGACAAGATCCAAATCATTCCCAACCACGCCTGCTCCGCCGCCAACAATACCAGCCGGTATTTCGCTGTTCAGGATGGTGAAGTCATAAAAACCATTGCAATAGAAGCCCGGAGCAACACAAAGGTTTAATTATGTCAGAGATGCAAAGAGAACATCTTTTTAAAATATTCTTCCGCTATGTCAGCCTGAACATTTTAGCCACGGTGGGCCTGTCCTGCTACATTTTGGCGGATACCTTTTTTATTGCAAATGCAATGGGCACCGACGGACTGGCTGCCCTGAATTTGGTGCTGCCCATATTCAACCTGATCTTCGGCTTCGGTCTCATGTTCGGCATCGGCGGCGGTACCCGATATGCCATCCAAAGGGCCCAGAATCGGTTTTCCGACGCGAACCAGACCTTTACCAGAGTCGTGATCCTCACACTGGCAATTTCCGTTATTTTGGAGATTTTGGGCATTTTCGGCACGAGACAGGTATGCGAACTGTTAGGTGCAGAAGGTTCCGCTTTGGATCTGGCAACGGAGTATCTGCACGTGATCTTCGCCTTCGGTCCCCTCTTCGTATTCAACAATGTCTTTCAGAGTTTTACCCGCAACGACGGCGCTCCGAATTTGGCCATGATCGCCATGCTGGTAGCCAGCTTCGCCAATATCGGCATGGACTATATCCTGATCTATCCTTTAGATCTGGGCATGCTCGGTGCGGCTTTGGCCACCGGCGTTTCTCCCGGGATCAGCCTTTTGATCCTCTCCACCCACATCTGGAAAAAAAGAAACGGCTTCCATTTGGAAAAATGTAGGTCCCGGGTCCGTCACTTCGGGGATATCTGTGCCCTCGGTCTGTCTTCCCTTTTGACGGAATTCTCTACGGGAATCGTTATTCTGATCTTTAATTTAGCCATTTTAGGACTGGCAGGCAACAGCGGTGTGGCAGCCTACGGAGTCATTGCCAATTTGGCTATTGTAGCCATCGCTGTATTTACAGGGATCGCCCAGGGTTCTCAGCCCATCTTAAGTACCTTCCACGGCAAGGCAGACCCGGAATCCGTAGGAAAGATCCTGCGCTGGGGCATTATGACCACCGTCGGACTGGCTGTGATCCTGTACCTGCTCCTGGTGATCTTTAAGGATCCCTGCATCGCACTTTTCAACAAAGAAAATGACCCCCTGCTGGCCGAACTGGCAGCAGAGGGCTTCCCTATCTACTTTGCGGGGCTTTTCTTCGCCTCCGCCAATA
>SVCV01000116.1 GCA_015058185.1 Clostridiales bacterium | reverse complement strand
ATCCGCCGCCCGGTAGATGGCGTAACCCATGGGATACACCACGAAAACCACGACGAAAAGGCTGATGCCGCCGTAGGTCATGAGCATGCAGGGCAGTATCACAGCCAAAACGGCGAACTTCGGTCCGATGAGCCCGATGAGCTTGTTTGCCAAAGAGCGGGCGGAACCGGTCAGGTCCATGATCTTACCGTACACGGCTCCCAGGAAAAAGGCCGGGAACCAGGAGAATATGTAATCCGTGGTGCCTCGCATATAGTCGCCCATGTAGGCGTCCAGCAGGTTGAGGCCACTGAAAGCCGCTACCACAACGGCACAAACGGGGGCTACCCAAATAGTAGAGTGACCCTTGTAGGCCAAAACGATCAGCAGGGCAAGGCCCACAAAAACGCTGATCAGGGAAACCTCAGCTAAACTCACGACGCACCTCCTTATACGCAGAATAACCTAATTATAATAGCAGTCTCCCGGATTTCAGTCAAGGGCGGGGGATAGAGCCTCCCCTGTGAAGGGGAGGTGGTTTCGCTTTGCGAAACCGGAGGGGTTGCAGCGATAAGGTGACGGATGAGGTGGAAAAACAGGGGAAGGCTCAGCGCCGAGAATGCAAACATCATCAAAAAACCTCTCTCCTTGTTCGGAGAGAGGTTTCGTTTTTTTCTCGTATGTATCCTACTTGTGGTCTACGCTGTACATGTGGCGGATCAGTGCCAGCAGCTTGGTGGAGTAGCCCCATTCGTTGTCGTACCAGGAGATCAGCTTGAAGAAGTTTTCGTTCAGCTGTACGCCCATGGTGGCATCGAATACGGAAGTGTGGGGATCGCCGATGACGTCTACGGAAACCATGGGATCGTAGCTGCAGCGCAGAATGCCCTTCAGGTAGGTTTCGGAAGCTTCCTTCATCTTTTCACAGATCTCTTCGTAGGAAGTCTTCTTTTCCAGACGAACGGTCAGGTCTACTACGGAACCGTCAGCGGAGGGAACACGGAAGGAGATGCCGGTGAGCTTGCCCTGCAGTTCGGGGATTACCAAACCTACAGCCTTTGCAGCGCCGGTGGTGGAGGGGATGATGTTGCCGAAAGTGGAACGGCCGATTCTCCAGTCCTTGGTGTTTCTCTTATCTACTACAGTCTGCTTGGAGGTGGCGGCGTGGATGGTGGAGATCAGACCTTCGGTGATGCCGAAGTTCTTTTCCAGAACCAGTGCCATGGGAGCCAGGCAGTTGGTGGTGCAGGATGCGTTGGATACGATATCCATGTCAGTGGTATAGGTTTCGTTGTTTACACCAATTACGAAGGTGGGGATGTCCTTATCCTTTGCGGGAGCGGACAGAACGACCTTCTTTGCACCGGATTCGATGTGCTTGCCTGCGGTTTCCTTGGTCAGGAATGCGCCGGTGCTTTCCACGATGTATTCGGCTCCTACTTCACCCCAGGGAATGGTGGAAGGATCGTTTTCGCTGAAAACGGGGATCTTCTTGCCGTCGATCACAAGACCCTTTTCCCAGGTCTCTACACTCTTGCTGAAGCGGCCGAAAACGGAGTCATATTTTAAGAGATATGCCATGTGATCAAATTCGGCTTTGCGAATGTTGATGCCCACGATCTCGAAGTCTTTTTCCTGTTCAAAAATTGCCCGGGTAACTGCGATCGCAATTCTTCCGAAGCCGTTAATGCCGATCTTGATAGCCATTGTCTTTTACGCACCTCCAAAAGTATTTATACGGAAAAACATCCGTACTTGTCGTATTCTGGTATAGTGTACACCATTCAAAAGAAAAGCACAAGAGAATTGAGCAAATTAACGCAGGTTATTCAAATAAGTTTCCAGAATGTCCGGGGTGTTCAAATTCATGAAGAGACTCCAGTCCGGAGTGAACTCCAACGCTTTTTCTTCCGGAATTTTCAACAGATTTGTCTGTCTTACCGCGTTGCATACAGAAGTTTTGTCCCGGGTCAGGATCTCCTCAAACAGCGGCAGGCAGGAAGTGGAATAAAAGGCGTGGAAGGGCTCGATCCAGTCACCTTTTTGCGTGACGCAGGCATCGGGTTCCGTTTTTACGATCTCCTGCTTCAGATAGTCGATGTAATCGTAATTGAAAATAGGCATATCGCAGGCGATGGCGTAAACATAGCGGCTCTTTGCGTGGGTCAGGGCGCTGTGCAGCCCGGACAGAGGCCCCTTGTGTGGGAAGATATCATCCACGATCTCCACATCCGCTTCGGTGTAGTATTCGGGGTGATAGGTGCTGACCATCAGGTGGTCAAAGACCGGCGAAAGGATCTCATAAAGAGAGTCGAAAAGACGCCGTTCGTTGATCATGATCAGCTGTTTATCAAAGCCCATTCGGGTGGAATATCCGCCGGCTAAAATGACGGCAGAGCCAAAATCTTTCAAAGTGGAAACCTCCGATACTGTTTTATCATCAGACACATTTATGATATAATAATTGGCAGGTAAATGCAAGGGCTGTAAGGGCCCCGGATCGTGTGAGGATGCTTTTATGTTCGATATCCGCGAAAACTTAAAGACGTTGCCGGATGCCCCGGGTGTCTATCTCCATAAGGACAAAAATGGGGAAGTTATTTACGTGGGAAAAGCTCTCTCTCTAAAGAATCGGGTCCGCCAATATTTCCAGTCTCCCGCCCGTCAGGATCCCAAGGTCCGGGCCATGGTTTCCCATATTGCGGAATTTGAGATCCTTCGCACGGACTCGGAGATGGAGGCTTTGATCCTGGAATGCAGCCTTATAAAAAAATATATGCCGAAGTATAATGTTTTACTCCGGGATGATAAAACTTATCCGTACATCAAGGTGACGCTGAATGAGGAGTGGCCCCGGGTGGTGAAGACCCGCCGGGTGCTGAAGGACGGAGGATTGTATTTCGGTCCCTACACCGATGCGGCGGCAGTGAACCAGGCGGTGGATCTGCTGTCGGCCATTTATTCTTTGAAGCGCTGCAAAACCCTTGCTTTCCCCGAAAATTTCCGGCCCTGTCTCCATTATCATATCGGCAGATGTCCCGGCCCCTGTGTGGGGAAGGTCACCTCGGAGGAATACCGCAAAGCCGTGGATAAGGCCATTGCGTTTTTGAAGGGAAATTCCCGGGAAGTGATCGCCGATCTGGAGGAGCGGATGTACAGGGAGTCCGAGGCTCTGCGCTACGAAAAGGCAGCGGAGTACCGGGACTATATTACGGTGGTCAAGACTTTGGCGGAAATGATCGCCTTCCACAACGATATGAGCAAGCGGGATCGGAAACGGAAGAAGGAAGCAATGGAAGAGCGGCCCACCGCCCGAAGCCTCAGCCGGACCGAATCCTTTGTTTCCACCTTTGTTCCTCTTGTAGGGAAAGCTCCTGCGGAAGGACGTCCTTTGCGGGTGGAAGCCTACGATATTTCGCACATTGCCGGTACAGATTCCGTCGGTGCCATGGTGGTTTTCACAGATGGGAAGGCGGAGAAGAAAGCCTATCGCCGGTTCCGGATCCACACTGTGGAGGGTGCGGATGATACGGCCAGTCTCCAGGAAATGCTTTACCGCAGGCTTCGCAGAGGACTTGCGGAAGACCCCGGTTTTGTACCTTTGCCGGATCTGATCCTGATGGATGGCGGAAAAAATCAGGTTAATGCCGCGGAGAAAGTGGTGGCGGCTATGAAGCTGAACATCCCCGTTGCGGGCATGGCCAAGGACGACCATCATCGCAGCCGGGCGCTGATCTTCCGGGATCAGGAACATGCATTGAATGTGGTTCCGGGGCTTCGCCGCTGGATCCCTGAAATTCAGGAAGAAGGCCAGCGC
>SVCV01000011.1 GCA_015058185.1 Clostridiales bacterium | reverse complement strand
TTTCTGCCAAACTCCTTTTCGATACAAATCAATACATTCTCTTTTAAATTCGTAACTGTAACGCATAAGAAAACCCCCTCTACTGGTTTTGTCCAGTAAAGGGGGTACATATCATTTGCTGGGGGATTTTGCTGTTTGTTTACCGGAAGCTGTCTACGTCGATCTCGTATTTTTCGATCTTGCGATACAGTGTCCGTCGGCCGATGCCTAAGATCTCCGCCGTTTTTTTCATGTTGCCTGCGGTTTTGATCAAAGCATTGAGGATGGTGGTCTTTTCCATGTCTTTCATGGATCCTACGGTTTGGGGGGCGGTGTAAACCGGCTGTGCGGGAACGTGGGCGGTTTGGGCATGTTCCATTTCCTCCAGGGAATTCAGTCCGGTCACATATTCCGGCAGGTCCCAGATTTGGATCTCTTCGGAACGGCTCAGGTTAATGGCTCTTTCCAGCACATTTTCCAGTTCCCGGACATTGCCCGGCCAGGGATACTTTTGCAGTGCGGCCATGGCATCGGGGGAGAGTCCGGTAATATTTTTGTGGAGAGAGGCGTTGCAGCTTCGAATGAAGTAGTCGCTCAGCTCCTTAATGTCTTCTTTGTGATCCCGGAGCGGGGGAGTGTTGATGGTGAATACGTTGAGCCGGTAATACAGGTCGTTTCGGAAGGTATTGTTGGCAACGCTTTCCTTCAGGTTTTGGTTGGTGGCGGCCATGATCCGTACGTCTACCGTCTTTGCTCGTTTTCCGCCGATACGAATGATCTCCTTGGTCTGGAGGACTCGCAGCAGGGAAGCCTGAAGGTCCAAAGGCATATCGCCGATTTCATCCAGGAAGATGGTTCCGCCCTCCGCCAGTTCGAACTTGCCGGGATGGCCATCCTTGCTGGCTCCGGTAAAAGCGCCGGCTTCGTAACCGAAGAGTTCGCTTTCGATAAGGCTCTTGGGAAGGCTTCCGCAGTTGATGGCGATGAAGGGACCCCGGGAGCGGTTGGAGGCATTGTGGATGGACTGTGCCACCAGCTCCTTACCGGTACCGCTTTCGCCCAAGATCAGTACGTTGGAGGAGCTGCCTGCGGCGATCATGCCCAGTTCCTTGATGTTTTGGATCTCGGGGGAGTGTCCGATGATGGAGTCGAAGGTGTAAGTTGCCTGGAAACCGCTCATTTTGCTGACCAGCTTATGCAGTTTCTTGACTTCATCAATAACCACGACTGCACCGATCTGATTTTGGTAATCATTGTAGATGACCGTAGCTGTCAGAGACAGGTAAGTGGTCAGCCCGGAGGGGGTCACAAAAGCAACTTCTTTGTTGGAGATGTTCTTGGAGAAGAAGTCCAATGTGTCCAGATCCGAGGGCAGGCGGATAATGTCTGCCAGGTTCTTTCGATAAAGCGCTTCCGGCGTCATGTGAAGCAGGTTTGCAGCCAGATCGTTCATTTGGGTGATGGTGCCGAACCGGTCGATCATGACCACACCGGAAGAAATGGACTGGATGGTGGTCCGAAGCTGCTTATTTACCAAAGAGATGGTTTGGTTGGTCTCTTCCATCTGCAGGCTCTTTTCGATACCGCCTACGGCTGCTACTACCATTCCCAATGTGTGGGCATGGGTGTGCTCCTTGGGACCGGTCAGGTCCAGACATCCTACGATCCGTCCTCTGGCATCCCGGATGGGGGCTGCGGAGCAGGTGAAGGGGTGGTGAGAGCGCACGAAATGTTCTTCGCCCCAGATCTGGATAGGTCTTTGGATCACCAAACTGGTGCCGATGGCGTTGGTTCCGGCGTATTCCTCACTTCGGTTGGCCCCGATGACCAGGTTGCTGTTGTGGGTCATGGTGCGGATCATGTCATCGTCCCCGATCATGTCCAGAGTGTAACCGTGTTCATCGGTCAGAACGACCATGTATCCGGAGCCTTCTACGAAGGAGTAAATATTGGAAATATAGGACTTTGCGGCATCCAGAAGGTTCTTCTTTCTTGCCAGCAATTCCCTTGTTTGGTCAGAGGTAAGGGTCCTTGCTTTTACGTCAAGGGGGTTTACCCGATGCTTCTTTGAGCGGATCCAGGACTGGGCGATCTCCGGTCGCAGTCCTGCAGGTGGCACATCATCCAGTGTGCCCAATGACACATAAGTGTGCCAAAATTGCTCAAGCTGTTCGTGGTAATTGGGGGGATAATTGCTCATTCAGTGTCCTCCACGAAAAATGCAAAAAAACTTTTCTTCCATTATACAAGAAAAAGCCGAAAAACAAAAGGAAATTTGCACATTTTGACACACTTTTATGAGAAATATATATAATTTTGACACACTCTATAAAAAAAATAATTTTTTTTGCGCACACGGGGTGAAATGGCATACGTTTTGCTTTATAATTTAAGTGTTGCGAATGGACAAACCTTCGCACACTGAAGAGTTTGTAGAAGGACAATTATGTCCGCATTTATGAAAATGGAGGTTGGAAGAATGAAATTAAAAGGATTTTCCAAGGAAAAGCTCATGGATCTGTACAGAACCATGTATGTCATGAGACGCTTTGAAGAAGAAGTATTCGAATTCTACAAGCAGGGTCTCATGCCCGGTCTGGCTCACCTGTATCTGGGTGAAGAAGCCATCGCTACCGGCGTTTGTGCAGCTCTTGAAGAAGATGACTATATCGGATCCACCCACAGAGGTCACGGCCACCTGGTTGCCAGAGGCGCAGACATCGGTCGTATGATGGCTGAAATCCTGGGTAAGGCTACCGGTTATTCCAAGGGTAAGGGCGGTTCCATGCACATCATGGCAATGGACAAGGGTATCCTGGGCGCAAACGGTATCGTAGGCGGCGAAATCCCCATCACCACCGGTGCTGCTTACTCCGCTAAGTACAGAGGCACTTCTCAGGTTGCAGTATCCTTCTGCGGCGACTCCGCTACCAACGAAGGTACCTTCCACGAAAGCATCAACATGGCAGCCGCTTGGGATCTGCCCTGCGTATACGTAATCGAAAATAACCTGTATGGTATCTCCGTAGACATCAGAGACGTTACCAACACCATCGACCTGGCTGACAGAGCCAAGGCATACAACATCCCCGGCATCGTAGTAGACGGTATGGACGTAATCGCTGTATACGAAGCTGCTAAGGTAGCTGTAGAAAGAGCAAGAAAGGGCGAAGGCCCCTCCATCATCGAATGCAAGACCTACAGATGGCAGGGACATCACGTTGGCGACCCCGCTGTATATCGTGAAAGAAGAGACAAGAACGAAAAGGCAACCTGGATGGAAAGATGCCCCATCGAAAACTTCAAGAAGGAAGCTATCGCATCCAAGCTGATCTCCAAGGCAGCATTCGAAAAGCTGGAAGCTGAAGTTGAAGCAGAAGTACAGGCCGCAGTTCAGTTCGCTAAGGATTCTCCCTATCCCGATGTATCCGAAGCTTTCACCGATCTGTTCGTAGATTAATTTTTAGGAAAGTAAGAAAAGGAGGATCAATTCCATGAGAGAAATTGCATATAGAGATGGTATTTGCGAAGTAATCGATGAGGCCATGGCTAATGACCCCAATGTTATGATCATGGGCGAAGACGTTGCTTTTATCGGCGGTAACTTCAAGTGCACCGTTGGCCTGTACGAAAAGTACGGCGACATGAGAGTTAAAGACACCCCCATTTCCGAACAGGGCTTCCTGGGCATGGGTATCGGTATGGCAATGACCGGCCTGCGTCCCATCGTAGAGCTCATGTTCTCTGACTTCCTGCTGGTAGCAGGTGACCAGGCTTTCAACCAGGCCTCCAAGATCACCTACATGTCCGGCGGTCAGGTAAGCGTACCTATGGTAATCCGTGGACCCATCGGTGCTGGCCGTTCTTCCGCTGCACAGCACTCCCAGTCCATGCAGGCTATCGCAGCTCACTTCCCCGGCATGAAGGTTGTTGTACCTTCCAACGCACAGGAAGTTATGGGTCTGCTGAAGACTGCTATCGCTGACAATAACCCCGTTCTGTTCCTGGAACACAAGATGGAATACAGCAAGAAGTTCATGGTAGATGACGTTGTAGAACCCATCCCCTTCGGTCAGGCAAGAATCGCAAGAGAAGGTAAGGACATCACCGTTGTTGCTACTTCCGCTCTGGTAATGCGCGCTGAAGAAGCTGCAGAAGAACTGGCAAAGAAGCACGGCATCGATGTTGAAGTTATCGACCTGCGTACCGTAGTTCCCCTGGACAGAGAAACCATCATCAACTCCGTAAAGAAGACCGGCCGTCTGATCGTTGCTGACGACAGCTACGAATTCTGCGGTGTTGCCGGCGAAATCGGCATGAACGTTCTGGACGATGTATTCTACTATCTGGATGCTCCCATCGCCAGAGTTGCAACTCCCAACATCGTTCTGCCCTTCAGCCCTGCACTGGAATTCCCCATCATTCCCTCCAAGAAGAAGATCTTCGACAAGGTCCTCGAAGTTATGGGTCAGTAAAAGATCGAATCGCGGGATAAACCCGTTTATCCCAATGGAAAGGAATAGAAAGGAAGGTTCAAATGGCTGAATTAATTATCATGCCTAAGCTTGGCTTCAACATGGACGAAGGTAAGCTGGTAAAATGGTATAAGGCTGAAGGCGACTCCATCAAGAAGGGTGAGCCGTTCTTCTCCGTAGAAACTGACAAAACCAACATGGATATCGAATCCACCGGTGACGGTGTTGTTCGGAAGCTGTTCCTGGAAGAAGGCGGCAAGGTTCCCGTAACCCTGCCCATCGCCATCGTTGCAGGCGCTGACGAAAATATCGACGCAATGATCGCAGACGCTGCTGCACAGCTGGGCATGGATGCTCCCGCTCCCGCAGCTGCTCCTGCACCCGCCGCTGCCGCTCCCGCAGCTGCTGCACCTGCTGCAGCTCCTGCTCCCGCAGCAGTTCCCAAGTCCGAAGGCGGTCGTCTGTTCATCACTCCCAGAGCTCGCAGAGTAGCTGCAGAACTGGGCATCTCCCTGGAAGAAGGTCTCGACATCGTTGGTACCGGTTACAAGGGCGGCATCTGCGAAGCAGACATCCGTGCTTATGCCGAATCCGCTAAGGTCAAGGCTTCTCCCCTGGCCAAGAAGATGGCTGAAGATCTGGGCATCGACCTGTCCACCCTGGCAGGCACCGGTCCCTTCGGCAAGATCCTCAAGGCTGACGTTGAAAAGGCTGCTGCCGCTGCAAACGCTGCTGCAGAAGCTGCAAAGGCTGCCGCTGCACCTGCTGCACCTGCAGGTCCCGAAGGCGCCGGCGAAATCACTCCCGACGGCAAGGAAATCCGCGAAGTTGTTCCCTATGCCGGTGTTCGGAGAGTTATCGGTCAGAGACTGGCAGAAAGCAAGTTCACTGCACCTCACCTGTACTTCACTCAGAAGGTCGACATGTCCAAGGTTATCGATCTGCGTAAGCAGGTCAACGCCGCTCAGGACCACAAGACCTCTGTTACCGACTTCATTACCATGGCTTGCGTAAAGACCCTGGCAAGAGAAGAATTCGCAGATCTGAACGCATCCCTGCTGGGTGACAAGATCTACAAGTACAAGAGCGTAAACATCGGTATCGCAGTAGCTGCTCCCTCCGGTCTGATCGTTCCCAATATCAAGAACGCACAGAACATGGGCGTTGTAGAACTGTCCAAGACTGCTGCTGGCCTGTTCAAGAAGGCAAGAGACGGAAAGCTCATGCCCAACGAATATTCCGGCGGCACCTTCAGTATCTCCAACCTGGGTATGTTCGGTATCGAAAGCTTCACCGCGATCCTGAATCCCCCCGAAGTAGGCATTCTCGCTATCAGCTCTACTCTGGAAGAACCCGCAGTAGTAGTTGACAAGGACGGCAACAAGACCATCGGTATCAAGCCTCTGATGAAGATCACTCTGACTGTTGACCACAGAGTAATCGACGGTCTGCTGGCATCCCAGTTCGTAACCGAAGTTAAGAGACTGCTGGAAAATCCCATCTCTCTGTTAGTATAGTAATTTGGAGGAATAAAGAATCATGGCTGAAATTATTATCATGCCTAAGCTTGGCTTCAACATGGACGAAGGTAAGCTGGTAAAGTGGTATAAGGCAGAAGGCGAATCCGTTAAGAAGGGTGAGCCCCTGTTCTCCGTAGAAACCGACAAGACCAACATGGACATCGAAGCAACCGGCGACGGCATTCTGCTGAAGACCTTCCTGGAAGAAGGCGGCAAGGTTCCCGTAACTCTTCCCATCGCTATCGTTGGCGAAGCTGGTGAAAATATTGATGCTCTGGTAGCAGACGCTTTAGCACAGCTGGGCGACGATGCTCCCGCAGCAGCAGCAGCTCCTGCACCTGCAGCAGCCGCTCCCGCAGCAGCACCTGCAGCAGCTCCTGCTCCCGCAGCAGAAGCAAGCGGCAGAGATTTCGAAATCGTAGTTCTGGGCGGCGGCCCCGGCGGTTATGTAGCAGCTATCAAGGCAGCTCAGCTGGGCAAGAAGACTGCTATCGTTGAAAAGGACAGCTTCGGCGGTACCTGCCTGAACAGAGGCTGCATCCCCACCAAGGCATTCCTCCGCAGCGCAGAAAACCTGAAGGAAGTTCAGGAAAGTGCAAAGTTCGGCGTTATCGACGCAGAAGTTGCAAATGCAAAGCTGGATATGAAGAAGGTTCTTGCTCGTAAGCAGGAAGTTGTTGGTCAGCTGGTAGGCGGCGTAAACGGTCTGCTGAAGGGCAACGGCGTTACCATCTTCAATGGCCGCGGCGTAGTTGTTGACAAGAACACCATCGAAGTAGACGGCAAGGCAATCACCACCGACAACATCATCGTTGCTACCGGTTCCGTGCCCTGGACTCCCATCAAGATCGATCCCGCAATGCCTCAGATGACCAGTGATGAAATCCTGGAAATGGATTACATCCCCGAAGAAATCGTTGTTCTGGGCGGCGGCGTTATCGCTATCGAATTCGCATACTTCCTGGCTGTAGCAGGCTGCAAGGTAACCGTTCTGGAACTGCGTCCCTACATCCTGAGCCCCACCACCGACGAAGAAATCTGCACCATGGTTGCTGCTGACCTGACCAAGATGGGCGTAAACGTAATTACCTCCGCTGGTATCAAGGAAGTTACCAAGGATGCTGTTATCTACGAAAAGGACGGCAAGGAAGAAGTTATCAAGACCAATCTGATCCTGGTAGCTACCGGTAGAAGAGCCACCACCGACGGCGTAGATTGCGAAAAGCTGGGCATCAAGACCGCTAAGAATGGTGCAATCATCACCGACGAATATATGAAGACCTCCGTACCTGGCATCTATGCCATCGGCGACGTAAACGGCAAGGCTATGCTGGCTCACGTTGCTTCCATGGAAGGTATCGTAGCTGTAGAAAACATCTGCGGTCACGCTGCTGTAATGGAATACGACAAGGTTCCCGGCTGCATCTACCTGCAGCCCGAAGTTGCCAGCGTCGGTCTCACCGAAGCTCAGGCAAAGGAAAAGTATGGCAACATCAAGGTTGGTAAGTTCCCCCTGGCCGGTAACGGCAAGGCAAAGGTTGCCGGTGACCAGAGAGGTATCATGAAGGTCATCGTAGAACCCAAGTACCACGAAGTAGTTGGCGTACATCTCTACTGCATCCACGCAAGCGATATGATCGCAGAAGCAGTTGCAATCATGAAGATGGAAGGCACCGCAGAAGAACTGACTCAGACCATCCATCCCCATCCCACTGTGTCTGAAATCTATCACGAAGCATTCCATGCAGCAATCGAAAAGGCAATCCACTGGATGTAGTCCAGGGAATGACCTGACTTAATGAAGACATTCAACCACCATTTTTCTTCACAAATAACAGATCCACGCAAAGGGCAGCCTACGGGCTGCCTTTTGCATTTATAAGGCCCTAAATTCGGTTTTAGACGGGGTTTCTTTTGAAGTTGAACCCAGTTGGTCGATTGGCGGTTTTGGGGAATAATGGGGCCGGAAAAAGCGTCTTTCAGGGAACTTGTCGCTGATGGGAAAATGCGGTATAATATTGAAAGTTCAAGTTTGATGTGATAACGTTCATCGAGGAAGGATTCGAAAAAACCTATGGCATTGACCCTTAGAGAAGCATTGAAATTCGGCGGCCTTTTTGGTTCTACGGTAATCGCCGGCGGGGAAGGTCTTGACCGCCCTGTAGAAAATGTAAGTGTTTTAGAGATCGCAGACAGCAGTATTTCCAAATGGGTAGAGAAAAACCAGCTGTATGTGACTTCTTTTTATGCCATTCGGGATAATATTCCCCAACAGAAGATCGTGATCGAGACCCTCTATAACAATGGATGCTGCGGTCTCATTTTGTGCAATGTGGGGATATGCATGCAAAACATCGATGCGGAAGTTATCGCATACTGCAACAGTGTGGATTTCCCTTTGATCCAGGCACGGGCCGATGTTTCCTACATGGAGATCCTGACCCCCATTATCAATGAGCTGTTTGTGAGCAGTGAGATCCTTCCGCCTGTGCGAAGCGACGATGCGGACAGTTTGTTGGATATCATCATCAATGAGGAAAAAACGGAAGATGTTCTTAGTCGGTTCAACAAAAAGCTGGGCCGGTGTATCTCTTATTATGATATTTTCGGCCAACTGCTTTACAGCGATGCGGGTCGGGAAGAGGTCGACTGGGAAATTTCCTACATCAACGATAATTTTAATCAGATTTTGTATCTGTGCAGCAAGCGGGGCTTTGCCCTGATCGAAGGGGAGAAGGGAACCAAGGTGTTTGCTTTGATCCGCTCCCAGCGAAATTTGTTTGGTCTGCTGGTCACCGATCTTATGGCTTCGGAAAACCCGGAGGAGACTTTGGTTCATAAACTGGTCATTCCCTGTGCTCTTCTTTTGGGCAGACGGGACCGGATGGCCGACTATCGGGAACGGGTAGAGGCCGAATTTGTAACGGACCTTATTACCGGTAACTTTGCATCGGAGGAGAGTGCCCAGCAGCGAGCTGCGGAACTGAACTTCAATCGTGACTCCATTGACCGGATGATCATTGTCAACGTGAACACATTCCACCGAACTCCGGACAAAAAGCAGCAGGCGGATATGCGGCTGTTCATTAAAAATACCCTGATGCCTCAGGTGAATCATATCGTGAGATCTTCCGGTGAAAAAAACTGGTGTGTTTTCCGAAGCGATATCGTCCTCGTCTTTATCGACAGCAAGGAATCCAATGTGTCGGTGGATGTGCTCAGCGAAAAGTTGAGGAAGGTCTTTGCGGATGCGTCCCTGAAACTTTCGGTATCTTTGGGGATCAGCCGACCCATTGCCGGCGCAAAGGGGATCCCAGTGGGATATGCGGAAGCGTATAAGGCGGCGATCCTGGGGCGTGAGACATACGGCGCTGAGAAAATCATCCTCTATGATCAGGTGTGGTTCTACAGCCAGATCCACGAAATGAGCAAGGCGGAGGAAACGAAGTCTGCCACCGACTGGATGCTTGGTCCTTTGAAAGAGTATGACAGTGCTCATGGTACAGAATTGGTTCAAACGCTGAAATGCCTTCTCTATAACAGCGGGAATGTGCAAAAGACCGCAGCCGAACTTTTTATCCATAAAAACACCATGCTCCAAAGAAAAAACAAGATCGTGGATCTTTTAGGGTACTCTCCCTTTGAAATGCCTCATCTTTTGAATTTTCTGATAGCTTTGGGCGTCATGGACGCAGAACACGTCAAATGGTATAAAGACAGTATGATGTATTAGTTAAAACAGCCCTCCTTATGTGCAATTGCACATAAGGAGGCTTTTATTTATAGGATATTCTTACGATGACTTTCTTCCTGAAATCGGGTACTCTTATAGCGTACTAATAAGAAATATGTTATTTCGTAGGAGGAAAATGAAATGGCAAGTAACGCAGTAAGACATGATCACGACAACGCGCTTCAGCGTGTTCCCGCTGATCAGAGAAAAGGATTCATTTCCATCGCAGCAGTAGCAGCCGGTTTCTGCATCTGCATGTCCGGTCTGTACACCGGTGCAGCTCTCTCTGCCGGTATGTCTCTTAAAAACGCAATTATCGCAGCCGTTATCGGTAACATCATCCTGAGCTTATTCGGCGGTGCCGTTGGTGCTGCCGGTGCCAAGGAAGGCGTAGCTTCCGCTATGCTGTCCAGACACAGCTTCGGTATGCAGGGTTCCAAGTTTGTAGGTGCCTTGCTGGCCATCGTAATGCTGGGTTGGTTCGCTGTACAGGTTGGTTTCTTCGGATCCACCATGCAGGCTCTGTTCCCCAACGGCGGCTTTATTACCACCCAGTATGCAGCAGCAGCCTGGGGCGGCATCCTCATGATGCTCACCGCATACTTCGGCTTCAAGGGTTTGAATATCCTGAGCTATGTAGCCGTTCCCGCAGTAGGTATCCTGGCCATCATCGGTATGGTATTCGCTGTGAAGGGTGCAGGCGGCTGGGCTATCCTTGCACAGGTTGCTCCTTCTGAACCCATGACCATCGGTGCAGCCATCGTATCCGTAGTCGGTTCCTTCGCAGGCGGCGCATCTGCACAGGCTGACATCACCCGTTATGCCAAGACCCCCGGCATCGCATGGGGCGGCACCATCTTCGGCTACCTGGTAGCAAACACCTTTATCGTATTTGCCGGTTACGTTGTAACCGCATCCTCCGGTCACAGCGATCTGCCTGTAGCATTCATCGCAATGGGCATGGGCGCACTGGCACTGATCGTTCTGATCCTGGCACAGTGGACCACCAACGACAACAATCTGTACACTGCAAGCCTTGGCTTTGCTAATGTATTCCCCGTATCCAAGAGAGTTCTCGTAATCGTTTGCGGTGTCATCGCCACCATCGTTGGTGCACTGGGACTGGCCGATTACTTCTCCACCTGGCTCTCCATTCTGGGTACCGGTATTCCTCCCGTTGCCGGTATCATCATCTGCGACTACTTCTTCCTCCGTGGACAGAAATATGAATACGGCAAGGGTACCAAGTACTGCCAGGTCAACATTTGGGCTTTCGTAGCACTGGCCATCGCCGTAGTAGTAGGCTTCACTGTAAAGTGGGGTATCGCTTCCGTAAACTCCCTGGTAGTTGCTATCATCCTGTACTTCATCTTCATGAAGGCCGCAGGCAACAAGGGCGTTGGCATCATCGGCGAAACCACCGAAAAATAATTCGGCAAGGTAGCATCGGGTCATTAGAGAGGAGTCTTTATCATGCCTAAGTACAGAGATCTTGAGTTAGCAAATGCTTGTTATAAACTGATGCATGACCTGGTAAAGGTCAAGAAGGGTGAAAGCGTTCTGATCACCACCGATACCAAGCCCGATTTCGGAATCATCGAAGAAATGGCCAAGGCTGCTGAAATTCTCGGTGCCAAGACCATGATCGCCTATCATTCCACTCCCAAGGGTTACGGTGCTCTGACCATGCCTTACCTTCCCGATCCCCTGATCGCCTGCGTAGATCAGACTGACGTTTGGATCGAAATGAACGACCAGTGGCTGCTGTACTCTCCCATTTGGGACAAGGCCGTAACCAACGGCAGAACCAGACAGGTTATGCTGGGCGGCCTGGCAGTTGACCAGTTCGTACGCTGCATCGGCGAAGTGGATCTGGAAGCACAGCTGGAATTCCAGGACAAGCTGACTGCCATGACCAAGGCAGCCAAGCACATGAGAATCACCAATGCTGCAGGCACCGATATCGAATTCGATAACGATCCTAACAGACCCGTTACCAACGAAGGTGATTACAGCTGGCCCGGCGGCCACTTCATGATCGGCCAGATCGGCTGGGCTCCCAAGGAAGACACCATCCAGGGTGTGATCGCTTTCGACGGAACCATTTCCGGCGGCGGTGACGCAGAACTGGGCTTCCTGGAAGAACCCGTTAAGTACATCATCAAAGACGGCAGGATCCAGGATATCGTAGGCGGCTGGCAGGCTGCAAAGCTGAAGGCCTACTTCGCAAAGCTGGATGACCCCAACATGTACATTGCCGCTCACGTTTGCTACGGTGTAAATCCCAACGCAAAGCTGGAAGGCTGCACCACCGAAGACGAACGTATCTGGGGTTCCACTCAGTGGGGCTTCGGTCACCAGGGTACCTGCTACTCCGGCGGCGCTCCCAGAAATGCCGTAAGCCATATCGATGGTATCTGCAAAGACTGCACCATCTACATCGATGGCGAAATGATCCTGGAAAACGGAAAGTTCGTTCATCCTGAGCTGGCTGCCTTGGCTGCAAAGCTGGGAAAATAACGTAATGTATCGGAAGCCCTCTGGCAACAGAGGGCTTTTCTTTCATAGAAGGGAAATAAGATGATGAGAACCGTAAAAGTATGTGCAGATCCCTTTCCTCCTTATCAGTATGTGCAGGAGGACGGAAGTCTTGCCGGAAGCGATTATGAACTGGTTTTCGGGGCTTTGACAAAGGCTGGATATAAGGTGGAGGCTGTGATCGCTCCCTGGGATGAGGTGATGGGTGCTTTTGAAAAAAAAGAGTGTGATGCTTTATTCCAGGTGCAGGATACTCCGGCGAGAAGAGCAGCTTATTGCTTTTCGGAAAAACTTCGGGATGCGGTTACGGATGTGGTAAAGCTGCAGGGAAAGGATCTTGCAGTTTGTGCATATGATGACCTGAAAGCCTGCCGTCTGGGTTTGATCTCCGGCTTTGCCAATGGTGCGGATATTGACAGCTTGCCGGAATCCTGTAAACGGTATTATAATGGTACACAGGAGATCCTGGACGCCCTGTATGCCGGCGAGATCGATGCGGCAGTATGTGACAGAGGGGTACGGGAATATTTGACGAACAAAGACGAGCAGATCGTGCCCATTGCGGCTCTGACATACAAAAGGCCCCTTTATGTGATGTTTTACGACGGGGAATTGCGGGATGCCTTTAATGAGGCGCTGCAGCAGCTTTAAACTACGGAGGACTTACTATGATTTTTGACGGCCATGGAGATATTTGGACAGATGTTACAGGCAGAATAACGGACCATGGAGAACGTGACATTTTCCGCAGCCGGCATCTTGCGAAGTTTCGGAAGGGTGGGGTTGACGGCGGTATCTTTGTGATCTGGATCGATCCCCCTTATGATGCGGATCCCGTTGCCCGCTCGGCGCAAATCGTAACATGCATCAAGCAGGAAATGGAAGATGCGAAGGATCTTTTGAACATCGTCCGGAAATTCGAGGATTTTGAAGTTGGCCACCGGGAAAATAAGATCAATGTGGTCATAGGTCTGGAAGGCCTTTCCCAAATCGGGGAGGATCTGGACCAGATCCATTACTTCTATGACGAACTTGGTGCCCGTCACGCTATGCTTTCCTGGAACGAGGCAAATGCCCTTGCTACCGGTTGGCCCCAGGATGTGAACCGGGGTTTGACTCCCGTAGGGGTACAGGCGGTCAAGCGGATCCAGGATCTGGGCATGGTCATGGACGTTTCCCACCTGAACGATAAATGCTTCTGGGAGGTCCTCTCCCTCGCACAGGGGCCGGTGATCGCCTCTCATTCCAATGCCCGGGCACTTTGTCCTGCCATGCGGAATCTGACCGATGATATGATCCGGGAGATCGCAAAGACTGGCGGATTGTTGGGCATGAACAGTCTCCGGGACTTTATTGACGAAGACCCTGCAAAGCAAAACGTGGAACGGTTGGCTGATCATGTGGTGCATATTGCAGAGCTTGTCGGGGTCGATCATGTTGGCCTGGGGTATGACTTCGGCGACTATTTGGAGGAAGATGCCTTAAATTCCTTCAACGCCAACCTGGATTCCCCCAGCGGCGATGGGGTAGGGGATGAGTCTGAGGCAGGGATCCTGCTCGATGTGCTTGCCAAAAGGGGATTCTCCAAAGAAGAAATTGAGAAAGTTGCTTACAGGAATTTCTACAGAGTCTTTAAGGCTTGCTGGAAATAGGTTGAAAAGGCATAAAAAAACCACCGGTTTGATCCGGTGGTTTCTTTTTTATGTGTGGGTTACTGGCCCAGTGCTTCGTTGATTGCTGCAACAGCCTTTTCGGTGTCAGCCTTTACCAGGTCGTTCAGACCGTCTTCGCCTGCTTCGGAAGTGTCAGCCATGGATACGAAGAATACGTAGTTACCGATGGTAACAACCTGAGATTCCTGAGCCTTGGGGAGATGATCGGGCAGGTAGGGGAAAGCTTCCCGGTCTGCGATGATCTGATCTCTGTAGGCGTTCAGAGCGGCTTCTACGTCAGCAACATTGGCTTCCTGAGCTTCTACGCCGATGAAGGTGTCAGCATGAACGTTCATCATGGGCATAGCGATGACATAGTCCTTTACCCATTCCATGTTCAGGCCGAACATGTCCTGAGCGATGGCATCGTCTTCGATGGTGCCCAGAGGGCCGCCGTTGGGGAATACAGCGTTGTTTGCTGCTTCGAATGCTGCATCTACCAGGCCGGGTTCTACGGTAACAGCAGCGTCGCCTGCGTTGTCATCTGCGGGAGCATCATTGCCGCAGCCGGTGATAGCGAATGCACCTACGAGCATTACGATCAGAAGGAAAATAGTAAACTTTTTCATTGGTAAATTACCTCTTTCTTTTTTAATTTTTAAGTGTGTCTATTCTTTGACGCTGTTTCCGGGAATAGGTTCCCGGAAAAGCGATTTTTTTCAAATTTATTTTTGTGTCTCAGTTCGGGTCGGTTGCTGTAAGGTGTTTTATCCGAAAAACAGCGTGGCACACAAAAGTGTACCACGCTGAAAAAGACTAAGCTTTAATCGTCAGAGAAGCGTTAGCTTATCTGCAGGGGCTCAGGGATACTGCGAAACGTACAACCTGGGGACCTACGTTTTCGATTTCCCACTTTGCGCCCATGGGGATAACAACTGCGTCTTCCTGTCTGTTCATTTCCAGCTTTTCGCCGTCAACGGTGGCTACGCACTTACCATTGTACATGTAAGCGATAACGTCAGACTTGGGAGTATCCATGGCCAGCTTCTTGCCGGGCAGCAGGTCAACAATGTGGAATTCCTGAGTGGGGGAGCCGGAGATTTCTTCGTCAGCCAGAGTGAAGAAGGTTACGCCGTCGCCCTGGGTTACCTTAGCGTCGTGCAGGTTCTTGATGTAGGGTTCAGTCTGTACGAAACCGGTCTTGCACAGGGTTACCAGGAACTTCAGAGTTGCGGTTCCATCGGGATACATTTCGTGGTCATAGTTACCGGGGGTCCACATGATGTCGCCAGCCTTGAAGTTGTAGCGCTTGCCGTTCATGATGGAGTAGCCGTGGCCTTCCAGGATGTAGAATACGTGGTCTGCGGGACCGTGGTTTGCGGTCAGAGCTGCGCCACCGAAGGTGATTTCGCAGGTGGAGAAGTACATGTAAGTCCAGGGACCATCGGGGGTGTAACCCATCTTGCCGATGTTTGCGAAGGGTGCAGAGTGAGCCATTACGTGGCCTGCGGGCTGCATTGCTACCATATCATAGTAGTTCTGTACATATGCCTTAAACATTTTAAAAATCCTCCTTAATATCTGCCTGTCCTGCCTTTTGGCAGGACCAGGCTTTTAGCGGCTTTGCCGCAGTGGAACTTATTTGGTGAGAATTATGCTCTCTGATAGCCGCACTGTTCTTCCAGAACCTTGGTCAGTACGGAGATGTCGCAATCGCCATAGCCTGCGCCAGCTGCTGCTGCGAAGTACTGTCTGGTCAGAGCGGTGGTGGGCAGAGCAACGCCTGCATCCTTAGCTGCTGCGAATGCCAGATCTACGTCCTTCATCATCAGCTTTACGCTGAATGCGGGAGCATAGTTGCCGCTGGTTACGGGGCCAACCTTGTACTTAACGAAGGGGGAACCAACTACGGAACCTGCGATAACATCATATGCCTGAGCCAGATCCAGACCGGACTTTTCAGCCAGAACAACTGCTTCTGCGGTCATCAGGTTGGTGGTAGCGATCATGATGTTGAGGCAGAGCTTCATAACACGAGCTTCTTCAGCGCCACCCAGGTAGAACTGGTTGCCACCCATGATTTCGAACAGGGGCAGAACCTTGTCATAGGTTTCCTTGTCGCCGGATGCCAGGATACCGATCTGACCGCTCTTGGCCAGGATGGTGGAACCGGTAACGGGAGCTCTCATGAACTTGCAGCCAGCAGCTTCAACAGCTTCGTTAACTACCAGAGATTCTGCAGGAGCTACGGTGGACATGTCGATAGCGATGTCGCCGGGCTTCATTGCCTGAACGTAACCATTTTCGCCCAGAGCTGCAGCCTTCAGTGCGTTGCCGTCAGCTACCATGGTGATGATGATGTCGGAAACTTCCATTGCAGCCTTGGGGCTGTCTGCCCACTTGGCGCCTTCTGCCAGAGCTTCGTCAGCCTTGGACTTGGTTCTGTTCCAAACGGTAACTTCGTGGCCGGCCTTAACGAGGTTGATGCTCATGGGAGAACCCATGTTACCCATGCCGATAAAAGCAATTTTAGCCATAATAAATTCCTCCTTTAATTATGGATAATAAATATTTGGATCAATATGAGGGCGGGATCAACTCGCCCTCATACGGGTCACTTTAATTAGTATACCATGCAACCGGGCAGACCGCAAGATACCAGATCTCTGATGGGATACTTGGTGATTACTTCGCAGCCATCCTTGGTTACGACAACTTCTTCTTCCAGTCTTGCAGAACCGGAACCATCTTCTGCGGGGCACCAGGTTTCCAGAGCGAATACCATGCCTTCTTCGATGGTGAAGGGCTTGTCGATGGAGAACAGTCTGGAGATAACGGGCTTTTCCCAGATGCTCATGCCGATACCGTGTGCGAACTGGAGCAGGTATGCTTCCTGTTCGTTGTTGAAGCCCAGTTCCTGAGCGGAGGGCCAAGCGCTGGCGATGTCAGCGGTGCTGGCGCCGGGCTTAACTCTTTCGATTGCATCATACAGCCACTTTACTGCAGTTTCGTTTGCCTTTTCCTGAGCCTTGGTGGGCTTGCCGCATACGAAGGTTCTGTAGTAGCAGGTACGATAACCGTTGTAAGAATGCATGATGTCCAGGTAAACCATTTCGCCGGGACGGATCATTCTGTTGGAGAAGGTGTGGCAGTGGGGCTTGCCTCTTTCGCCGGAGATGCTGTTTACGCATTCTACCAGGTCGGAACCCCAGGAGTACAGGTCGTAGTTAGCGATAGCTACCAGATCGTTTTCTCTGGTGCCGGGCTTGATTGCGCGAGCAATGTTTTCGTAGGTAGCGTCTACCATACCAGCAGCAGTCTTCAGCAGTTCGATTTCGTCTGCGGACTTGATCATTCTTGCCATCTGCATTACTCTCTGGCCATCAACTACTTCGATGTTTCTCTTTTCCAGCTGACGGAGCAGAGCGATATCGGTGATGTCAACGCCCAGGGGCTTGTCTTCCAGACCGTATTCCTTCAGCCATCTGAGGATTTCGTCAGCAACATCTTCTACCATCATGGCGTCTTCCTGGATTGCGCCTCTCATAGAACCTACTGCGGGCCAGATGTGGTCGGGAGCCATCCAAGTGCAGCGAACTCTCTTGGAAGGGCAAGCAGGGTCGAAGAGCAGGGGCTCATCGTTGGAAGGCAGGATGCAGTAACGGTTCATCTTGTTTCTGCACCATTCACCTACGTGAGTGCCGGTGATGTAACGAATGTTATCAAAGTCGTAGCAGAGGATAGCGCCAACGCCTTCCTGCTTCATCTTTTCTCTGACTCTTGCGAGACGATAAGCTCTCAAACGAGGATAATCAACACCCTGTTCGAAGTCTACGCCGTTCATTCCATACTTAGGCATAATAAATTCCCTCCTATAAATTTTTTTGCATGGTTGTCCATGCTGATTGATGTAATAACCTTCAATATACTTATAACCTGATTCACTGAGAATTAAGCATCATGAGTATATTTTCAGCATTAATAACTATAAGCAAGTTTTATGCCAAAAAAGGGGCATATGTGCGGCCTGCAGGGCAGTCCCCCGCAAATGCCTGAAATCTTCACAAAACCTTCATTTTTCAGCTCCGGAAAGCCCGCTGCATAACCGAAATTCGGCAGCCTTCGCAGAACGGCAAGCGTGTCACATGTGTCAAATGGGCATACGCAGGTGTGCGGCCGGACAAAGTGGCACATAATTTGACCAAGGTTTTGCTTGATTTTGCGGCATAACTCTTGCAAGATATAATTATAGTATATTTTTTCCTGCGGGGCAACCCCGTATCTGTGGAAAGAGGTTAATTTATGAAGTGTATCGTAAGTCCTTTTAACAGCTGCTACTGCAACATTGCAAGCGAGGAGTATTACCTGTCGCATTTTGACGAGGACTTGTTTTATTTGTACATCAATGCACCCTGCGTTGTGATCGGGAAAAACCAGAACGCTTTTGCGGAAGTGAACCGGGATTATGTGGAGGAGCATCACATTGATGTGGTTCGCCGCATGTCCGGGGGCGGAGCGGTATACCATGATTTGGGCAACTTGAATTATGGGTTTATCACGAAGAACAAAGGAAAAGATGTTTCCGAGGTTTTTAAGGAGTTTACGGCGCCCATCGTGGAGACTTTACGGAACCTCGGTGCAAATGTAGAAGTGTCCGGCCGGAATGACATTCAGCTGGATGGCCGCAAGATCTCCGGTACGGCCCAGTATCATTCCAGCAGCAAGGTCCTGTTCCATGGCACTTTGCTTTTTACTGCGGATATGGACGCAGTAGAAGGATCCCTGAATGTTTCCCGGGAAAAGTATGAGGATAAGACTGTGAAATCCGTTCGTGCCCGGGTGGTAAATCTGAAGGATCATCTGCCTCCCATGACCATCGAAGAGTTCGCGGAAAACATCATTGAAAAAACGCTGGAAGCATTTCCTGATGTAGAAAGATATGAGCTGACAGAAGAGGATAAAACCGCCATTCAGAAGCTGGCGGATCAAAAATATTCCACCTGGGACTGGGTGTACGGAAACTCTATGGAATTTACCTTCCGGAACACTTTCCGCTACCCTATGGGAACGGTGGATCTGCACCTTCGGGTGGCTGGCGGAATGATCGAAGAAGCCCGGATCTACGGGGATTTCTTCGGAAAGCTGGATGCTTCTGAAATCGGCGAGAGACTGTCCGGGATCGCCTATGAAAAAGGGCTGCGGAGGCGGCTTTGGCGGACATTGACCTATCTGATTATATGTTCGGTCTGAGCAAGGAGCTGTTCTTTGAGAAGCTTCTTTCCGGAGGTGTCCGGGATGCTTAGAGGCCTTACCAGCGTAGCGATCATTTTTATCCTCCTTGCGGTAGGATTCTTCTTCGCATGGAAGAAGCGATGGCCGGAAGAAACCACCAGAGTTTTTTCGGTTGTTGTTGTGCAGATCGCGGCTCCCTGTCTTGCTGTGGTCAGCATTTCGGACCGGTTTACCCGGGAAATGCTGGGGGAATCCGCCTGGAATCTGCTCCTTGTGGTCATTATGTACGTGATCCTGTATTTCCTGGGAGGGCTCCTTGCGAAAATCATGAAACTGCCGCCGAAAAAGACTGCAGTTTTCCGGGTCACATTCATGTTTAATAACACGATCTTCATTGGACTTCCCATCAATCAGATCGTCTTCGGAAACGACGGACTTCCTTATTTGTTTACGGTCTTTATCGTATCCATCACTCTGTTTTGGAGCATCGGGGCATATACCCTGGAAAAGGCTTCGGATCATGTGGGAAAAGGGGGCTTTTCCCTTAAGAAGATCATAAGCCCCGGTTTTATCGGCGTCATTATCGGTGTTGTGCTGGTCCTGACCGGACTGGAACTTCCGGAAGTGCTCCACTCCGCATTGAGCTATTTGGGCGATGTCTGCGTGCCCTTGTCCCTGCTCTTTATCGGCGCCAGTCTGGCAGCTTCCGTCCGGAAAGGCTTTGGCCGTATTACCATTGATCAGCTGGTGATCATGGCCGGCAAGTTTATCATCAGCCCTCTGATCATGTGCCTGCTTCTGCGGGCCGGCGGGGTAGATGGTTTCGCCTTTAATGTCCTTGTTTTTACAGCGGCTATGCCCTGTCACGCACAAACGGCTATTATGGCCGGCTTCTACGATGTGGAGCCGGAATATGCATCCAGGCTGGTAAGCCTGTCCACCATCCTGTCCCTGATCGCCATCCCCGTATATGCGGGATTGCTGGGATAGCAGGCAGTTGCCTGCAGTGAAATTTGCCGCATATGCGGCAGTGAAATTGTACACTGTACAGTGAAATATTTTCTTCGAAAATATGAAATATCCGATGCTGAATGCATGCATCGGATGTTAATGACAAAAGCCGCTTCCCATAAATGGAGACGGCTTTTTTCCATATCATTCGTATTGCGAATATTTCACCTGCGTAAGCAGATTTCACCCCACAGGGATTTCATTTGTTCTGAAAGAACTGATTTCACGAAAAAGGACTGTCTGAATACGACAGTCCTTTTTTATGTCTATGCTGCAGGTTCTTCGTAGGTTTCCAGGTCGGAGGGGGAGGTCCAGACTTCTTCACCGGGAGTCAGGATGCCGTCGGGCGGGATTTCCCCGGGAGGCAGTTCCGTTCCGGGATCGGTGGTTTCTCCGCCCTCGGGAGGCGTTACTTCGGTACCGGGATCGGTGGTCGTTCCGCCTTCGGGAGGAGTGGTTCCTTCACCGGGAGTTCCGGGAACTGCAGGATCGGTGCCTTCGGGATTTTCAGGATCCACGATGGGTTCTTCCGGCTGCTGGGCTTCCGGATCCGGTCTTCCGGTCAGTTCGTAGTAGTTCAGGAAAGAATCTTCCCCGCCTGCGATGTTTCCGGTAGTGGAGTGCAGTCCGCTCTTGGTCTTGGTCAGAATATTGACATCGGCTGTGGTGATCTCTTTCTCATAGGGATTGAGCATGGTATTGACCATTTCCAACCACTCATTGAGATAGATGGATACATAGGAACCGCCTCTGATGGTGGCCAGTGTGTCGGCAGGCAGCTGGTGGAACTGGATGGCTCCGTCGCCAAGCTTCAGGAATTCGGTTCCGTACCAAACCATGTTGCCCCAAAGCATATTGGTTTCCACGTGCTTGGAGAAGATGTCTGCGATCTCCTTGATCTTGGTAACGTTTCCTACAGAGAGGACCTGGTCCGCCAGGGTCATGAGGAAGTCCTGCTGGGTGTTGATCCGGCCGATGTCCGCATCCCGGTAACCGGAGCGGAAACGCATTACGCCTAAGGCTTGTTTGCCTGTCAGTTGCTGGGGACCCTTATTCAGGTCGATCACCAGATCCTGGGTGGGATCTTTGTAGTGCATATCAACGGGAACGTCGTAGTATACGCCGCCGATGGCATCTACCAGTTCCTCGAAGGCTTGCAGATTGATGACTGCATAACTGTCGGGAACGAAGCCCATGATCTTGCTGATCTCTTTTTTCAGACCGTCGATGCCGCCTCTGGAGTAGGCTGCGTTGATTTTCTTTACGGACCAGTTTGTGTTGACCAGCGTATCTCTGGGGATGCTGACGATATTGATCTTTTTGTTGATGGAGTCGTAAGCGCCAACCATGATGGTGTCGGTGTTGCCGCCGCTTTGGTCGGTACCGGCGATGAGGAAGGTGTAGAATCCATCCTTGCGGTTTGCGCCGTCTACATCCAGGGCGATGCCGGTGAAGTCATCTCCTTCATCATCCGGTGTTTCATCCTGGTGCATCTGGTCTCCGGGTCCTCCGGGAGGAGGTGTGGGTGCGGGGGGCTTTACATTAACAGCCAGCACTACGACCACTACAATGATGATGGCGATGATGACGCCGAGAATGATCATTGCCTTTCTCGACTTCAGCAGGTTTTGGAATAAGTTTTGAAAAATGTTGGCACCTTTGCTTGTGCTTCTTCTATTTCGTTTCGCTCTTGAATTTCTCATTTTTTCAGATTTCTCCGCTGCGTAATTCTTCCGATGTTGATGTTTTTTACGTACAGTCATATACGCATACATACGTATTCTTCGTATCCAGCACATTATATTACAAACCTTTGACCTTTACAATCACAAAAAAGTTCCTGAGGGTGAAGAAAAAAGGCGAAAACTTCCGTCTAACAGGCAGATATGTTGCGAAATATCGAAAAACATGGTATCTTTTAGACAATCCGAAAGGGTTCAGAAGGGAGAAAAAAGAATGGCGTATGGCGAATTAGGGAAGTCTCCGGTTCCGGAAATGGGGTGGACTCCTCCTGTGAAGGAAGAGGCTCCTTCCTGCGGCAGCGGCGGGGAGCAAAAGCCCCCGCAGAGAAATCGGAAATCGAAGAAGAAAAACAAGCTTAGCTGGATCCTGCTTTTGGTCATCATCATCCTTTGTATGGCTCTTGTTATTACAGTGATCCACTATGAGAATCAGCAGATCATGGACGCGGCCGGAAAACCTTCTTCCGACACCAGTCTGGACGGGGAAGACGGAGATATTTCAGGGGATCCCAATGACCCGGCCGATGAAGTTGGCGTGGAGGTTCCGCAGGAGGATCTGCCTGAAGAGGGCTGGATCGCTGTCAGCGATCTGAAAAAAAGCGCTCAGGAGTATTATGTGACTACGGAATTTCTGCAGTCCCTGTTCCCTGAGAATATTGTATACAAGCATGGCGGTGTGATCTATTACGCAACGCTGGATCCCACCTTGCCCAGAAATACTTACGACCGGAATGAGTTCTACACGAAAAACGGCCGGACCCATTATACATTCCCTGACGGAAGTGAGGCTGCTGTGGGCATTGACGTTTCCAGTCATCAGGGCGAGATCAATTGGGCCAAGGTAGCCGCAGGCGGGATCGATTTCGCTGTGATCCGGGCTGGCTTCCGGGGTTACGGAAGCGGAGAGATCAATCCGGACAAGCAGTTTGAAGCAAACCTGAAGGGTGCTTCGGAAAATGGCATTAAAGTAGGGGTCTATTTCTTCTCCCAGGCCATTAATGAAGAAGAGGCTGTAGAAGAGGCCAATTATGTACTGGAAGTTCTGGATGGCTTTGATTTGGACCTGCCGGTGATCTTCGATACGGAAGAGGTGGCGGGGACCAATGCCCGGGCCAATAATCTGTCGAAAGAGCAGACTACAAACTGCACCATCGCTTTCTGCGAAACCATTAAGGAAGCGGGGTATCAGCCTATGGTCTATGCCTCTTCCAAGTGGTATGCTATGCAGCTGGATCTGCCGAAGCTTGCCGAATATGACAAGTGGCTGGCTCAGTATTATGAAAGACCCGGATATCCCTATGAATATCAGATGTGGCAGTACAGCAACAAAGGTTCTGTTGCCGGCATCAAGGGCGATGTAGATTTAAATCTTTGTTTTAAAAATTATTGGGAATAGGGGACGACCCCTCCGCCTCTCCATACACAGGGGAGGCCTGGTGACAGCGAATGAATAACTTTTTACCCATCACAAAAGCGGATATGGAGGCCCGGGGCTGGGAACAGCCGGATTTCGTGTATGTTATCGGGGATGCCTATGTGGATCATCCTTCCTTTGGACATGCCATTATCAGCCGGGTCCTGGAAGCCAACGGCTACAAAGTGGCCATCATTTCCCAACCGGACTGGAAGGATAAACGCAGCGTTATGACCTTCGGACGGCCCCGTCTCGGATTCCTCGTGACCGGCGGGAATATGGACTCTATGGTAAATCATTACTTTGTGTCCAAGAAGCGGCGTCCCACGGATGCCTATACGCCCGGCGGCGTTATGGGAAAGCGGCCCGATTACGCTACCATCGTTTACTGCAACCTGATCCGCCAGGCATATAAAGATGTGCCCATTATCATCGGCGGCATTGAAGCCAGCCTGCGGCGGATGGCTCATTATGACTATTGGTCCAACAAGGTCAAGCGGTCCATTCTTTTGGATTCCCAGGCGGACCTTTTGCTTTACGGCATGGGTGAGCGGAGCATTGTCGAGGTGGCAGATGCATTGGACAGCGGCATTGCCATCGGCGATTTGACTTTTGTGGATGGGACTGCTTACCGGACGGAAAGTCTGGAAAGCGTTTATGATGCAGAGATCCTTCCTTCTTACGAGGAGATCCTTGCGGATAAGCGGACCTATGCCAAGAGCTTTTACACCCAATATCGGAATGCGGATCCTTTCTTCGGAAAGCGCATGGCAGAACCCTATGATCGGTGCTATGTGGTCCAGAATCCGCCTCAGAAACCTCTGTCCACCAGCGAAATGGACCGGGTCTACTCTTTGAATTACATGGGCGGCCCCCATCCTTCTCATGAAAAAGAAGGCGGGGTAGCAGCCATTTCCGAGGTAAAGTTCAGCCTGGTCAGCAGCCGGGGCTGTTTCGGCGCCTGTCATTTCTGTGCCTTGGCCTTCCATCAGGGCCGGATCATTCAGTCCCGGAGCCATGCATCCCTGATCCAGGAAGCGGAAAAAATGACCTGGGATCCGGATTTTAAGGGTTACATTCACGATGTTGGCGGTCCTACGGCAAATTTCCGGTTTCCTGCCTGTGAAAAGCAGCTGAAATACGGAGCCTGTCCCGACAAAACCTGTCTGGCTCCCGAGCCTTGCAAAAACCTTAAAGTTGATCACAAAGACTACCTGTCTCTCCTTCGGAAGCTGCGGCAGCTGCCCCGGGTCAAGAAAGTCTTTATCCGTTCCGGCGTACGCTTTGACTATCTTATGCTGGATCCGGATGATACGTTCTTCCGGGAGTTGGTTGAGCATCATGTCAGCGGCCAGCTGAAGGTGGCTCCGGAACATGTTTCTCCTCCGGTTTTGAAGCGGATGGGGAAGGCCAATCATCAGGTCTATAAGCGGTTTGCGGAGAAATACACCCGTCTCAACGAGGAGCTGGGAAAGAAGCAGTTCCTGGTACCTTACCTCATGTCTTCTCATCCCGGATCTACCTTAAAGGATGCTGTAGCCCTGGCGGAATACCTCCGGGATCTGGGCTATATGCCGGAACAGGTGCAGGACTTCTATCCCACACCTTCCACCATTTCTACCTGCATGTATTATACGGGTCTGGATCCCCGGACTATGGAAAAGGTCCATGTTCCCAATAACCCTCACGAAAAGGCCATGCAGCGGGCTTTGATACAGTATCGGAAGCCCAATAATGCGGAGCTGGTAAGGGAGGCTTTGATCAAGGCCGGCAGGGAAGATCTGATCGGTCATGGCCCGAAATGTTTGGTTCGTCCGGAACGGCCGGAAAATCGCGGAAGAAAGCCCGGCGAACAGAGCAGGGGGAGGGGGACGGAAAGTCGCTTTAATAATCGAAAACCTGCCCGGGAAGACGGTCGCAGTACCGGCAAAAAAGAGCGGAAAGGACCGCAGAAAGAGGCCTCCAAAACTGGTCGGTCTGCGCCTCGAAAAAAACATTGACATGCTGAAAGTCCTGTGCCATAATTGGTATCAGGACTTTAAAGCGTTAAAGGAGAAAAAAATGGTTATTACAGAGTTGCTGACAAGAAATGCAGACCTTTATGCGCAGGAAGTTGCCCTCGTTGAGATCAACCCTGACAAAGAGGATAAAGATAAAAAGGGTACTACCTGGAAGGAATATCAGCTGGTAGAACCCAACGCCCGTAACTCCTATCGCCGGGAAATGACCTGGTATGAGTTTGAAAAGAAAGCGAACCGCTTCGCCAATCTGCTTTCCACCAGAGGGATCAAGAAGGGCGATAAGGTTGCGATCCTTTTGATGAATTGTCTGGAATGGCTGCCCATTTACTTTGGGATTCTGAAGATGGGTGCCATCGCTGTTCCTTTGAACTATCGGTATACCGCAGATGAAATCAAGTACTGCCTGGAACTCTCCGAGTCCGTTACTTTGATTTTCGGCCCTGAATTCATCGGCCGTGTGGAAGCCATCGAAGATCAGATCCCCCAGATCAAAAACCTGTTCTTCGTAGGGGAAGATACGCCTTCCTTCGCCGAAAGTTATGATGAACTGTCTATCCTGTGCTCGTCCAGAGCACCTTCCCTGCGACTTCTTCCGGAAGATGATGCAGCCATCTATTTCTCTTCCGGTACCACAGGTTTCCCCAAGGCGATCCTGCACAATCATGACAGTCTGATCACTTCCTGCATGGTGGAACAGAATCACCATAGTCAGAACCGGAGCGACAACTTCCTCTGCATGCCTCCCCTGTACCATACCGGGGCTAAGATGCATTGGTTCGGAAGCCTTTATTCCGGAAGTAAGGCCGTTTTGCTGCGAGGCGTTTCTCCCCGCTGGATCCTGGAGACCGTTTCCAAGGAATCCGTTTCCATCGTTTGGCTGCTGGTACCCTGGGCTCAGGACATTCTGGATGCCATTGACAGCGGTGAAGTAAAGCTGGAAGATTATAATCTCAGTCGCTGGAGACTGATGCATATCGGTGCACAGCCCGTTCCCCCCAGCCTCATTGCCCGTTGGAAGAAGGTTTTCCCCCATCATCAGTATGATACCAACTATGGCCTTTCGGAATCCATCGGTCCCGGCTGCGTACATCTGGGCGTGGAAAACATCCACAAGGTCGGTGCCATCGGTAAGGCTGGTTACCTGTGGGAAACCAAGATCGTCAACGAAAAGGGCGAAACCGTTGCCCGGGGCGAGGTTGGTGAGCTGGCAGTCAAGGGTGCCGGCGTTATGACCTGCTACTTCAATGATCCGGCGGCTACCGAAGCGGTTCTGCGGGACGGCTGGCTCTTTACCGGTGACATGGCGCAGGAAGACGAAGACGGTTTCATTTTCCTGGTAGACCGGAAGAAAGATGTTATTATCAGCGGCGGTGAAAACCTGTATCCAGTTCAGATCGAAGATTTCCTGCGGGCCCACAATGCTATTAAGGATGTTGCCGTCATCGGTTTGCCCGATGCCCGTTTGGGTGAAATTGCCGCAGCCATTATCGAGATCAAGCCGGATCACACTTGCACAGAAGAAGACATCGAACGGTTCTGTAAGGCGCTTCCCCGGTACAAGAGACCCCGGAAAATCATCTTTGCCGACGTTCCCAGAAACCCCACTGGCAAGATCGAAAAGCCCAGATTGCGGGAAATTTACTGCGGCGAAAGCCTCGTAGCCTCCCAAATCAGGGGGTAAATAAAAAATTTATAAGCACTGTTCAGTTTTACTTAACAAAAAACAAAGGAAAAGCGAGAGGAGGCGTGGATATGTGTACAGGAATATTCTTGTTGCAGCCCAGACCGATTCTCGCTTTAAATTTTGACTATAATTTCCCCTATCATATCTCTTTGGAGGGGAACGAAGCCTTTTCTATTCGGGTCCATTTTCCCGATCGGCTGGGCCGTCCTTTAACGGTCACCCGGTCCGGATCTTCTGCCAATATCCAGATCGCTCCCTATCTTCCTCATGCAGAACATGATCCTTCTGTGCCGAACCGGGCAGATGCCAGAGATTTGGTTTTGGGGACTCTTCACGGCGACCTTCCTGTCAGTTCTATTCCGGATTTTCTTTCCGCGAGGGAAATGATGTATGCTCCGGATAATGCAGGGGTTCATTGCCTCTGTGCAAATAAAGAAGGGGAGGTCTGTCTTGTTACCCCCGGGCTGGGGTATATGACCCGGGAAGATTTCCCCGATGGGTTTGTTCTGTTTACCAACTTTCATCTTTTGAAGCATAAGCCTATCAACCGGGAAATGAAATGGATCACCTGTGAGCGGTATCGGACTGCCTATGAGATGCTTCTTGCGGATCGTGACGGAGTCGATCGTCTTTTTGACATTTTGGAGGCCGTAAAGGTAACGGGAAAGAAGCTTCCCACGATCTTTTCCATGGTCGCCCAGCTGGATACGGGAGAGATCGATTTCGCCATTGACGGGGATTTTTCCCGCCGTTATCATTTCTCCTTTGCTGACAATAGGGTTCGGTCCGGACGGGGATGCGCCTCTTTCCATGCTGTGACCTTGACAGAACCCGGTTTGGAATTGTCTGTTTTGAGGTCCTGGTAGGTGTCTTTTTATGCTGCGAGCCTGAAATCTTTTCTACTTTTGCCAAATTGCCGAAATTAACAAAAAATTACCTTGCACTTGCAGAATTACGGGTATACAATACTCGTAATTATTTTTTTGGAGGCTTGAAATTCTCAAGAAATCAAATTATTGGAACCGGTTTCAGCCCCAATTTGCCTTTGCGTATTTTTATGATCGGAGCGAGTGAATTTGCCCATGTATTTTACGGGGAAGCTCCCCATGGCATAGGAAAGGATATATCTCATGAGCACAAAGCAATTTAAGAAGGTTTTGGTAGCAAACCGCGGCGAGATCGCCATTCGTATCTGCCGGGCCTGTCATGACCTGGAACTGCAGACGGTGGCTATCTATTCCAAGGAAGACACTTATAACATTTTCCGGACTGCAGCCGATGAATCCTACCTGATCGGCGAACATCTGAGTCCTTTGGGACCTTATCTGGATATTGATCTGATCGTGGATCTGGCAAAGCGCCGGGGCGTGGATGCCATCCATCCCGGTTACGGTTTCCTGTCCGAAAATGCAGATTTTGCCCGGGCCTGCGAGGCTGCAGGGATCACTTTTATCGGGCCTCCTGCCGAGGTCATTGAGCGGATGGGTGACAAGCTGAATGCAAAGGCACTTGCGATCTCCTGCGGTGTTCCCACCATTCCCGGCTCCGAAAAGCCTTTGGAAAGCAAGGAAGAAGCTCTGGAAAAAGCCATCAGCTATGGTTTTCCCGTTATCCTGAAGGCTGCCGGCGGCGGTGGCGGCCGCGGTATGCGCCGCTGCGATACTCCCGAAGAAGTGGGTCCTGCTTTTGACCTGGTAAAGGGCGAAGCAAAGAAGGCCTTCGGAAACGATGACATCTTTATTGAAAAATTCCTGGTAGAACCCCAGCATATCGAAGTGCAGATCCTGGCTGACCAGCACGGCAATGTGGTGCATCTCTTTGAAAGAAACTGCTCCCTCCAGCGCCGCTACCAGAAAGTTATTGAATTCACTCCTGCTTTCTCCATTCCTCAGGAGGTTCGGGATAAGCTGTATGCAGATGCGGTCAAGATCTCCAAGGCTGTAGGCTATGTGAATGCAGGCACCGTAGAATTCCTGGTGGATAAATCCGGCAACCACTATTTCATCGAAATGAATCCCCGGATCCAGGTAGAGCATACCATTACGGAAATGGTCACCGGCATCGATTTGGTCCGCAGCCAGATCCTCATTGCGGAAGGACTTCCTCTGTCCGATCCTCAGATCGGCATTCCTTCTCAGGAATCTCTGAAGCTGGATGGTTTTTCCGTACAGTGCCGTGTTACCACGGAAGACCCTGCCAACAACTTTGCTCCTGACACCGGCCGGCTGACAGCTTATCGCTCCAGCGGCGGCTTCGGCGTTCGTTTGGACAGCGCCTGCGGCGGTGCGGGAACGGTGATCTCTCCCTACTATGACAGCCTGTTGGTAAAGGTAACGGTTTGGGATAAGAGCTTTGAGGGCGTTTGCCGAAAGGCTGCCCGGGCACTTCGCGATATGCATATCCGCGGTGTTAAGACCAACATCGCTTTTATCGATAATGTGCTCCGTCATCCGGATTTCAAAGCCGGACGCTGCCACACCAGGTTCATCGACGATGCTCCGGAACTGTTTGAGCTGGCAGAATCCGCCGACCGGGCTACCAAGATGCTGAAATACATCGGCGACATCGTTGTTAAGGAACCCAGCGGTGTACATAAGCTGTACGAAACGCCCCGGTTCCCGCCGGT
Organism: Clostridiales bacterium; assembly: GCA_015058185.1. Lineage (GTDB taxonomy): Bacteria > Bacillota > Clostridia > Peptostreptococcales > Anaerovoracaceae > SIG263. The sequence continues at coordinate 91 of SVCV01000011.1, read as the reverse complement.
CACCGGCAGCCGGCCTGACGGGCTGAAGCAAATGCTGGATGCAAAGGGTCCGGAAGCCGTTCGGGACTGGGTCCTCGCCCAGAAAAAACTG
>SVCV01000010.1 GCA_015058185.1 Clostridiales bacterium | reverse complement strand
AGGTCTGTCTGTCCGGCTTTTTGTGCAAGCCTCCGGTCTACCGGAAATCTCCCATGGGACGGGAGATCTGCGATCTCCTGCTGGCAGTCAACCGCATGTACGGGAAATCCGACTACATTCCCTGCATTGCCTGGGGAAGAAATGCGGCCTACACAGCAAATCTTGCGGTGGGCACACCCCTGCGGACAGAGGGGCGGATCCAAAGCCGAACCTATATCAAAAAACAGGAAAGCGGCCTTTCCGAAGAAAGGACCGCTTATGAAGTTTCCCTTTTAAAAATCGAAGAATAATAGAAAATCCCGATGTGCCGTCAGACTACTAATTCACACCCTATCCTCAAGATAGGTGGGTCATCTGTTCCTGCTTCTGTCTTCCACTCGAAGGAGGCCTGACATAGGCGACGGAAACGCGAAATCCCGTGAACTTTGTGTAGGTTAAATTACATAGCCTTAACGAACACCTCAGGATCTATCCTGACTAAAGTCTATCATAGGAACCCTGAAATTTCAATACCCCGGGCTGTCCTTTTTTATTCGAAGGCAAAGAGTGCAGCCCCGAGAGCGCCGATGATCTCCGGCTCTTCGTAGATGAAAAGGTTTTGACCCAGCTTCTCTTCCACAGCCTTTACGACGCCCACATTTTTAGCTACGCCGCCGGTCATCATAACCACAGGTTCTACCCCGACTCTGGCCAAGAGACCTTCGTTTCGGGAGGCGATCGCCTGATTCAGGGCCCGGATAATATCCGCCTTGTCTTTATTCTCAGCAATGAGGGAAATGACCTCCGATTCCGCAAATACGGTACACATGCTGCTGATCTTCAGGTCTTCTTTCCAGTTCATGGACTCGGGACCCATCTGATCAATGGACAGTTCCAGGGTCCTGGCCATCATTTCCAGGAACCGGCCGGTACCTGCAGCACATTTATCGTTCATAGCGAAGTCTTTTACATTGCCCTGCTCATCCAAACGAATGGCCTTGCTGTCCTGACCGCCGATATCCAAAATGGTACGAACCTTCGGGTTGATATAATGAGCGCCCTTGCCGTGACAGCTGATCTCCGTGACCACCTTATCCGCAAAGGGAATGCTTACCCGACCGTAGCCGGTAGCCACGATCTGACAAAGATCCTCCCGGACAAGCCCGGCTTTTTCCAAAACTTCCGCCAGGGCTTTTTCTGCGCTTTGGCCGCTTCTGGCACCGGTACGGACTACCGTCCACGCCACAACCTTTTTATTTTCATCTAAGATCACGGCATTGGTGGAGGTGGAACCGCTGTCAATGCCCAAAACATACTTACCCATAGCGTTATCTCCTATCGTTCCCCCTGCTCTGTTAAGGCCACTCTGTGCAAGAGGATCTGTCCCGGAAGGAGGAAGGGGCTGTCCATCAACCGCCTCAATAAAGGCATCCACCCGGGTCTTTAACTGACCTTCCGCCTGGGGCGTATAGTCGGTTTCGATTTTCAGCACCGGAAGATCCAGCTCGTCTCTGGTGCCTGCATATTCGTAAGAGTAATTGTCGCAGAATTTCACTGTATGGAAAATCAGACCGGAAAGGCCCTCCTTGTGTTCCTCCCAGTAACGATTCCGCTCTCCGCCATCTTCCATGCGCATGCAGGGAACTTTGGAGAACAAACCTTCCACATACTTTTCCATAACCGAACCATCCCCTGCCAAACAGAAGTGATGATCCTGACCGGTACAGGAAATATTGAAAGAAATATTGGCTCCGGAACGCCGGATCAGATCCATGACGGAGGGGCTGTAGCGGGCGCCTAAAAGTCCCACATTTACCGCTCCGGGCAAGTTCCCGGCATCCCTTGTACTTTCCAGATTCGCCTTCTCCATAGCCGAAAGAAGAGATTCCTCCCGGAATTCCTTTCCGGAAAACGCTTCGTATTCCCGGATCATTTTCCGAAGGGAGTTTTCAAACACTTTTCTGGCTGCAGGAGTCTTTTTTACCGGAAGTTCAAGCAAATAAATGAACTTTTCCGGGTAGCGGTTTTTGATCACATCATACAGCCGCCGGGTACTGTCACAGCAGCTGGTGAGTACCACTCCATCATACTTTGCGGAAATAATATCCTCCAAAGCGCATTTTACAAAAGAGCAAACGATGGGATGCATCAAAGCTTCCGCCTGCTCAAAGAGTGAAGTTTCAGGCTCAATGTAATGGGTTTCTTCCTCAAAGGAATGGAAGATCTCGATAGGGGCATACCGGCACATATAAGCGATCATCGGTCTCCCCCTCTCCGGCTCTGCAAAAGTTCCAGAAACGCTTCGGTACGAGTCTTGATCTGTCCGTCAGGTGTCATTCTCTTGTCCAGACCGTCGCCATCCAAGATAAGCATGGGCATATCCATTTCCTGAAGCGCCTTTTTCAGTTCCATAACACCACCGGCGGACTGCTTGCATCCCCAGTGACAGAAGTGAATAACAGCATCCGGATCCAACCAATCGAGCGCCTCTTTAATGCGTTCGATTTTGTTTTCGAAAGGTCCATTATAGATACTCCGGATCATTTTTCCGGCCAAAGCATCCAGGGGATTCTCCACATCCAGAAAATCCGAAAAATCCAAATCAAAATCCATTCCGACGATCTGATAATCCGGATTGAAGTCAAACCATTTTTTCAGGCTCTTTTGATAAAAGGGCAAAACATGGACCCAAAAGATCTTCGTCATATCCCGATCCGGGTATTTCTTGATATCCTCTGCCAAAAGTCTATAATATTCCAAAACTTCAGGAGCCCCCGGCAGCAAGTGAGAAGCAAAGAGCTTAAACAACTGAAGGGTCATGGAAGAAGGATAATACTTCCGGGCCTGAAGTTCCATGTACTCCTTCTGATAGGCGAGGCTTTGGTTTTCTCTTTCCAAATAGCCCTTCAGATCTTCCTCCCGGAAAGTCTTTCCGGTTTCCTTTTCCAAATAGGCGATCAGCTCTTTAAGCTGCTCCACTAAATAGCCCCGATTTTCCGGAGTATCCTCATAGGGAACATCGATCACATAGGAAGGAACCCCCAGTTTCTTTTCCAGGTACCGGAAGGTGTTGACATTGCAGTCGCAGGCAATGGTAGTAGTAAGGGCCATCTTGGGTTTGGGAAAAACACCGCTCTCCAGAATTCCTGCAAAGTTTTTATGATAAGAACAAAGAGTATCCGACATTCCGGTCTTTTCTGCGTAGCCAATGAAGTAGTCCTCAATCAAAAATGCAGACATAAAGGCGGAAAAACACTCCACAGAAAGGGGTGTAAGGCCGAAACACTGCAGGATCTCTACCGGTGCGAAAAGATTCACACAAACAGCCTTTTCAGGATGGCGCATAGCACCCCGAACAGAATCCAAAGCCATTACATTAAGGTATTTATAGGCATCAGGAATTTTTTCCGGCGGCAGGCGCTTCACCCGTGTGCGTTCATAAAGAAGACCCAGCCGAAGAAGCTGAAAAGCGGCAGCAGGATGTGCTACCGCTATTTTCTTGATCAGTTTTGCGTATTTGGCAATGATACTCAAGGTCAATTTCTCTTTCTCCGGGAGCCTAAACTCTTAGTCCAGATCCACGGCACTGTTATGGTAAACCTTCTGAACGTCATCGTCCTCTTCCAGAAGTTCGATCATCTTCCGCAGCTTGGGCAGATCCGCTTCGCTGGGAGTGGCTTCCATGGAAGGAACATATTCTACGTCAGCTTCTACAAATTCATATCCAGCTGCAGTCAAAGCTTCGGTTACAGCATTGAAATCAGAAGGATCGGTCTGAATTTCGAAGCAGTCTTCGTGGGTGATCATATCCTGCATACCGGCTTCCAGAGCAGCTTCCATGAGGCTGTCTTCGTCGATGGAATCGGTCTTTTCGATGATGATAACGCCCTTCCGTGCGAACATATAAGATACGCAGCCGGGAACGCCCAGGTTTCCGCCGTGCTTATCAAAGAGATGCTTTACATTGGAAGTGGTACGGTTCTTGTTATCGGTCAGTACGTCTACGATAACGGCTACGCCGCCGGGGCCGTAACCTTCGAAAGAACCGGGTTCGTAGCTTTCGCCTGCCAGTTCGCCGGTACCCTTTTTGATGGCTCTGGCGATGTTGTCATTCGGCATGTTGATGCTCTTTGCACGTTCGATGGCATGCTTCAGAGCGATATTATATTCAGGGTCACCGCCGCCCTTGGCCGCTACCGTGATAAAACGAGCATACTTGGTAAAGATCTGCCCTCTCTTTGCGTCCTGGGCCGATTTACGGCCGGCGATGGTTCCATGTCTTCCCATAAGAAAATTCCTCCTAAAAGTTCATTTGAAAATAATGATTTATTATTTTAGCACAAAAGTAATTACTTGTCACTCTTTTCCATGTTTTTAAATGCGGTAGCCATCATGAGTTTGATTCGGTTCAGCTGGTTTACATCGCTGGCGCCGGGGTCATAGTCGATGGCCGCAATATTGGCCAAAGGATTGTACTTCCGCAGAGGCTTCATCATGCCCTTGCCGGTAACGTGGTTCGGCAGGCATGCGAAGGGCTGCAGACAAACGATATTGCCTACGCCGGAATCCAGCAGTTCTACCATTTCACCGGTCAGCAGCCAGCCTTCACCGCACTGGTTACCCAAAGAGGTTACCTTCTGTGCCTTCTTGGCGATCTCACGGATACCCATAGGTGCGTGGAAACGCTTGCTCCGCTTGAGAGCCCGAACAGCACCCTGACGAAGCAGCGTGATCCAAAGAGCGAAGATACCCTGGTAGATCATGACCTTCTTGGGACCGGACAGTTCTTCGTAGTTGTACTTTTTACTGTACATACCGTAGAGGAAGAAGTCGACCAGATCCGTTACAACGGCTTCGCCGCCTTCTGCCTCGATAACTCCTACGATGTCGTTGTTTGCGGTGGGATGGTATTTTACCAGGATCTCACCGACTACGCCGACCTTGGGCTTTTTGATATCCCGCAGAGGCAGATTGTCGAAATCCTTGACCATCTGGCGGATGTATTTGTTGCATACGCTGGGCTTGCCGGAAACAACGGTCTCTCTTGCGATTTTGTCCCACTTGGCGTGGAGAGCATTGGCAGAACCGGGTTCCAGCTCGTAAGGTCTGGTGGCAAAGAGGCAGCGCATGAGAACATCACCGAAGATCATAGCCAGCAGGATCCGCTTCAGGAACTGGTAGTCCAGTTTGAATCCGGGGTTGGATTCCAGTCCGGAGTAGTTTACGGAAACTACGGGGATATGTTCCATCTTCAGATCCTTCAGAGCCTTTCGCAGAAGGGAGATGTAGTTACTTGCACGGCACTGGCCGCCGGTCTGGGTGAAGAATACGGCAGTCCTATTCAGATCATACTTACCGGACTTCAGGGCACCGATGACCTGGCCCAAAGCTACGATGGTAGGATAGCAGGCATCGTTGTTGATGTACCGGAGACCTTCTTCTACCGCACCCTTATCTACGGAGGGCAGCAGTTCTACGTTGTAGCCTGCGTCTCTGGCGGCAGCTTCGATAATGCTGAAGTGAATGGGAGACATCTGGGGGATCAGAAGGGTGTAATTTTCCTTCATTTCCTCCGTGAAGAGCACTCTTTCATAGGGCTTTTCGTGTTCCCGGTGTACGATACCGTTCTTTTCTCTTTCTTCCATAGCGGCCTTCAGAGAACGGATCCGGATCTTGGCAGCACCTAAGTTGGAGCCTTCGTCGATCTTCAGAACGGTATACAGCTTATTATGATTGGAGAGGAGCTCCTCTACCTGGTCGGTGGTTACCGCGTCCACACCACAGCCGAAGGAATTCAGCTGGATCAGTTCCAGATCATCTCTGCGGCCTACGAATTCGGCAGCCCGGTAGAGACGGGAGTGGTAGGTCCACTGGTCCAGAACACGGATGGGACGGTTCAGTTTGGTCAAATGGGCGATGGAGTCTTCGGAAATAACCGCGATGCCGAAGGAAGTGATCAGCTTATCGATGCCGTGGTTGATCTCCGGATCCTGGTGATAGGGACGGCCGGCCAAAACGATGCCTTTGATGCCCTTTTCTTCGATATATGCAAGTGCTCTTTCCCCTTCGCGGCGAACGTCTTCCTTGAAAGCCTTGTCCTCTGCACGGCCGGCCATAACGGCCTCTTCGATCTCCTTCTTGGAGATCTTCAGATGCTTCAGTTCTCCGTAGAGACGGCGGATGAGGCGATCGTCGATGTCATAGGGAAGGAAGGGATCGCTGAAAGTAACACCGTATTCCGCAAATACATCGTCCATGTTGCCCTGGATAACCTGAGGATAGGTACCTACGATGGGGCAGTTGAAGTGGTTGGGTGCGGTGGGGTCTTCTTCCATTTCGTAGTTGATGTTAGGATAGAAGATCCATTTGATGCCCTGCTCTACCAAAGCCTTGATGTGGCCGTGCACCAGCTTTGCGGGATAGCAGGCCGTATCGGAAGAGATGGTTTCCATGCCCTTCTCGTAAATGTGCTTGGAGGATGCGGGGGAAAGAACCACCCGGAAGCCCAGCTTCGTGAAGAAGGTGAACCAGAAGGGATAGTTCTCGTACATATTCAGAACCCTGGGAATACCAACAACACCTCTGGGTGCCTGGTCTTCCGGCAGAGGTTCGTAATCGAACAGTCTCTTATAGCGATATGCGTACAGGTTGGGCAGTTCAGAAGAAGTCCGTTCCTTGCCGGCACCTCTTTCGCAGCGGTTACCGGTGATGAAGCGGCTTCCGTCACCGAACTTGTTGATGGTCAGCAGGCAGTTGTTCTCACAGCCCTTGCAGCGGGTGTGGGAATTTTCCACGGTGAAGCTGTCCATTTCTTCCAAAGAAATGAGTCCGGTCTTTTCTTCGCCGGCCTTTTCCATGGCGATGAGGGCAGCACCGAAAGCACCCATGATCCCGGCGATGTCGGGACGAACCACATCCTTTTCCAGGATCAGTTCGATGCTCCGGAGAACGGCTTCGTTCAGGAACGTACCGCCCTGTACAACCACCTTATTCCCGGCTTCCTCAGGATTCCGGAGCTTGATCACCTTGTACAGTGCATTCTTGATAACGGAGTAGGACAGGCCTGCGGAGATGTCGCCGATGGTAGCGCCTTCCTTCTGTGCCTGCTTTACCTTGGAGTTCATAAATACGGTGCAGCGGGTACCCAGGTCAACGGGGTTGTCTGCAAAGATCGCCTGTTTGGCAAATTCGGGAGCCGTCAGCTCTACAGACTTGGCGTAGGTTTCGATAAAGGAACCGCAGCCGGAGGAACAGGCTTCGTTCAGCATGATGCTGTAGATGGCACCGTCCTTGATCCGCATGCACTTCATGTCCTGGCCGCCGATGTCCAGGATAAACTCAACGCCGGGAAGGAATTCTTCCGCAGCCTTATAATGCGCCATGGTTTCGATCTCGCCGTGGTCCACGCCGAAAGCAGCCTGGATCAGGCCTTCGCCGTAACCGGTAACGGTAGAACCGGCAATGTATGCGCCCTGGGGGATCTGAGGATACAGTTCCCGGAGCATCTTCATAACGACCGCAATGGGGTTGCCTTCGTTGTTTTCGTAGAAGGAGTACAGCAGCTTCTTATTTTCGTCGATGAGGGCTGCCTTGGTGGTGGTGGAACCGGCGTCAATACCCAGGAACAGCTTTCCGGAAGCCTCTGCGATAGGGCTTCTGGTGATCTTATGCTGGTCATGGCGGGCCTTGAATTCGTCATATTCCTTCTGATCCACGAACAGCGGACGGAGGTGCTTGGTATCGGAAAGCACGCTCTGGTCTGCGCTGTTTAAGGTATCCAGAATGGAACGGATGGTACGGGGTTCCTGTTTTTCCGCAAGGAGAGCTGCGCCCAGTGCTACGAAGTACTGAGGATCCTCGGGGAAAATGACCTGTTCAGGAGTCAGGTTCAAGGTTTCGATAAAGCGCTTCCGCAGTTCAGACAGGAAGGACAAAGGTCCGCCCAGGAACGCTACGTTGCCCTTGATGGTATGACCGCAGGCCAAACCGGAAATGGTCTGGTTTACAACAGCCTGGAAGATGGAAGCTGCCAGGTCTTCCTTTGCGGCACCTTCGTTGATCAGGGGCTGAATATCGGTCTTTGCGAATACACCGCAGCGGGCTGCGATGGGATAGATCAAAGAATAATTCTTTGCAGCTTCATTCAGACCGCCGGCATCGGTGTTCAAAAGAACTGCCATCTGGTCGATGAAGGCACCGGTACCGCCGGCACAGGTTCCGTTCATACGCTGTTCGATGGCTGCACCGTAGAAGGTGATCTTAGCGTCTTCGCCGCCCAGTTCGATGGCAACATCCGTCTGGGGTATGTATTTTTCAACAGCGGTGCTGCAGGCAACTACTTCCTGCTCGAAGCCGATGCCCAAAACCTTGGACAGAGCCAAACCGCCGGAGCCGGTAATGATGACCTGTGCAGATGCATCGGGATAGGTTTCCCAAAGAACCTGGATCAGTTCGCCGACCTTTTCAAAAACGTTGGACATGTGCCGCTCATACCGATGAAAGATGACCTTGTTTTCGTCATCCAGCAGAACTAATTTAACTGTGGTAGAGCCAATATCGATACCTAATTTCATGATTCCTCCAAGATGAATTTATTTCAATAAATTTCTTTCAAGAAAGATATACCCTGTTTTTTTTCACATTCGTTCTATTCTATCAAAAAATAGCAAAAAGAACAAGGATAAAAACCGATCGTACTAAAGTCAGACACTTTCGATTTTTATCCTTGTAATAGAGGCTCTCTCTTTGAGGGAGCTGTCAGCGCAGCTGACTGAGGGAGTCACTCCCCGTGCCCGAAGGGCGGAAGGAGCCCATTAGTTCTGCTGCAGATAGTTATAGACGATGGAGGCAGCTTCCGCATTGGTCAGCTGGGCGGTGGCATTGAACCGGCCCTTGTGGTTGCCCTGCATGATATCTAAGCCGTAGCAAAGGGATACATAACCCTGATATTCCTTTGCGATCTTGTCCTTAAACGGATTCTTATAGATGTCCGCCGCTGCGGCAGCCTTCTCAAAGCCCATGAGCCGGATCACATATTTCGCAGCATCCTGACGGGCTACGGGAGAATCGGGAGAAATTTCATCTTCCTGGATCACATTCTGGCTCTTCATCCGTTCGTAGAAATCCTCCGAGTTATATCCGGCAGCTTTTCCGCCGTACAGATACCGAAGGAATTCTTCCTGGGTGATCTTCGCATTGGGTGCAAAGGTGTCACCGCCGGCAGCGGGGTAATAGCCGTTTTCCACCAAAGTTTCCACGATGGTCTTTGCCCAATGGCCTTCCAGATCCGTATATTCGGGACGGCTGGTATCGAGAGCGGGAGAACCGTCATACAGAACCTGCTGGCCGGTGAAGGGATCCAGCATGATGTAACCGGTGCCGTCCATAAAGCTGTAAACCAACTCGTAAGCCTCGCCGCCTCTGTTTACATAGGTCAGTGCAAAATCTGCCGTCTGATCCATGTAGCCGAAGGATTCTTCCGGAGTCATAACGCCTTCATTGCCTGCAAATTCAGCATTGTCATACCAATTGCATGCATAGTGGATGATTTTTCTCGTGCTGCGGTTTACGGTAACCGATACATAGTTGCCGGGGAAAGGCGTACCATTGACCATTCTCTCAAAAGTGAAAGTAACGGTCACGTCATCCTGGCCGATCCCTTCCATCACGCTCTCATCAAATACGCAGTTCTGAAGCTGATCGGGAGCAGCGCTCCTGGCGAAGTTTTCAGCAGCCACCTTTGCGGATTCCGCATCCATCAATCCGCCGAACAGTTTCTTTTCGTAGCCGTTATGCAGCCGGAAATTCATCAGCTGGCCGGTCTTGGCATCCACAGTGGCATGGGCATTTTCAAAGTTCAGGCTCCACTGATATTTTTCTTTATCGTAATACAGGTTGGTGAGGGAGGCATGCTTCACTTTTTCAGAAGCCTTGATGTCCGGAACCTTTGCCGTCACGTTCTGATGAGCTTCCTTCTGAGAAATCAAGCCGCTGATGCCGGTGACCGCTTCCATTTCTTCGGGAGTCAGCCCCTCTTCCGGGGCAGCTTCGGGAGCAGATGCTGCAGAGTCATTGGAAGCTCCGCCGCTGTCCAGATCCCACTGGGATACGGCCTTCAAAACCTCACCGGTCTGAGCATCTACGTAATAGCCGCTGGTCCCCACATATGCAGGGAATGCTTTCATGGTCTGATTATCGTAGTCAAACCAGGAGCGATATTCCAAACGAAGCATGTCCTCTGCAAGCCATGCTTTTGCAGCATCCGCTTCTGTGATCAGGCCTTCTGCCGCCTCAAATTCGGGGTAAGGCTGACCGGAAAGACCGGAGAAGCTGATGATTTTGCCCGTATATTTGTCCACTTCGATATAAATAGCGATGGGCTGTACGGGGATGTCATTTACAAAATACATGTAGGTGAAAACATGGCTGTAGGTCTGCCTTTTGCTTTCGGCTTCGTTGATCTCTTTCATTCCGCCGTCATAAGCAGGCATTGCCTTTTTCAGGAAAGCTTCCGCAGTGACTTTTGCCTGGCTGCGGTTTACTTTCGCAAGGAAACCCTGTTCTTCGGTCCGCTTTTCCCATGTATACATGTGGCACAGGTTTCCGGACTCGTCTATCGTCGCATTGATATTGCCGCTGCCGTCAGGGGCATACCATTCCAAAGACCAAAGAGTGGAATCCGTATATCGATTGGTTTCCGTCCAATAGGAAAACTCGGTGTAGGATTCCGGAATGTCAATTATGGCCTTGGCCTGCAGGATCGCAGTTTCCAAACCCTTACTGCTGTCCTGGTCTGCAAAGGCAGGGATCCCCATGGATAATACCAATGCGAGGATCAATACAATACTGAAAACTTTCTTCATGTTTCGGCACCTCCCATCGCTTGTGCGCATGTAATTTTCATATTTTTTAGACGACGGTCTCCTCCGATTGTTCCAGCTTCCGCGAAATTTTCTGAGGCTCCGAAAAAAATGTGAAAACTATATGAACTTCCACCCTTCCCCTTGTCATTTTATAAAGGGAATGTTAAAATATACGGTACGCAATTTATAAAGACACGATTTGACCAAGACATAAGTGAGAAAATGAAAATGGACGAAATGAAAGAAAAGACTGTAGGGACCGTAAACGAAAAGAAAGCGGTGACCCTGAACAAGATGGGGACCATGCCCATCGGAAAATTGATTTTTACAATGGCCTTGCCTCCGATCTTCTCCATGCTGATCCAGGCCGTCTACAACATCGTTGACGGTATCGTGGTATCCGGGATCGAAGAAGCAGCCCTTACCGCCGTTACCTTGGTAGCCCCTGTCCAGTTCCTTCTGGTAGCGCTGGGCGCTGGTACCGGTGTCGGTATCAACTCCCTCATTGCAAGAAGACTGGGCGAAAAAAGACAGGATGAGGCAAATACCGTAGCAACCACAGCCTTTATACTGGCCTTCGTCAACTATATCGTATTCCTTGTTTTCGGCCTGTTCTTCACAGAACTGTTTGTCAACGCCTTTGCAAAGGGAGATATGCAGGTTGCAGCTTATGCAGTTCCCTACTGCCGAATCACCTGCGTAGGCTCTATCTTTGCAAACTACCTCTTCATCGTGGAAAAGGTCGTTCAAGCTACAGGGAACATGGTTCAGCCCATGATCTGCAGCTTGCTCTCCGCAGCTGTGAAGATCATCCTGAATCCCTGTCTGGTAAAGGGACTCGGATTCTTCCCCGAGCTGGGGATCCGCGGTGCAGCCATTGCCACCTGCGTTGGTCAGGCCTGCGGCATTGCCCTTCTCCTCTACTTCTTCTTTGCCAAGAAACAGCAGGTACACATCCGGATCAAGGGTTTCCGCTTCCGGAAGGATATCGTAAAGAACATCTACATCGTAGGCGGACCGGCCATCATCATGCAGTCCATTTCCTCTTTCATGCAGATGGGCTTAAATACCATCCTGATGCCCCTGTCTTCCACCGCAGTAGCCGTCCTTGGCGCCTACTTCAGACTTCAGAACTTCGTATTCATGCCCATGTTCGGTCTGAATCAGGGTCTCGTACCCATCTGTGGATATAACTTCGGTGCAAGAAACAAAGCCCGTCTGATGGAAGCTTACAAGAAGGGTCTGCTGACCGCTTTCGTTATCGGGGTCGTAGGTTTTGTAGCATTCCAGTTCTTCTCCCAGCCCCTGATGACTCTGTTCGATCCCTCCGATGATATGATGGCTATGGGTATCCATGCACTGAAGATCATCAGCTTCTGCTTTATCCCCGCAGCTTTTGGCATCTGCACTTCCAACCTGTTCCAGGCAACCGGCAATGGCTTCTACAGCCTGATCTGCTCCATGTTCCGTCAGTTGGTTGGTATCCTGCCCCTGGCAATCCTGCTGAGCAAAATCGGTGGCGTTGACTATGTATGGGCAGCAATCCCCTTAGCTGAAATCATCGCTGTAGTCATCTGCTCCCTCTTCCTGGCCAAACTTTATAAGACCAAAATCAAGCCTCTGGGTGCAGAACAGAAATAATCAAAAAACACAAAACGCAGCGTTCCTACGCTGCGTTTTTTTATTGCTCTTTTACCGGATCGGAGTAAGGTTAAACCAACTGTTCCTTGATGAAATCCACAACGATCTGTACATTCTTACGGTTCTTGCCCATGTCCATAATGGCGGTCCGAAGCTTGGACTCGGAGCGAACGATGACCCGGGTGGCTGCGGATGCGACAGCGGGAACTGCGGGAACTTCGCTGTCCTCTGCAGGTGCAGCAGGCTGTGCTTCAACAGCTTCGATCTCGTCCAAAACGATCTCCATGTTTTCACCCAAAGTATTGAAGTTGATGGGTGCATTCAGGAACAAGCGATAGTTGGCAGGATCCTGGCCAATGACCTTCATCTTTCCGAAGATGCTGAACTGGGTCAAAAAGTCCCAAACTTCAGAAATGCTGTCTTCGATTACAAAACTATCTTCATATCTTTTCATTTCAAACCCTCCAGAAGAATGGTCACGGGACAGTGGTCACTGCCGAAAACCTGATTGTGGATGATCACATCCTGAATATTATCCTTGATCCGGTCAGAGACCAGAAAATAATCGATACGCCACCCGGCATTGTTGGCCCGGGCATTAAAGCGGTAAGACCACCAGGTATAGACTCCTGTGGCATCGGGATAAAGGTAACGGTAACTGTCCGTAAACCCGGCGTCCAAAAGTTCCCCGAACTTTCCTCTTTCCTGGTCAGAGAAACCGGCATTGCCCCGGTTGCTCTTGGGATTCTTCAGGTCGATCTCCTGATGGGCCACGTTCAGGTCGCCGCAGATGACCACAGGCTTATGCTTGTCCAGTTCGCAGACATAGTTCCGGAACGCATCTTCCCAGGCCATCCGGTAATCGATCCGGGCGAGACCGTCCTGTGCGTTGGGAACATACTCAGTCACCAAATAAAAATCTTCAAATTCCAGGGTGATCGCCCGGCCTTCCGTGTCATGACCTTCTGCCCGGATGTGATACTCTACGGACAGAGGCTCCTTTTTCGTAAAAATGGCGGTGCCGGAATACCCTTTTTTTATTGCACTGTTCCAGTATTTGTGATACCCCTCCAGGGGAACCTCCGCCTGGCATTCGTGCATCTTTGTTTCCTGCAGGCAAATGGCGTCAGGCTGTTCCTCCCGGACAAAGTCCAGAAAACCTTTTCCCATACAAGCCCGAAGGCCGTTAACATTCCAGGTAATAAGCTTCATGCAGTACCTCATCAATGATTTTCTTCCTCCGCCCCAGCCTCTTTCGCTTGCGAGGGAGAGGCACGGCACAGCCGTGACGAAGGGAGTCATTTTATTTTATACCACAGGCCGAAAGCCGTCAAGCAAACGAAACACGCAAAAAGTGCCCGAAAGATCTCGGGCACTTAAATTTAAATCTCGGGTGCAATATAACCCTTTTCCATCAAAGCTTTTTCGATCCGCTCCAAAATCTCCTGGGAATCCGCCCGTACCGTATGGTAATGGTAACCGCCGGTAATGTTCATCAATTCTGTGGACTTTCCGCTGCGAACCCCCTCGATGAACTGCTTCACATGAAGACGGGAGAAAATGTTCAGGTTTGCGGAGACTTTTCCGTAGACTTTATGCCACACAAAAACATCCACTACGGTTCCGCCCAGATCCACAATAGTGGTCAGCTCATCCTCTGTCTGTTCCGTGGTATGATGCATCTTAAAGGCTTGCTGCACAAGGGGAGTATCGTGGATAATGTATCCCTGGTGAGTAGCGATGATCTCATACCCCGCCGCTTTCAGCACCGAAATATCATGAACGATGATCTGTCGGGAGACGCCAAAGAGAGCGGACAGTTCGCTGCCGGAAACCGGTCTGTGTTCCGACAGCAGGAGAGTCACGATCGATTTTCTTCTTTCATCGGCCTTCATACAAGTTCCTTCCTAAATAGCGTGAAGATTCTTCAGGGAGAGATCCAGAATGGGAGAAGAATGGGTCAGAGCGCCGCTGGAAATATAGTCCACACCAATGTCCACAAGCCGGGCAACGTTTTCTCTGGTAACATTGCCGCTGCACTCCGTTTCTGCCTTTCCGGCGGTCAGCCGTACGGCTTCTTTCATATCCTCCACAGTCATATTGTCCAGCATGATAATGTCCGCACCGGCTTCCAGCGCATCCTTCAGCATGTCCAGATCTTCCACTTCCACTTCGATCTTCCGAACGAAGGGCGCATAGGCTTTGGCCATGGCAATGGCTTCCTTTACACCGCCGGCTGCATTGATGTGATTGTCCTTCAAAAGAACACCGTCACTGAGGTTATAGCGGTGGTTATATCCGCCGCCTACCCGAACTGCGTATTTTTCGAAGATCCGCATATTGGGAGTGGTTTTCCGGGTGTCTAAAAGCTTGGTTTTGGTGCCTTCCAACAGTTTTGCAATGGAACGGGTATAGGTAGCGATGCCGCTCATTCTCTGCAGGTAGTTCAGAGCAGTCCGTTCCCCGGAAAGAAGCACCCGAATGTCTCCGTGAACCACAGCCAGCTTCTGGCCGGCCTTTACTTCATCCCCGTCCTTGGCGAAAAAGATCACCTTTGTTGCAGGATCCAGCAGTTCAAAAACCCGTTTGAACACATCCAGTCCGGCAAGGATACCGTCCTGCTTGCAGATCAGGTCAACCTCTCCCAGCCGATATTCCGGCATCACGGAATTGGTGGTAATGTCTTCGCTGGTGATATCTTCCCGCAGGGCGCTGAGGATAGCTTCGTCTGCGTTCATTTTCATAGTGATATTATTCATGGCTTTTCTTCTCCTTTTCAATGGCATCAAGAACAGCTTTCTTGTATGTTTCCTGGTACCCCTCATAGGCAGAGGCTTCTATGGTTCGCTCCTGAGGAGAGGGAGCCGGCTTATAGCCTCCGACGATATTTTCAGCAGCCCGCTTGGCGAAAACCAAACTCTCCAAAAGGGAATTGCTGGCTAACCGGTTTCGTCCGTGGACTCCGTTGCAGGCAGTCTCCCCTACGGCGTACAGCCGCTCCATGGAAGTCTTGCTTTCCTGATCCACCTTGATCCCGCCCATGAAATAATGCTGGGAAGGAACTACCGGGATACTTTCTTTCGTAATGTCATAGCCCTCTTTCAGGCAGCGGTCGTAAATATTAGGGAAATGGGATTTGATCTCTTCTTCCGGAATATTGGCCAAAGAAAGCCATACGTGTTTTGTGCCCTCTTTCTCCATTTCCGCGAAAATAGCACCGGCCACCACATCCCGGGGAAGCAGCTCATCCACGAATCGCTCCCCTTTCGAATTCAGAAGGACCGCGCCTTCCCCCCGAACAGACTCAGAGATCAGGAACTCCCGGCCATCCTTTTCCGTATAGAGAGTAGTGGGATGGATCTGAATGTAGTCGATATGATTCAGCTCGATATCATATTTCAAAGCCAAAGCAAGAGCGTCACCGGTCAGGTGGCGATAATTGGTGGAATGCTCAAAGAGTCCGCCGATGCCGCCGGTGGCGAGAACCGTGTAATCCGCATAAATGCTGCTGTAATTGCCGTCCTTGTCGTGGCCGATGATCCCCCGGCACTCCCCGTCCTCACAAAGAAGATCCACCATGGTGAAGTTTTCGATCAGGGTAATATTTTTGCGGTTTTCCGCTGTACGAAGGAGGTGGGAGGTGATCTCCTTTCCGGTCTCATCCTCGTGAAACAAAATCCGGGGCGTAGAGTGAGCCCCCTCCCGGGTGTATACAAACTGTTCCCCGTTTTTTTCAAACCGTACACCGAAGGAAACCAAATCCGAAATGACTTCCCGGGAGGACTTGATCATAATATCCACCGATTCGGGATCATTCTCATAATGTCCGGCCCGCATGGTGTCCTCGTAGAAAGGCTTGTAGTCCGCCTCGTCCCGCAGCACGCAAATACCGCCCTGGGCTAACATAGAGTCGCTCTTGGGGGCTTTGCTTTTGGTTACAATGATCAGGTTTTTATCTTCCGGCAGGTTCAGTGCACAGTAAAGGCCTGCAACACCGCAGCCGACGATCACAATATCTGCTTTCATAATCTTCTATTTTCCCAGTTCCAGCATCCGGTCCAACGGGAGCAAGGCACCCTTGCTTCTGTCCGGATCCGCTTCCACTTCGTTTTCTTCCGTTTCCAAAACGGCCAAAATCCGTTCCAAAGTATTCCGCTTCATATCCTTGCAGCAAAGAGAAGGTTCCGGGAAGAAGAACTTCTTATCCGGATTGTCGGTCTGCAGCTGCCAGGCCACCCCATCCTCCGTGCAGATGATGAATTCTTTTGCTTCGCTTTTTTTAGCAAAATTGATGATCCCGGCGGTGGAACCGATGTAATCCGAAAGATCCAGGATCTCTTTTTCGCACTCAGGGTGAGAAAGGACCAAAGCCTCCGGGTGCGCCGCCTTCGCAGCCAACAGCTGCTCCGCTTTCAGCTCCGCATGAATGGGACAGCAGCCATCGTTCAGGATCACATTCTTCTCAGGAACCTGTTCCGCCACATAGCGGCCTAAATTCCGGTCCGGGATGAAGAAAATATTCTGATTGGGCAGTTCCCGCACGATCTTTACCGCATTGGACGAAGTGACGCAGACATCGCTTTGGCACTTCAGCTCCGCTGTGGAATTGATATAGCAAACTACAGCCAGATCCTCGTATTGTTCCCGCATGGCGGCGATCTTACCGGGAGCCACCATGTGGGCCATGGCGCAGTCCGCCGTCAGATCCGGCATAAGGACCTTTTTATCCGGGCAAAGGATCTTGGCACTCTCCCCCATAAAAGACACGCCGCAGAAGACGATAATGTCCGCGTCGCTGTTCTTTGCAGACTTGGCAAGAGCAAAGGAATCTCCCACATAATCAGCGATCTCCTGTACCTCACCGGGAACATAATAATGGGCCATGATCACGGCATTTTTTTCTTTTTTTAATTGTGCAATTCGTTCTTTCATCGTTCTTTTCCTGTCATATTTCAAGAGTTTCGCAACTCTTTCCCAGTCTAAAATCTCTCACAGTATAGCACCCCACTTTACAGGTGTCAACTTATCTGTAAAGTTTTGTGCCTGAGACCTTATTTTTTCAACGTTTCTTGTGATTAGCTGCAAGAAATAAGGAACTGCTGACAAATTGTCAGCAGTTCCTTGTTTTTGCTTTTTTGAACTATCTGCAGCCAACCCCTCCGTCACCTTCGGTGGCACCTCCCCTTACACAGGGGAGGCATTGGATCAATCGATCCAGTGGCCGGCTTTTCCAACCGCCTTCTGCCATCCGGCCAGAAGGGGTTGTCTTATTTCGTCTTTCATTTCGGGGTGGAAGCGTTTATCTTCTGCCCAGTTTGCTTTTACTTCGTCTTTATCTTTCCAAAATCCCACGGCAAGGCCCGCAAGATAAGCGGCACCGAGAGCGGTGGTTTCCACGCAGGAAGGCCGGCGGACAGGTACGTCCAAAATATCCGCCTGGAACTGCAGCAGGAAGTCGTTGGCACAGGCACCGCCGTCTACCCGAAGGGAACTGATTTTACCGCCGAAGTCCCCTTCCATGGCTTTCAGCACATCCCGGACCTGGTAGGCCATGGATTCGATGGTGGCCCGTACGATATGATCCCGGTTGACGCCCCGGGTAAGACCTACGAGGGTCCCTCTTGCATAAGGATCCCAATAGGGAGCACCAAGCCCCGTAAAGGCCGGTACCAGATAACAGCCATTGGTATCGGGAACTCTGCGGGCACAGTCCTCGGATTCTGCTGCGGTTTGGATCAGTCCAAGCTCATCCCGAAGCCACTGGATCGCCGCACCGGCTACAAAAACGGAACCTTCCAAAGCGTATTCGATCTTTCCGTCCATTCCCCAGGCAATGGTGGTGACCAGCCCGTTTCGGGAGAAGGAAGGAATGGTTCCCGTATTCATCAAAAGGAACCCGCCGGTTCCGTATGTATTCTTCACATCGCCGGGCTCAAAGCAAGCCTGGCCGAACAGTGCCGCTTGCTGATCCCCCGCCGCACCGGCAATGGGGATGGAGGCACCCAACAGTTCCGGGAGACTTTCGCCGAAAAGGCCGCTGGAAGATTTTACTTCCGGAAGCATGCTTTCGGGGATCTCCAGTTCCCGCAGAATGTCCTGATCCCAAACGCCCTCCCGAATATTGAACAGCAGGGTTCGGGACGCATTGGAGTAGTCTGTGGCATGAACTTTTCCGCCGGTCAGGTTCCAGATCAGCCAGGTATCCACCGTACCGAAGAGCAAGTCACCCCGATCTGCAGCTTCCCGGGCACCTTCTGCATGATCTAAAATCCAGCGTACCTTCGTACCGGAAAAATAAGCATCAATGAGAAGTCCGGTCTTTTCTCTCCATGTGATCTCCAGCCCCTTTTCCTTCAGGTTCCTGCAAAAATCCGCGGTTCTCCGGCACTGCCAAACGATGGCATTGTACACCGGTTTTCCGGTATGCCGATCCCAAACGATGGAGGTTTCCCGCTGGTTCGTAATGCCGATGGAAGCCACATCCTCCGGGCCTGCTCCGATTTTTTTCAAAGCTTCCCGGGCCACTTCCAGCTGGGACTCCCAAAGCTCCGCAGGATCCTGTTCCACCCAACCGGGATGGGGGTAGATCTGTCGGATCTCTTTTTGAGCCATGCTGCAAATATTGCCGGCCTTATCGAAAAGGATGCAGCGGGCACTGGTGGTTCCCGCATCAAGAGCCATGATATATTTCTTCATCTTTTATCCTCGTATTATGCAAAGACTTTGATTACCAGGGGAGAAGGTTCCGGTTTTTCCGAACCGATGATGCAGGCATCTGCCGCAAGAGCCAATGCCGCCTGCGCTTTTTCCATATGAGAGGAAAGGATCGTAAGAACGGTCTCTCCCGCTTCTACAAAATCACCGATTTTCTTTTGGCAAAGAACGCCGGCTCCCAGATCCAAAGGATCTTCTTTCGTCAGTCTTCCGGCACCGGTGATCCGGGAAATTTCCCCGATTTTCCGGGCATCCAGCTCTGTAATATAGCCGGAGGAAGGAGCCGTCCATTCCAGTCTTACAGAAGCCTGGGGGAACAGGCTGTAATCTTCAAGAACTGCAGGATCGCCGCCCTGAGCCAAAATCAGGTCCCGAAGCTTTTCCAGTCCCATGCCATCCTTCAGCGCCATGGCAGCTTTGTGGAAGCCCTCTTCAAGGGACTTCGCCTTGCCGCCAAGATGGATCATGTGTGCCGCCAGCTCCAGTGACAGTTCCGTCAGATCCTCCGGGCCACGGCATTTCAGGGTCTCAATGACCTCGATCATTTCCAAACCATTGCCCACCGCAGTACCCAAGGGCTGATCCATGGCCGTTACCAAAGCGGACACTTTTTTCCCCGCCTGCAGGCCGATCTCTCGCATGACCTCTGCCAGTTTTTCCGCAGAAGCCTGGTCCTTCATAAAGGCCCCTTTGCCGCACTTCACATCCAAGACGATGGCATCGCTTCCGGAGGCCAGTTTCTTGCTCATGATGCTGCCGGCAATGAGGCTGATATTGTCTACCGTATTGGTCACATCCCGAAGGGCGTACAGTTTTTTATCCGCAGGAGCTACCTGACCGGTTTGCCCCATGACCGCAAAGCCCATGGCATTTACCTGATCCTGAAACTCCTTCGGTTCCAAGGAGGACTTCATGCCGGGAATGGACTCCATCTTGTCGATGGTCCCGCCGGTAAAGCCCAGGCCCCGTCCGGAAAGCTTTGCCACAGGCACACCCCAGGCTGCTGCCAAAGAGCCCACAACGAAGGTGGTTTTGTCCCCTACTCCGCCGGTGCTGTGCTTATCCACTTTGATCCCCTGAATCCCGGACAGATCCATCACGTCACCGGAGGCGCGCATGGCTTCTGTCAGCCCAAAGGTCTCTTCTTTGTTCATGCCCTTCAGGCAAATGGCCATAAGCAGTGCCGCCGCCTGATAATCGGGGATATCCCCCTTTGTATAACCATCTACAAACCAGCGGATCTGATCCGGGCTTAAGGCTTTTCCCAGTTTCTTCGTCTCAATAATGGAGAGCATATTCATTTCAGGATCGCCTCCTTAAAGCTTTCGCCGTCCGGAGTGGGTGCGGCACCTAAAAGGTCCGCAGCCGTAGCGCCCATGTCTGCAAAAGAGGTCCGAAGGCCCAAGTTTACATCATGGGCGATCCCCTTCCCGCAAACCAAACAGGGAACATCTTCCCGGGTATGGTCCCAACCGGTGTGACGGGGATCGTTTCCGTGGTCCGCACAAAGGATCAGCACATCATCTTCACCCAGTGCCTCCCAAATTTCCGGAAGCCGGCGATCAAAGGCTTCCAAAGCCTCGCCGTAGCCAGGGCCGTTCCGACGATGGCCGTATTTCGCATCGAAGTCCACCAGATTGGTAAAAATCAGTCCCCGGAAATCCTCCCGAAGGGCTTTTATAGTCTGGTCTACTCCGTCATCGTTGCTCTTTGTATGAATGGAGCGGGTAACACCGCTGCCGTTGAAAATATCTTCGATTTTCCCAATAGCAAAGACCGTAAGGCCTTCGGCGCTTACGTTGTCCAGCAAGGTGGCTTCCGGAGGAGATACCGCATAATCTCTGCGGTCCGCAGTCCGGGTGTAAACACCGTCTTCCTCCACAAAAGGACGGGCGATGACCCGGGCAACCTGAAGGTCGCCCACCAGCATCTCCCTGGCGATCTCACAGATCCGATACAGCTCTTCCAAAGGGATCACTGCCGTATTGGCTGCAATTTGGAACACACTGTCCTGCGAGGTATAAATAATGGGCTTTCCTGTAGCCTTATGTTCCGGTCCAAGCTCCTTGATGATCTCCGTTCCGGAAGCGGCATAATTGCCCAGGGTCTCCCGACCGATGGCCTCTTCAAAAGCCTTCATAAACTCATCGGGAAACTTTTCAAACGTAAGAAAAGGAGTCTCCGTAACGATCCCGGCGATCTCCCAATGTCCGGTGATGGTGTCTTTCCCCTTGGAGCGTTCCCGGAACCGGCCATAGGCGCCTCTGGGAAGGGTCTCCTTTGCATCTGCAGAAAAACCGCTCACACCATCAATGGAACCAAGTCCTAAAGATAAAAGATTAGGGATCTCCAGAGGCCGGCCCATAGTGGCCAGGATACCGGCAAGCGTGTCCGTATCCTTGTCTCCGAAGGCAGCGCTGTCAGGAGCACCGCCGATCCCTAAACTGTCAAGTACCATAATTACAACTTTTTGAATCATAACAGGGCCTCCCCTATACGATCTTAACCGGACGGCAGCCTACATAGTCACAGGCAACAAGCCGGTAATTCACACCCTTGTGCATTCCCCGAAGACACTTCATCTGCGCCTCCGTACCATGCAGGTGTCCGTAAATTACATGCTCTACTCCGTATTCCGTAAAGATCTCCGTAAATCCGGAAGATTCCGCACCGCCGCAGGTAGGCGGGAAATGAAGCATACCGATGATCCGTTCCGCACCATCCTTTACCGCTGCGTCCAAAGACATCCGCAGGCGAAGAAGTTCTCTGCGGTAAATTTTATCATCGTGCTGGGTGAAATCCGGATCCTCCGGGCAGATCCATCCCCGGGAGCCGCAAATATGCCAGCCGTCGGCTTTGTAGAATGTATTCTGAAGGAAAAACATATCCGGATACATTTGGTTCAGTTTCCCGATGGCAGTCCACCAAAGGTCATGGTTTCCCTTCATCAGAACCTTCTGCCCGGGAAGCTTTGCCACCCATGCCAGATCCTCCACTGCCTCTTCCGGCTTCAGTCCCCAGGAAATATCTCCGGGAATCAAAACCGTATCCTCAGGTCCCACCAACTCTGTCCAGTTGGCAAGGATCTGCTCTTCATGGTCCTGCCAGGACTGCCCGTAAATATTCATGGGCTTATCCGCAGTAAATGAGAGATGAAGATCGGAAAGGGCAAAAATGCTCATGGATTCCTCCAGTTTCGTTTATTTTTCTACATACATAAGTATTATACCAAAAAAGAGATGAACCGTCACCTAAAAGATGAGGATTCATCCCTTTTCACTTTTGTTTTGCAAAATCGTTCACTGCATTGCAAGGTTCACGGGCCTTTGGCGCAGTTCACTTACGCGAAGCGTATTATACAGATGCGGCCATGATCTCACAAACCGCGTTGGAGAATGCGGTGGGATCTTCTAAGGGAAGTCCGGCGATCATGAGTGCCTGGTCATACAGGAGACCGGCGTAGGTCTTCAGTTTATCATCGTCAGAGATCTTGGTCAGAGCCGCAAACAGAGCATGTTCTCCGTTGATCTCCAAAACCCGGTCTGCCCGAACCTTCTGTTCCGCAGGCATGGCGTTTAAGATCTTTTCCATATCGATGGACAGATCACCGTCACTTACCAAACAAACCGGATGCTTCTTCAAACGGCTGGACAGGCGAACTTCCTTGACCTTGCCATCCAAAAGTGCGGTGAGCTTTTCCAAAAGTTCCTTGTTGTCCGCGATCTTCTTTTCCATGGCATCTTTTTCTTCCTGGGATTCCAGGCCTAAATCCTGCTCGGAAACAGATTTCAGTTCCTTGCCTTCGTAGGTGCCCAGGGTCTTCATGGCAAACTCGTCCACATCGTCGATCATGCAAAGTACATCGTAGCCCTTTTCCCGAACCGCATCCGCCTGGGGAAGTGCCTTTACCTTGGCAAGGGTATCGCCGCAGGCATAGTAGATATATTTCTGGTCTTCGGGCATCTTTTCCACATATTCCTTCAGGGTGATGAGCTTATCATCGGCCATGGAGTGGAACAGGATCAGATCCTTCAGAGTTTCTTTGTGGGCACCGAACTCAGCGTACATACCGTACTTCAGCTGGATGCCGAAGGTGCGGAAGAACTGTTCGTAGTCCTCTCTCTTATCCGCCAGCATTTTGGTCAGTTCGGAAGTGATCTTCTTTTCCAGATTCTTTGCGATGACCTTCAGCTGACGGTCATGCTGCAGGATCTCTCTGGAGATGTTCAGGGAAAAGTCGGGAGAATCCACGATACCCTTTACAAAGGTGAAGTAATCCGGCAGGAGCTCCTCACAGTTTTCCATGATCAAAACGCCGTTGCAGTAAAGCTGCAGGCCCTTCCGCAGACCTCTGGTGTAATAGTCATAAGGCAGGTTTCCGGGAATGTACAGCAAGGCATTGTACTGTACCATACCCTCGACGGATGTATTTACAACGCGGAGAGGATCGTTGAAATCCATGAACTTGCTCTTGTAGAACTCATTGTAATCCTCGTCGGTGACCTCATCCTTGGGCTTGCGCCAAAGGGGAACCATGCTGTTTAAGGTCATCTTTTCCGCAACCAGCTCATATTCCGTTTCGGAACCTTCCTTCAGCCTGGGCTGGGGAATGTCCATTGCGATGGGATAGCGGATGTAGTCGGAATAACGCTTGACCAGACCCACGATGGCATTGGGTTCCAGATACATGCTGTACTGTTCTTCTTCGGAATCGGGACGCAGGGACAGGGTGATCTCCGTGCCGCAGCCTTCCATTTCACAGGGATTGATGGTATAGCCGTCTTCGCCGGAAGATTCCCAGCGCCAGGCCTCGTCAGATCCGAAA
This sequence comes from Clostridiales bacterium, assembly GCA_015058185.1. Classification (GTDB taxonomy): domain Bacteria; phylum Bacillota; class Clostridia; order Peptostreptococcales; family Anaerovoracaceae; genus SIG263. The sequence continues at coordinate 6,319 of SVCV01000010.1, read as the reverse complement.
GCCCTGCTCTTCACCGTGATCTTGTCACTGACCATAAAAGCGGAGTAGAAACCTACGCCGAACTGGCCGATGATCTCCGTATTTTCATCCTGGTGAGACTTCCGGAAATCAAAGGTCCCGCTCTTGGCGATGGTACCCAGATTTTCGATGAGCTCATCCTTTGTCATACCGATGCCGTTATCTGCAATGGTAAGCGTTCTCTTTTCCTTGTCGACAGAAAGACGGATCTCCATATTGTCCCGGGATACGCCGGTGGCACCCTCTTCAATGGACCGGAAGTAAAGTTTATCCAACGCATCGCTGGCATTGGAGATCAGTTCCCGAAGAAATACCTCTTTATTCGTATAGATGGAATTGATCATCAGCTCCAGCAATCTTTTGGATTCCGCCTTAAATTGTCTTTTCGCCATTTCAAATCACCTCGTTTAAATATTGGATTAGCACTCTCGTACACAGAGTGCTAATACCCTCATTGTACTCTCCCTTAACAGAAAAATCAATACTTCACCTATTTTTCACAAAACCGCCGGAGTTTTCGGACAAATCCCCTGTTTTCTATTGACAAACACTGGCACAGGGCGTACTATGATGAGGAACTGCATAATATGTCTTCAGGGCAGGGTGAAAGTCCCTACCGGTGGTAAAGCCCACGAGCCGCAAGGTATGATTCGGTGAAATTCCGAAGCCGTCAGTTACAGTCTGAATGGGAGAAGATTTACGATCCGCTTTTGGCGGATGACTGCTCTGGATTTACTTGGAAATCCGGAGTTTTTTATTATCGCATTCTGCGTGCCCTGAGTACTTTTTATTCAGGGCATATTTTTTTCGGAGAGAAAGATCATGACAGACCGGGAATATATGAAACTGGCTCTGGAGCTGGCACAGAAAGGCGTGGGCTGGGTCAACCCCAACCCCATGGTCGGAGCCGTTATCGTCAAAGACGGACGGATCATCGGCCAGGGATGGCACGAACGATACGGTGAACTTCACGCAGAACGGAATGCACTGGCAAACTGCACGGAGTCCCCGGAAGGTGCCACCATCTATGTGACATTGGAACCCTGCTGCCACTACGGGAAAACCCCTCCCTGCACAGAAGCCATTATTGAAAATAAGCTGAAACGGGTAGTCATCGGCTCCGCAGACCCCAACCCTTTGGTTGCGGGAAAAGGGGTGCAGATCCTTCGGGATCACGGCATCGAAGTGGAGACCGGCCTGCTGGAAGAAGAGTGCGACGCTGTCAACGAAGTGTTCTTCCACTACATCCGCACAAAGACACCCTTCGTGGTGATGAAGTACGCCATGACCATGGACGGAAAAATCGCCGCTTATACGGGAAAATCCCAGTGGATCTCCGGGGAAGCCTCCCGGCATAAGGTCCAGGAAGACCGCCACCGTTATGCAGCCATTATGTGCGGCGTAGGAACGGTTTTGGCCGACGATCCCCAGCTGACCTGCAGACTGGAAAACAGCAAAAATCCCCTGCGGATCATTTGCGACACAAACCTGAGGACTCCGCTGGATTCCAAAATCGTCATGACCGCAAAGGAAGTCCCTACCCTGATCGCCACCTGCTGTCAGGATCCGGAGAAGCAAGCTCCTTATGAAGAATCCGGCTGTAAGCTGGCAGTGCTTCCGGAAAAGGACGGACATCCTGACTTAAAAGCCCTGATGACCTATCTGGGCAGTGAAAAGATCGACAGCATCCTTCTGGAGGGGGGCGGCACCCTGAACTGGTCCGCACTGAGCCAGGGGATCGTAAATAAAGTACAAACCTACATTGCACCGAAGCTGCTGGGCGGAGCCACCGCAAAGTCCCCCGTAGGCGGCCTTGGGGCAGAAGATCCGGATCATGGCATCTTCCTTACGGATATGAAAGTCAGCCGGATCGGAGAAGATATCTTAGTGGAAAGCCGGGTGATACAATGTTCACAGGAATCGTAGAAGAAAAAGGAAAGGTGAAAGCCATCCGGGCCGGAGCCAATTCTTCCGTGCTTACCATCAGCGCCAGCTGCATCATGGATGACGTGGAACTGGGCCACAGCATCGCCGTAAACGGCGTTTGCCTGACGGTCACCAGCTGCACCGCCGACCAGTTCACCGCCGACGTTATGCACGAAACCTTAAACCGCTCCTCTTTGGGCGACCTGAAGGTAAGCAGCAGCGTAAATCTGGAAAGAGCCATGGCAGCAAACGGACGCTTCGGCGGCCACATCGTTTCCGGCCACATCGACGGGACCGGCACCATCACAAAGATCCAAAAGGACGACAACGCCTTTTGGTTCACCATCAAAACCACGGACAAGATCATGCGCTACATTATTGAAAAAGGCTCCATCACCATCGATGGTATCAGCCTTACGGTAGCGAAGGTGGGACAGGACAACTTCAGCGTATCCATTATCCCCCACACCATGTCCGTCACCACTTTGGGTGAGAGAAAGATCGGAGACACGGTCAATCTGGAAAATGACTGCATCGGCAAGTACGTGGAAAAACTGATGCAGAAAGAAGAAGTTCCCACCGGATCCGCCTCCGGCATCACCAAGGATTTTTTAGCAAAATACGGGTTTTAGAGACGCCCAAAGAATACATCAAAGGAGAAGTCAATGTTTAAGTTCAACACCGTAGAAGAAGCCTTAGAAGCCCTTCGTCAGGGCAAGATCATCCTGGTAACGGACGATGAAGACCGGGAAAATGAAGGGGATATGATCTGCGCCGCAGAATTTGCCACCACCGAAAATGTCAACTTCATGGCCACCCATGCAAAGGGTCTGATCTGCATGCCCATGAGCGAAGATTACTGCAAGAAGCTGGGTCTGCCCCAGATGGTTGCAGATAACACCGACAACCACAGCACCGCCTTCACCGTATCCATCGACCATGTGGACACCACCACCGGCATCTCCGCAGTGGAAAGAAGCATCACCGCTCTGAAGTCTGTTGAAGACGATGCAAAACCCGACGATTTCCGCCGTCCCGGCCATATGTTCCCCCTGCGGGCCAGAAAGTACGGCGTTCTGCAGAGAGAAGGCCACACCGAAGCGACCGTTGACCTGCTGCGGTTGGCAGGTCTGAAGCAGGTAGGTCTTTGCTGCGAGATCATGCGAGAAGACGGTACCATGATGCGTACCCCCGAACTCATCGAAAAGGCAAAGGAATGGGATATGGTATTCATTACCGTAAAATCCCTGAAGGATTACCGGAAGCTCCACGAAAAGCTGGTGGAAAGAGTAGCCATCACCGAAATGCCCACCAAGTACGGCGAATTCAAGGGCTACGGCTATGTAAACAAGATCAACGGCGAGCATCACATCGCTTTGGTTAAGGGTGACATCGGCGACGGCAAGGACCTGCTGTGCAGAGTACACTCTGAATGCCTCACCGGCGATGCTTTCGGTTCCGCCCGCTGCGACTGCGGCCAGCAGTTTGCCTCCGCCATGAACCAGATCGAAAAGGAAGGCAGAGGCATTCTGCTCTATATGCGTCAGGAAGGCAGAGGCATCGGCCTGATCAACAAGCTGAAGGCTTACGAACTGCAGGACAAGGGCATGGATACCGCCGAAGCAAATCTGGCACTGGGCTTTGATGTAGACCTGCGGGAATACTTTATCGGCGCACAGATCCTGAAAGATCTCGGCGTAAAGACCATGCGTCTTCTGACCAACAACCCCGATAAGGTTTACGGTCTTTCCGACTTCGGCATGGAAATTACCGAAAGAGTGCCCATCCAGATGGATGCCACCGACTACGACCTGTTCTACCTGCAGACCAAGCAGGAAAAGATGGGCCACATCCTGAATTACAAATAAGTCACTTACCGGCGCAGCCGGATCCGAAATAAAAAAAGGAGAAAAGCAAATGATCTACGAAGGAAAATTAGTATCCAAAGATGTAAAAATCGCTATCATCGCTTCCCGTTTCAATGAATTCATCACCAACAAGCTGCTGGGCGGCGCAATGGATGCACTGACCCGCCACGATGTTCCCGAAGAAAACATCGACATCGCATGGGTTCCCGGCGCATTCGAGATTCCCCTCATCGCCCAGAAGATGGCTGCATCCGGAAAATATGATGCCGTTATCTGCGTAGGCGCTGTTATCAGAGGAAGCACGACTCACTATGACTACGTTTGCAGCGAAGTTTCCAAGGGCATCGCTCAGGCTTCCATGGCTACCGGCGTTCCCGTAATGTTCGGCGTTGTTACCACCGAAAACATCGAACAGGCTATCGAAAGAGCCGGCACCAAGGCAGGCAACAAGGGTTATGACTGCGGCGTAAGCGCCATCGAAATGATCAACCTGATCCGGGAAATCGAAGGCTAAGCATCGATCATGGCAAACCTGATTTTTGACTACGACGGAACGCTGCATAACGGGGTAAAGATCTACGCTCCGGCTTTCCGACTGGCCTATGACCGTTTGGTTTCTTTAGGTCTTGCAAAAGAACAGCAATGGACCGAGGAAGAGATCAGTCACTGGATGGGATATACTCCCGAGGGCATGTGGGATACCTTTATGCCGGATCTGGCGAAGGAAGAAAAAGATGCTTCCAGCAAGCTCATCGAAAAGGAAATGGGCGAGCGGATCCGCTCCGGAAAGGCGCAGCTTTACGAGGGTACCGAGGAGACTTTAGCCGCTCTGAAAGAGGCCGGCTATACCCTGCTCTTCTTAAGCAACTGCACCACAAGCTACATGAATGACCACCGAAAAGCATTCAACCTGGATCGCTTTTTTACGGACTTCTACTGCGGCGAGGATTTCGCCTACATTCCCAAGTACGAGATCTTTAAAACCATCCGGGAGCAGCACCCCGGCGAATATGCCGTTATCGGTGACCGGGGAAAAGATCTGGAGATCGCCGTCCACCACGGACTGCCCTCCATCGGCTGCAGCTACGGCTACGCACAGGAAGGCGAGCTGGACAAAGCCAGCAAGCTTTGCAAAGACGTGCGGGAGATCCCGAAACTGCTGAAGGAATTGAATATTTAGCAATAAAAAAAGAACAGGCATGTCAGCCTGTTCTTTTTATTGCTTTAGTTCATATCCACGGTTGCAATTACGTTTGCTCCGGTACCGCAAAGGTCGGCGATCAGAACATCGCCGTGCTTTACGGGAAGCTTGGGGTGGGTGGCATAGATGGTCTTTGCACATTCCTTCAGCATGGCCTTGGGAACGGGCTTATCGGTCTTGACGCTTAAGGGGCGATCGGTTCCTTCCGGTCTCATAAGTACGGTCAGAACTCGTTCAGGTGCAGTGATCTCCTGCTTTGCGTAAGGGATACCCTTACCGCAGAAGTTTCCTTCCACCTGAAGATCGTCGCCATTGGAAGTTACCTTCAGCAGGCAGCCTCTGGGACAGTTGATGCAGATCAGTTCTGTTACATTTGCCATTAGATCGCACCTCCTTCCAAAGAAACTACGATTTCATCGCCGCCGGCAGCAAGCTTTTCAGCGGGGATCTCCAGCTTGATCATTTCCCCGGGGGTTACGGCAACCAGCTTTTTCCGGGCGATCTCGCTTCCGTTCATTTCCGCGGTCACGGTTACGTCTCTGTACCGGTTTCTGGGACGGAACATGATGGCAACCTTTTCTGCAGAAGTGTTTTTGTTGATGAGCTGGGGAACGGCTGCGCCGGCACCTGCACCGCTTACGATGCGGATCTGTTCGCCCTGCTCTTTCTTATCCTGCAGGATGTACTGTGCAGCATACCGACCGGCTTCTTCACCCTCTTCGGCTACAAAGTCTACCAGGTCGTGTACATGAAGCACATTGCCGCAGGCGAAGAATCCTTCTGCAGAGGTCTGCAGGTCTTCGGTTACGACTGCGCCCTTGGTTCCGCCGGAGATTTTGATACCGGCCTGTTCGGTCAGTTCGTTTTCAGGGATCAGACCGGCAGAGATCATGAGCGTATCGCACTCGATCTCAAATTCTGTACCGGGAATGGGCTTTCTCTTTTCGTCAACCTTGCTGACCATAACGGAGGAAACCCGCTCCTTACCCTTGATTTGGGAAACGGTGGAATTATAGTATACGGGGATGTCGAAATCCTCGATGCACTGCTTCATGTTGCGGGGCAGTCCGCCGGAGTAAGGCATGACTTCAACCAAGGCCTTGACTTCCGCACCTTCCAGAACGAACTGACGGGCCATGATCAGGCCGATGTCGCCGGAGCCTAAGATCACGATCTTCTTTCCGGGAAGATATCCGTTGATGTTCAGGTAACGCTGTGCGGCACCTGCGGTCAGAACGCCGGCACCTCTGGCACCGGGGATCATGAGATTGCCGCGGGTCCGTTCTCTGCAGCCCATGGCCAAAAC
>SVCV01000115.1 GCA_015058185.1 Clostridiales bacterium | reverse complement strand
GATCTGATCGAATGCTACGAATTCACCCAGCTGATATCTGGTGTACAGGGTCTTGGTGATAGCTGCGGTCAGAGTGGTCTTGCCGTGGTCTACGTGACCGATAGTCCCGATGTTTACATGGGGCTTAGTTCTTTCAAATTTTGCTTTTGCCATGGTAATCTCCTCCTTACGTGAAATTCCTTTTTAAAATAAAAATGGGACGGACGGTAACCGTCCGCCCCCAAAAGTGGAGCTGTTACCCGGATTTGAACCGGGGACCTCATCCTTACCAAGGATGCGCTCTACCGACTGAGCTATAACAGCATGCATTAATGGGCTTAGGGACAAGCTCCATCGCACTTTACATATTGTACAACACGAACCTGACTCTGTCAACCTCTTTTTTTCAGTGTTTTTTTAATTTCTTTTTGCCGAAATCAGCCCTCCAACAAGGTCTCCAACTTCTTCTTCGTCCGCTGGATGGCATTGTCTACAGTCTTCAGGCTCTTACCCATAGCCTGAGCGATCTCGCTGTAGCTGCGCCCCCGCAGATACTGGACCCAGACCGCCAATTCCATGTCGCTGAAGATCTTCTTTTTCCCGGTAATATTATCCAACGCCTCCTTGACCAAAAGAATGGCCTCCGGATCGGAACTGCTGTCGGAAAACAAGGTTTCCGCCAGAGTCTGCGGCTCCTGATCGGAAAGGGGCTTATTGAGAGATACGGAATTGTTCAGGGGCTGATGCTTTTGGCGGGTGGCCTGCTTGATCGCCGTAATGATCTGGCGATTGATGCAAAGCTCCGCAAAGGTGCGGAAAGTGGTCTGGCGGCTGCCATCGAAACTTTTAATGGCACGAAAAATCCCGATCATGCCTTCCTGTACAATATCGTCATGATCGGCGCCTACGATAAAGTACAGGTGAGCTCTGCTCTTTACCGTTTCCTTGTATTTGCGGATCAGATATTCCTCCGCATCGTGGTCCCCTGCCTGTGCAAGGCCTACCAGATATTCCTCACTGACATCTTCGCCCCAGCGTTTCCGTTCCATAAAATCCTCTTTTAGAAAAAGTTCTTTTCGCTCTTTACGCCCCGCTGGCGAACCACCTCATACATGAGTACTGCAGCCGCATTGGAAGCGTTCAGAGAGTTGACCGAACCCTGCATGGGAATGGAGAAATGGAAGTCGCAGTTTTCCAGCACCAGCCGGCTGACGCCCTGTCCTTCTCCGCCGATGACCAGGGCAACAGGACCCTTCAGGTCAGATTCCCAAAGGCTCTTGCCTTCCATATGTACACCGCAGACCCAAATGCCGTTGGCCTTCAGCTCCTCGATGGTCTGGGCAATGTTTGCCACCCGGGCAACGGGAACATATTCGATCGCACCGGCAGAAGCCTTTGCTACCGTATCGGTAAGACCCACAGCCCGCCGCTTGGGGATCACAACGCCGTGAGCACCGGCACCGTCAGCGGTCCGGATAATGGCACCCAGGTTATGGGGATCTTCGATCCCGTCCAGAATGATCAGGAAAGGATCTTCGCCCTTGGCATAGGCAGCGGCCAGAATATCTTCCAGTTCACAATAATTATGAGCCGGGGTATAAGCCACTACACCCTGATGATTGTTCCCGGCACCTGCGGCCCGATCCAAAGCGGACTTGTCCACATATTGGGTCACGATCTTCTTTTCCCGGGCCATGGCCTCGATTTTTTTAATGGAGCCCTCCCCGTCCCGACGGACAAGCAGCTTGTCGATCTCGCGGCCGCTTTTGATGGCTTCCATAACGGCATTTCTTCCGTAAATCAGATGATTGCTCAATCCAAAACCTCTCTTACATTTCTACAGGAGCATTGTTGCGATAAAGGGTGAACCGATAAGAGATCCCGTTCTCTTCCTGCACGTCGGAGCTTTCCGCCAGTTCCCAGTTTTCCAGTTCATCCAGATTGTCGAAATAGCGGTCAGCGGGGAATTCTTTGTCGATTTTTGTAATGTAGACGGCTTCGCACCAGGGCAGAAACTCCCGATAGATCCGTTCTCCGCCGATGATCATGATCTCCTGATCCGCAAAGTCCCTCTTCAGCACTTCGAACAGTTCCTCTTTGCTGCGGCACAGGATCAGATTCTCCCCTTCGGGGTTATAGTCAGGATTTCCGGACAAAACGATATTGGTCCGGTTCTTCAAAGGCTTTCCTCCGGGCAAAGACTCCAGGGTCACCCGCCCCATGACCACCACTTTATCCAGGGTCTTTTCCTTAAAGTATTTCAAGTCACCGGGAAGGTGGACCAAAAGATCTCCGCCCTTGCCGATGGCCCAATTGGCATCTACAGCTGCGATGGCTTTCATATACATTCTCCTATACTGCTACGGGGATATTCTTGATCTGGGGATTCTTTTCGTAGTTTTCCACGATCACATCCTCGGGCTTGAAGTCGTAGAAATTTTTAATGTCCGGATTCAGCCGTACCGTGGGTGCGGGATACTGGGGCCGGGTCAGCATTTCCTCTACGATGGGGACGTGCCGATCATAGATATGCGCATCCGCGATCACGTGAACCAGCTCGCCGGGTTCAAAGCCGCTGACCTGGGCCATCATCATAACGAGGATGGAATACTGTACCACATTCCAGTTGTTGGCTACCAGGATATCCTGCGAACGCTGATTCAGAATGGCGTTCAGCTTATTTCCGGTAACATTGAAGGTCATGCTGTAGGCACAGGGATACAGAGCCATTTCGTGGAGATCTTCAAAGTTGTACAGGTTGGTCATGATCCGGCGGCTGTAAGGATTATGCTTCAGGTCAAACAGGACCCGATCCACCTGGTCGAAAAGACCTTCTTTATATTGGTGCTTTACGCCCAGCTGGTAGCCATAAGCCTTGCCGATGCTGCCGGACTCGTCCGCCCATGCATCCCAGATATGACTGTTTAATTCGTTGATATTATTGGATTTCTTCTGCCAGATCCAGAGAAGTTCATCCGTAGCGGATTTAATAGCCGTAGGACGAAGAGTCAAAGCAGGAAATTCTTCCTGCAGGTCATAGCGGTTTACAACACAAAACTGCTTGATCGTATGAGCGGGAGAGCCATCCTCCCAAACTGCCCGGATCACCTGGCCCTCGGACGAGAAACCATTGTCCAGGATATTTCTGCACATATTTACGAAAATCTGATCTGCTTTACTCATTTTACACCTCTGAATCTGAGAATCGTTTTTTAAATGGAGAGGATGTTTGCCAGGGATACCAACTTGGGATCCACGGTGCTTTTCATGGCCAGGGCCTCTGCCAGATCGTAGTCCACGATCTCGGAGCCCTGAATGCCGATGGCTCTGCTGCCGCTTCCGGCCATCAGGAGTTCCACTGCCCGATAGGCGGTTTGGCTGGCCAGCAAGCGATCCCTTGCAGTAGGAGCACCGCCCCGCTGAACATATCCCAAGACCACGGCCTTGATCTCAATACCGGTCCGCTCCTGAATGATTTTTACAAGTTCTTCCGTACCGATGCTGGCACCCTCGGCCCGAATGATCAGGCTGTGGCGCTTGCCCCGGTTACGGCCTTCCACAAGCTTTCTGCAAATGGCGCTGATATCCGGTTCTTCTTCCGGGATCAGAACCACTTCTGCACCGCCGGCCAAACCTGCGTGAAGCGCAATGTCCCCGCAGTTTCTGCCCATGACTTCCACTACGGTTCCTCTCCCGTGAGAAGAGGAAGTATCCCGGATGTTGGCGATGGCATTGAGAGCCGTATTTACCGCCGTATCGAATCCGATGGTGTATTCCGTGTAAGCCAGGTCATTGTCGATGGTTCCGGGAAGTCCCATGACCGTGACCCCTGCCTTTGACAGTTCCAGCCCTCCGTGGAGAGAACCGTCACCGCCCACGACAACCAGTCCTTCGATCTCGAAATTCTTCAGCATGGACAAAGCCATGGCAAAACCTTCTTTTGTACGGAAAGCTTCGCTTCGGGCTGTCCGCAGG
>SVCV01000009.1:15448-30461 GCA_015058185.1 Clostridiales bacterium | reverse complement strand
CCAGAACGACTACCATGATCAGCTGACCCTTACCGGCGATCTGTGCACCCATGATGTTCATGACTACGAATACAGAGAACCATACCAGTGCCCAGAAGATGATGCCGGCAGGACCGGGCAGGAAGTTGGGCAGCCAGTAAACCATCGTGGTACCCAGAGCGATAGAAGTGGAACCGCCCATGATTACCCAGCCGACGGAGAAGGTCAGACCGGAGAACAGGCCTGCAAACTTGCCCAGGTATTTTTCTACCCAAACAGACATTGCACCTGCGCAGGGCATACCTACTGCAAGTTCACCCATGGAGACCATGATCAGCATCTGAATTACACCAGCGATAAAAGTACCAAGCAGAGAGGAAGGACCGCCTGCCTGTACAGCCTGGCCCAGGTAAAGGAAGATGCCGTCGCCTACTACGGCGCCAACACCGATCGCCCATACCTGCCAGAATCCCATGCAGCGGACCAGACCGGTCTGTCCTGCGGGATTGGAGAGAGTCGGGGATTTACTCATTGAATTTTCCTCCTTAAAATAAATTGATAATTGCGGTGGGCTCCGCTAACGAAGCTTTTCTCCGGAGCCCGTCACATTTTATAACATTGGTCACTTAGGAATTCTTTTCGATCAGGTCGATAACTTCGTCGGTGCTCATAACGTCGCAATAGATAACGTTCATGATCCGCAGTTCCTGATCGTGGAGTTCCTGGGAACCGGCGGCGCAGCAGTCTTCAACGCAAATTACCTTGAAGCCGTCATCTGCCAGGCCTCTTACGGTAGAAGCTACGCACTGGTCGGTTACGATACCGGTTACGACTACGGTTTCGATGCCCATGAATCTGAGGAGCATCAGATAGTTGGTACCGGTGGTTACGCTGTCGGTAGTCTTATTTACAACGATTTCATTTTCCAGAGGAGTCAGTTCGTCGATCATGGCTGCAGAGTAGCTGTTGACGGGCATCAGCATGTTGTTCCAGCCTTCGGACTTCTGAACGGGAGATCTGTCTTCGCCGTCTTCTCTCAGGCAAGCGATCCGACCGAAAGTAACGGTCATGCCCTTTTCACGGAAGAATTCCAGCAGTCTCTTGTTATTGGGGATAACGATATCGTCAAGTCTATCATGGAAGGGGATCCATCTTTCCCATACGCCGGCTTCTTTGAATTCCAAAGCTTCGCCGAAATCTCTCAGAACGAATTCGTTCTGCATGTCAACGATCAGCAGAGCGGTCTTCTTGGGATCCAGTTTTACTTCGGGCAGTTCCTGGCCTTCATAGTAGAAAGACACATACTTTTCTCTTGTACCCATTAATTTTTCCTCCTTTTAGCCAAGTGCAAAACTTTTTGCACTTTTGTGAGTTTTTATAATAATTGCATCTTATAATAGCATAATAATTGCCAGTGTGCAAGGGAAAATTTCCAGTCTCTTCTATTTAACTTTTTAATTTTCTGAAAATTTTATTCTTATATACTATTTATAGGATTTTTTTGTCGACAAATGCCGTATTTTGTGGCAGAATATTGTACATTAACGATATGTGAATTCATTTGAGAACAGGAGACCCTTCATGAGACTCAGAAAAGAATTGGAAGAAATGATGGAAGACGAGATCCTGGTGACGGCACAAGTGTCCGACGCCCTGGCCCACCCTGCCCGGATCAAGATCTTTCGCTACATTTATAAATGCAACCGCAGCTTCACCAAGGTATGCAACAAAGATATCGTGGAAGCCTTCCCCTATTCCCAGGCTACCATTTCCCAGCATATTAAGAAGCTGACCACCTCTGGGCTGGTACAGGTGAAAAAGGAGGATAAGTTCTCCTACTACTTCATCAACCTGGGGATCTTAGCCAAATACATGGATGCGGTAAAGAAATTTGACGACTAGCGTCGTCAAATTTCCACAACCCCTCAGGCCCTCCGGGCCAGCTCCCCTTCACAGGGGAGCCTCATAACCAAGAAAAAAGCCCTTCCGAAATTCGGAAGGGCTTTTGTGTTGCAATAGATTCCTATAATGTTTACAGGAAGAAGATCAGGGTGTCGATCAGGAAGATGGGGATCAGAATGCATACGGACCACTTCATATAACCGAAGAAGGAAGGCATCTTGATCTTGTTTTCTTCTGCGATGGACTTAACCATGAAGTTGGGAGCGTTACCGATGTAGGTGTTAGCACCCATGAATACAGCACCGCAGGAAACTGCCAGCAGCAGAGGAGCTGCAACGGTACCAACGGTAGTGGCAACACCAGCGGTAGCACCCAGAGAGCCGGCGGTGGTGAGGAATACCAGGTAGGTAGGAGCGTTGTCCAGGAAAGAGGACAGAGCACCGGTGATCCAGAAGAACTGTGCAGGATCTTCCAGGCCCAGGGATGCGCCGTTGGATCTGAGGATTGCCAGTGCGGGGATCATGGTGAGGAAGATACCGATGAACAGCTTTGCAACTTCTGCGATGGGGCCGAAGGTGAAGCTGTTTCTTTCTCTGGTGATCTTCTTGGTGGTCTTCCAGGACAGCAGAGCTGCGATCAGGATGATGATGACCTGTACCAGATAGTTGTAGGGGAATACTGCGCCGGCAATGTTGATGCCCTTGGCTGCGCCGGAAGCATCGATGAATGCGGGCTGGCTGGCCAGGATACCGGACAGAACGACTGCGCCTACGATCATGGCGATGAAGATGAAGTTGTGAGCACCTTCTACGCTGATCTTTTCCTTCTTTTCGGTCATCATGGATTCGGGAGTGAAACCTTCTGCCATGTCCTTCTTAACCATTCTCTTGTCGAGGATGAAGAAGACTACCAGCAGAATTACGATGTTTACGATCATTACGGGGAAGAGCTGCATGGTCCAGAAGAAGGGAACGCCTCTCAGGAAGCCCAGGAACAGGGGGGGATCGCCTACGGGAGTAAGGCAGCCGCCGATGTTTGCTACCATGAAGATGAAGAAGATAATGACGTGAGCCTTTCTCTTTCTCCATGCGTTGGCGCGGATAACGGGACGGATCATGAGCATTGCTGCACCGGTGGTACCCAGCCAGCTTGCCAGTACGGTACCGATGATGAGCAGAACCAGGTTGGTCTTGGTGGTACCGATGATGGAACCCTTAACCACGATGCCGCCGGCTGCAACGAACAGGCCGAAGAGCAATACGATGAAGGGAACATAGTCCAGGATAACGGCTTCTACTACGCTGAAGGCAAGCAGATGTCCGCCGAAAACGATTCCGAAGGGGATCAGGAAGATCAGAGCCCAGATGAGGGCGACCTTCAGCATGTTGTGTTCCCACCAATGGGGCTTGACCAGGGGGAAGATGGCGATGGACAGAAGCATACCTACGAAGGGAATGCAGCTCCACAGGGGGAGGTGTTCGCCCAGGTTGTGGTGGGTGATCTCACCGGCAGCATGTGCATCACCGGAAGCGAATACCCACAGACTGCCGCAGATAAAGACCAGGGCAGTGATGAGAGTGATTCTCAGACTTCTACCTTTGAACATTTCATTTTCCTTTCACTTTCGGAGGCAAAATTCAGATCCTCATAAAAAAAGAACCCTCTCCCCCGTTATAAAAAAATTAAACCATTCTAAATATAACAAAGGTTAAAGGTCTTTTCAAGCAACTTAATATAATTTCTACCATAGAAATTACTTATGGTAGGTTTCGTTCCGTATGATTTTAAAGCTTCGGTAGATCTGCTCCAAAAGGATCACCCGCATCATTTGGTGAGGAAAAGTCATGGGAGAAAAGGACAGTTTAAAATCTGCCCGCTGAAGGATCTCCGCAGAATGGCCCAAAGAGCCGCCGATCACAAAATCGAGGTTGCTCTTCCCTTCCAGGGCAAAGGTTTGGATCTTTTCCGCAAGGGCTTCCGAGGAAAGCTGCTTTCCTTTTACATCGAGGACAACAACTACGGAGTTTTCCCGGATCCGGGCAAGGATCCGCTCTCCTTCTGCTTTTTTCACCAGTTCTTCCTGGGCCCCGGAGGCTTTTTCCGGAAGTTTTTCTTCTTTAAGCTCCTCAATGGACAGGCTGCAGTAGCTGGAAAGCCGTTTGCTGTACTCTTTTACGGCATCCACCCAGTAGGATTCTTTCAGTTTTCCGATGCAAAGAATTCGAATGTTCATAAGGTCTCCTGAAACAAAGGGAAAACCCGGCTGTTAAACAGCCGGGGTATCGGATAAGGTAACTTCCACTTCCATTTCGTGGCCGCCGCGGATCACGGAGAGGACGACCTTGTCCCCATCCTGATAGTTGAACAGGTATCTCTGAAGGTTTTTCATGCCTGCAACATTCTTTCCGTCGATGGCGGTAATAATATCTTCCTGCTTTAAGCCTGCAGCTTCTGCGGGGCTTCCTTCGTAAACCTTGGCTACGATGATGCCGCTTTCCACATTGAGCTGTGCCTGGGGGAAATACTGGCGATATTCCGCTACATCCACACCGCTGATCCCGAGATATCCCTTGGTAAAGGTTCCGGTAGCCTTGATCTCTTCCAGAATGGGCTTTGCGGTATTGATGGGAATGGCAAAACCTAAGCCTTCGCCGCCGGTGACCTTGGCGCTGTTGACGCCGATGACCTGGCCCTTGCTGTTCAGCAAAGGACCGCCGCTGTTGCCGGAGTTGATGGAGGCATCTGTCTGGATCAGGTCTTCCATGGTGACCTGGCTGCCGTCATTGTTGGTAACGGTGAGCGTCCGGTTGAGGCCGCTGATGCAGCCCTGGGTAACGCTCCGCTCCAGATTCAAGCCCAAAGGATTGCCGATGGCTACGGCATAGGCACCGATATTTACGGTATCGGAATCGCCCAGTTCGGCTACGGGCAGATTTTCCGCTTCTACCTTAACCACTGCCAGGTCCAAAGAAGCATCGCTCCAAAGAACCAGCCCCTCCAGTTCCCGGCCGTCGGCCAGCTGGATCAGAAGCGTGGTAACATTTCCGTCATTTACTACATGAGAGTTGGTCAGGATATATCCGGCGGCATCCACGATGATACCGGTGCCATAACCCTGAGCCTTGCCCTTATACTGTCCGAAGAAGCTTTGATAGGTTTGTTCACTTTCCGTGCTGACGCCGACTACAGAAGGAATTACCTTGGCCGCAATGGCTTCTGCAGCGTTGATATTGCTGTCCGGATTAATGGTAATGGACTGTCCGCCCACAAGGCCGGGTGCAGGAGTCCCTGCCACAGGAGGTTCTTCTGCAAAATAGGTATCAAAGGCCAAACCGCCGCCGAAGCCGGCACCGCCGGCAACTACCACAACAAGAACCCACATGAGAATGGCCTTGCCGATGCCTCTCTTCTTCTTTTTCTGAGGGGGTTCCACATAAACCGTCCGGGAGGTTTCAGGAGGAACGTTTCCGCCTCCGCCATAGTTTCCCGCACCGGGGTTTTCATAAGTTCGGTTTTCGGCCGGTCTGCTTTGGGAGGTCTGCTCACCGTTTCCAGGGGCTACGGAGATCCAGGAGTTTCCCGGACCATACAGATTGCCGGAGCCCGGCTGAGAATCACCGCCGGCGTTGACAGAGGTATTATTTCCAAATTCCAGAGGCGGAGCTACGGGCCCGGTAGAGGGAACACCCTGATCCGACCATTTTTTATCATTGTTCATCATTCTCTACACCCTTTTTTCCTTTCGTAGATACTTGCTCCAATATTTTTCCCTTTTTTTCCGGATTTTAAACTTCATAGAAGGGACCTGCGGATTCCCTGTCCGCAACTTCCAGGAACAAGTTTTTTCCGATGCAGCAGCCTGCACGTTCCAGGATATTTTTTACCGTCTGATAAGCCATTTCCGGGAAGTTGTTCTCCCGGCTCAGATGGGCAAGGATCACTCTCCGCCCCTTGTCGTCTTTTTCCACCAGCTTCACCAGGATCTCGCCGGCCGTATCATTGGACAAATGTCCAAAATCTCCAAGGGTCCGCTGTTTTACTGCGTAGGGACGGCTGCAGATCTTCAGCATATCCACATCATGGTTGGCTTCCAGTACAAGAAGGTCGGCTTTTGCCAGCTCATCCAGCAATTCTTCCGGAACACAGCCCGTATCCGTAATGATGCTCACCTGTTTTCCTCCGCATCGAAAGGAAAACCCTACCGGGCCAGCCGTATCATGAGACACCGCAAAGGGGAAAACCTCAATATCGCCGATTTGGAAAGAGGTTCCCGCAGAAAAGGTTTCCCGGCGGGCAGGATCTCCTCCTAAAAGGCCGCTCCCCCATGTCTCTTCGTTGGCAAAGACTCTGGCGGAGGTGGCTCCCTTAATGATGGGGGAGATGCAGCGGATATGATCGGTGTGTTCGTGGGTGACCAAAAGTGCGGACAGCTGGGATTTTTCGATCCCTAACCGGGAAAAGTTTTCAAATACCCGGCGGGCGCTGATCCCGGCATCCACCAAAATTACCGTCTCCGGAGACTGCAGCAGGTAACAGTTTCCGCTGCTTCCGCTGGATAAGGAACAAAAGCGAAGACTCATCTTGTTTTCTCCATTATGCAACTGCTTTGTGTACAGAATATGAAGGGCGTTTGTAAAATTTATGAATTCCTTACTCTCCGAGTTCCTCGTAAGCAAAGATATACTCAACTTCGTTATTGTTAAAGGTGATTTTCCACGCGGGAAACGCCGTATCCAAAACGGCAGTATCCTGGGTAACGCTGCTGTCATCCAGCCAATAGACCAGCTCCATAGCCTTTACGTGAACGGCGCCGTCCTGATCATGATAGCTGACGAACTCCAAAAGCGCCTGCAGGGGGGAAGTGATGGAATGACGGGTCTCACCGTAATGCACCGCATCCAGCCAATAGCAGTCCACGGACTGGATCCGGTGGTCAGAGATCCGATACTGCAGATAGCTCTTTTCGATGGGGATCCCGTCGATCACATTTTTATAGGTGATAAGGAAACCATTGCCATCGGCCACGACCTGCTCCAGCTCCATATTTTCTGAAGAGAAACCACAGCTTTCCCCAAAGGCTTCGGCTGCCGCAAGCAGGCTTTTTTCCTGGGAAAGGGCTTCCTCGCTCAAGGTTTGCTGCGCCTGCAGGTTTTCCCGCACTACCCGGGGGTCCAGGTTTTCATATCGGACTTCCAGTGTGGGCAGTTTCCCCGCCCTCTCAGGAAGTTCCGTCTCAAGGTAAACATTTCGGGACGCCAAAAAGGCCAAAGTCTCGCTTTCGCTGACTTCCGCAGCCCGGGATTCCTTTACCGAGATCCAGGCAATGTTCCCAAGAAGGAACACATTCGCCGCGATCAGGGCAATGATCAAAATGGTCTTTGCTTTTGTCCAATCCATATTTTGCTCCGATCACTACTGCAGCTGGTATCCTAAAGGATATGCGTCGTAAAGACTGAACCAGGCTTTCACATCTCCCATAACAAGGCACCATGAAGGAACCATTTCCTCCGTACCCGCCTCTAAGAAATATCCCGCCTGAATCCTGTCGATTTGGGTTGCCACCTGGTCAAAGACATCTTCCGGAATGTTTTCTTCACGGAATTCCAAAGCTCCGGCCTCGATCAGAATGTCGCTGAGGTATTCATAGTTTTGTGCGATCATATTGACCGCAGGGAAAGCATCCCACGAAGAGGCTTCCGCGGCTGCCTTCAGACTTCTTTCTGTGGGGATGGCGAGATCCCGGCAATAATACGTGACTTTCCCATTAAACACTTCCGCCTGAATGGGCTCACTGCCGGAAGCGTAATAAGTGGGCGCGCCGTTCATTTCCATGCCGAAAGTAAACCGATAGCCGATGGCCCGGTCCTGTTCGATGGTTTTCGCCTGTACAAGGTAAGGCTGCAGATCCTCCGGCCAACCGCCATGGGCAGAAACGAACTGCAGGGCCGTATTCAAAGCCTCGGCATAGGTCTGCTCCAGGTTTTCTGTGGGAATGGATTCCCGATACTCCAAAGACCCCTCAGGCTTAATAGAGAGCACCTTTTCGCTGTATCCGTACATGTAAATAACCGCACCGCGGCTTTCGGTGATCTTTCGGACAAAGTCGAAACTTTCGCCGAAGAAGGTTTCCGCAACCCTTTGGACCTGCGCATCGCTGCTGTTCAGTTCCTCGGAGCCCACTTCCATTTCGGTCAAAGCCGTAGAAAGGGACAGGGGGATCACAGCCTGGTTTTCCACGCCGAAATAGGTTCCGGCAGAATAATAAGGAACATATTCCCCGGCCTCCAGGTCGTTGATCACCGCTTCAAACTCCGTATAATCCTTTTCCGCTATCAAACGATAATGACGGTCATTTGCTTCGTCATACACGAAAAGGCTTTCCGGGCTGGCGGAAGAATATCCTAAGGACGCCATGCTTTCGATCTGATCAAAAGCGGGACTCCAGGAGATCTCATAGCATTCGCAGAAATCCTTGAAGGGCATATTGTAGGAAAAATGCACCCGTACAGAACGATATCCCATAACTTCGTGGATCTGGCTGGGGTCGATCTCTTCCACACCGATATTTTCGCTGAGGCTGAAGGCCTTGATCTGGTCAGCGCAATCCGCCCAAACCCCTTCCTCGCCAAAGGGAACAACCGTATGAAGGTCCGCATCGAAACGAACTACGATCTGCTCCGGACGCAGGACCTGGGCAATACCGGGGGTGTACTCTTCCTGGTCACTGCCGAACATATCGTCAATAGACGATTTGAGATTGCTCAGAGTTCCGGGACCCCACAAAAAAGACGAAAGCAGTATTGCAGATAAAAACAATACTACTATCACCGCGGTTTTAATATTTTCTTTTGTTCGAACGCTGGGTTTGAGCATAGGGAAAGCACCCTTTAGTTGAAGATATTCTTCAGGAAGGACTGGATGGATTTCAGGAAGCCGGGCTGCGGGGTCTCAAGATTTACAGCTGCAGGCTTGGCTTCTTTATCCTTTACGATGAAATAGCTGTTGGTGGTGTACTCCGTCTGGCCTGCAGAATTCAGGCTCTCGACCTTGATCCGGTACACACCGGGTGTTACATGATTGACCTGCTTGGTATAGAAGGACATGGAGTTGATGGACACGAAGGTTTCGGGCTCCCCTACTGCGGCATTTACCAAACTCTGGGCATCAATATCCGCTAAGGTCTCTACGGAAAGAGGAACCTGCGTACCGTCATCCAACCGTTCCATTTCCTCATACAAAGAAATGGTATAGGTTCCGGCCTTGGTCATTTTAACAGAGATCAGGAAATTGTCGGAATATATGGTGCTCTCATTAGAGGGGCTGACGATGGTAACGGAAGGGTCTGCGCCGGCAAATGCGAAAACAGAACCGCAAAGCAGTACACAAATCAGTACAAGGGATACTAAAATTTTCTTCAAGACCATCGCCTCCTTTCTCTGAGATTTTCTTTTTTGGTGGAAAATTTTCCCAATACAAAATTACACTCATGGGCTGAGTTGGTATTAGTATATACTATCTTTGTTACAAACATATTACGCAGGGTTTAAGAACGCTTTACATTTGTGTGAACTTCCCCCATAATATTATTATCTTTTTAAGACAAAAAGGTCAAAGCCCTGTGTTTTCAAGGGCTCTGCCTGTTACGGAGGAATTTCCCCTATATGAAGACCATTAATATTTACACCGATGGAGCCTGCTCCGGAAATCAAAGTGAAACCAATATCGGGGGCTGGGGTGCTCTTTTAGAGTATGGAGCCCACGAAAAAGAACTTTGGGGCGGAGAGATCAATACCACAAACAACCGCATGGAAATGAAAGCCCTGATCGCAGCCCTTCGGGCACTGAAGCAGGAAGGGCTGCATCTGCGGATCTTTTCCGACAGCGCCTATCTGATGGATTGTTTCCGAAAAAAATGGTATGTGAACTGGCAAAAGAATAATTGGAAAACCTCCCAAAAAACCGATGTGGAAAATCGGGAGCTTTGGGAGGAGCTTTTGCAGCTTTTGGCGGCTCACAAGCCGGAATTCTATCGGGTCAAGGGCCACGTAAACCTGAAAAGCAAGGTGATCAATAAGGATGCTCTCTACGAAAAGTTCGTGGAATGGAATGGGGAATCCTTCCAAATGGAAGACTTTCTCCATGTTACGGAAATGAACAACCGGGCCGACGGACTGGCAAACCGAGGGATCGATGAGCTGAGAGCGGAGTAGTCCCTCAGACCCTTCGCAGGAAAGTCTATAAAAAAGGAGATGCTTCTTCATGAAGTCATCTCCTTATATTTTTTTATAATACTTCCAGCATCATGACCGTCATATCGTCATCCGGAGAATGGCCGGCGAAGGTTTGTGCCGCCGAAATGATCCGGGAGCAAAGATCCTCCTTCGGGCCATCGAAAGAGGAGACCACATTCAGGAATCCCTCATAGCTGAAATACTGATTGCTTTCGCGATTATAGGCTTCCGTAACCCCGTCCGTACAAATCAGGATCCGGTCTCCGGAATGCAGGGAGAGAGAAACCTCTTCGTGGCAAGCCTCCGTCAGCAGGCTGCAGATGGGAAGACCCGCAACAGACACTTCTTCCATAGAGCCATCGGCCCGCAAGAGCAGCGGAAGGCAATTATGACCGGCGTTGATCAGGGTAAGCTTATTGGCCGTCTTATCATAAAGGCCTGCAAGAAAGGAGAAGTACTGCTCTCCGTCTGTGTTCAGGTCTTCGTAGCTGCGGATCAATTCATTGATCAGATCCGTAAGGCTGGCTGCCCGATCCCGCATACCCCGAACCACCTGTCGAAGGAAGATGGTAAACAGAGAGGAGCGGATCCCATGGCCGGAAACGTCCGCCACATAAAAGAGAATTCGGTTCTCGTCGATTCTTACTAAGTCATACAGGTCTCCGCCCAGATCTTCGCTGGGAAGATAGGCAGAAGTAAGGCGAATGGCATTATTATATACACCATCTTTCGGGAAAGCCCGCTGCTGAACGTTCTTGGCAAAGTCGATATCTGCCTTGAGCTTAGCGTAGTGACGGGCCGTGTCCACTTCCAGCAGCTTCTGTTCCGTAATGTCGTGGAAAATTTCCACGGCAGACCCCATTCCGTCCACAGAAAGGAGAGGAGAGGCGATCACCCGGTAGTATTTCCCGTTGATAAAAATGTCCTTCCCCTCAGCCTTCTTCGTATTCTTACACTTCATGGAAACACATTCCGCACATTTTTCGGGCTGGCAAAGCATTTCATTGCAGCGTTTGCCAAGCTGGTCGCCGAACTCCTCCCGCATCCGCCGGTTCATAAAGACGATGCGGTCCCGGTGATCGATGACCCGAACCATGGATTCCATGTTTTCGACCATATTTAAAAGCAGGTCGGAGGTGCTTTCAATATCATCAATGTTAAAAATTACGTCTGATCCCACTGTTTTCCCCTTTTTTCCCTATCGGCGAAGAATGTCTAAAAGCCGATCCAATTCTTCTTTGCTGTAATAATCGATCACAATGCTGCCGCCCTTCTTGCCGTGACAGATCCGAACTTTTGTCCCAAGAGCCTCTCGAAGCTCTTCTTCCGCCACCTGCAGTTCCTGATTTACAGCTGCAGCTTTCTTTTGTTTCTTTTTCCCCTTCGGGGCAGCCTTCTTTTCCCCATTTACCTGGGCAGCATAGGCTTCCATTTCCCGAACGCTCCAGTTTTGGCTGATGGCCCGGCGAACGCCTTCCATCAACAGCTCCTCATCGGAGATGGCCGCCAGTGCACGGGCATGGCCCCCGGACAGGGTTCCGTCAACTACCATATCCCGAACCTTTGCGGGAAGTTTCAAAAGCCGAAGGGCATTGGTAACATAAGGCCGGCTCTTGCCTAAACTCTTTGCAGCGTCGGCCTGGGACATTCCAAAGGAGGTGACCATTTCCTGAATGGCTTCCGCTTCTTCGATGCTGTTTAAGTCTTCACGCTGCACATTTTCGATCAGAGCGACCAAAACATTTTGTTCCTCCGTCAGTTCCCGAAGCAAGCAGGGAACTTCTTTCAGGCCTGCAGCCCGGGCAGCTCTCCATCGCCGTTCCCCGGCAACCAGTTCATAGCCCTGGTCCGCTTTCCGAACCAAAATGGGCTGAAGAACGCCGTGGGCCAAAATGGATTCCGCCAATTCCTGGATGCTTTCTTCCTTAAACGTCTTTCGGGGCTGCTTGGAATTGGGCTTGATATCATTGATATTTAAATACAAAGCATTGTCTTCGGAAGCTTTGGGCTCCTGAAGTTCTTCTGCGGCAGGAGGGGCCAGTTCCACATTTTCAAAAAGGGCATCCAAACCTCTTCCCAGTCCTCTGCTTTTTTTCATAGCACTCATTTTTTGCCCTCCTCTGTTCTCAGGAACTCTTCTGCAAGGTCCAAATAGGCTTCCGCGCCCTTTGACCGGGGGTCATAGGACGTAATGGGCATCCCGTAGCTGGGGGCCTCCGCAAGCCGCACATTCCGGGGGATCACAGTGGTGTACACCTTTTCCCGGAAGTATCTCTTTACTTCCTCCACGACCTGAATGGACAAATTGGTACGTCCGTCAAACATGCTCAGGACAACGCCCTGGATCCGCAGGTTCTTGTTCAGGTTCTTCTTGACCAGCTGATAGGTCCCCATAAGCTGGCTTACGCCTTCCAATGCGTAGAATTCGCACTGGATAGGGATCATAACGCTGTCCGCACCGGCTAACGCATTGATGGTCAAAAGGCCTAAGGAAGGCGGGCAGTCGATAAATATGTAATCGTAGCGATCCCTGAGTTTATCCACAGCCATTTTCAGCCGCCACTCTCTCCGGGGTGCCCGAACCAATTCAATTTCAGCCCCTGCCAGCTCTACGCTGGAGGGAAGGATATCCAGATTCGGGGTGGTCGTCCGAAGGACAGCCTTTTCCGGAGCTAAACTTTCGTCCAGCAAAACGTCGTAAACGCTGTAGTCCAGCCCCTTCTTTGCGATTCCCACACCGCTGGTGGAGTTTCCCTGGGGATCGATATCCATGATCAGGACCTTCTTTCCCATCAGAGCAAGGCAGGCCGACAGGTTGATATTGGTGGTGGTCTTTCCTACGCCGCCCTTCTGATTGAAAACCGCAATTACTTTACCCAAAATCTATCTCCTTTCGCAGAAATCTCTCTTAGAAAGATCTTTCCGCATATGCTTTCACTGCTTCATTTATTATATAACACAAAACAACATTTCTCTATGTTTTTCTTGTGAATCTTTGGCTGTGCTGCCGCCTTTTTATGACAGCTTTTCCGGGAAAAAGTTCCCTTACATTTCCATAGGAAGTTCCATGGCGACCTGCAGAACACCATCTTCCTCAAAAACTTCCGAAACCGTCTTAAACCCAAACTTCTCGAAAAAGCCCCGGGCATTTTCAGGAGTATGCAGAACAAACTTTTCACAGCCCATGCGGTCCCAGATCCGATACAGACTGCCCTCCATAAGCTGGCGGCCCAGGCCCAGGCCGTGCTCCACAGTCAGGATCCGGCTCACCTTTACCGCTGTATGATCCTCATCCACATAAAAAGCCCGAAGATACGCCAGGATCTTACCCCCATCTTCCACGAAACAGTGGATGCTTCGATAGTCTTCCCCGTCTATATCCTGAAAGCAAAAACCCTGCTCCAAAGAAAACACAGATTCTCTGGCCTTTAAGATCTCATAGGTCTCCTTTGCGGTCAGCTGCCCAAAGGGTTTTATCCTTAAATTTGTCACGGTTTGAAACCCCGCTTTCTTCGTTTTTTTCATTGTACTTTCTTTTCCCCGTTCTTTCAACCTTCTTTCCCGAAAAGAAGGTTGAAAGCCTGTATTTTTTAAGGCTTTGGCCTTTTGTTTCACGTGGAACATTTCTCTCTTTCCTCCCGTCTATATAGTAACGTTTCCCCGCAAATTCGATGTCCCGCAATTAAAAAGAGGGTAAACTGGGTAATAAAAAACTATTCCTGGGGATCCTTGCCGTGATCCTGTGCATCGCCCTTCTCTTTTTCCTTTGGGTGAACCGGCCCGCAGGAACCGTCAGCGGTCCGGAGCATGACTTCATCACCATTGGAGAGACCATCTATGTAGCGGTAAAAAATGACCCAAACCGGGATTATCTTTACGTTTCCTCCGGCTATGAAGGAGACTTTTACGTAAAAGAGAGCTTAGTAAAAGAATAAAAAAGGCAAATGCCGCAAGGGGTATTTTCTATGAAAAAACGAATTTTACTGACCATACTGATCATCGTCCTTTTCGCTGCAACGGTAGCGATGCAATGGGATATGAGTGGCTATCTGAAAACCTTTGAAGAAAACTGGGGGATCGAATTCCCGAAGCAGGCGGGCTGCAAAGAAGCCTACGCCAAAGATTCCGGAGCCAGTTTCCACGGAGACGGGATCCGTTATCACATTTTCGATGTGAAAAAGGAAGAACGGATCACCGCAGCGTTGGTCTGGCAAACAGAAGATCGGGAAACCATCTTCTGTGAAAGCGTCTTCACCGCCGCAAACCAGTGGATGGACGAGATCCAGGTACCCCAAAGCAAAAGACCGGATTATCAGGACTGTGTCTTTTGGTATTCCAGCCAATCCGACAGCAGCGAGCTGATCCTTTTATGGGATGAGGAAGAAGAAGAACTTTACATCATAGAATCCTTCCTTTAAAATATTCCCATAAACCCTGTAAAAGGAGTCTCTTAAAATGGTTGTATTTTTCGTCATCGTAGATATTATCCTTCCCTGCGTCATGATCGCTTTTGGCCACAGGTTTTTAACCAACCCGCCGAAAAAAATCAATCGGGTATACGGATATCGCACAAAAATGTCCATGCTCAACCAGGACACCTGGAATTTTGCCCACGGATACCTGGGGAAGCTTTGGAAACAGTGCGGGATGCTCATGATCATCCCTTCCGCGTTTATCGTGCTTTTGGCGTCCAATGATACCAACCGTCCCGCCGAGATCGTGGGGTTGGTGGTACTGTTCGTACAAGTCGTGATCCTGCTTATCACCGTTGGGATCAGTGAAAACGCTTTGAAGAACACCTTCCGCAAAGACGGAAGCCGCTGCAGAAAATCCCTGGACGATTTCCCCATGAAATAGCATTTTTCTGCAACAAGAAAAGGAGGTGCCCACTTTGAAAAAAC
>SVCV01000009.1:0-15438 GCA_015058185.1 Clostridiales bacterium | reverse complement strand
ACGGATCCTTTTGATACTGGCCTGCCTGCTCCTGGTAATGGCCTTGCCGGTAACAGCCTTTGCAGATACCGGCCCCAAACCTTCCATCTGCATTGAATTCACCCATATGCCCAATGAAACCTTCTACGGAACCCTGCTTTCCGAGCGGGAATCCACCGGCCCTGCTTCCGCATGGGATGGAAAAGAACCCTTCCCGGAATGGCGAGCTCAGGACGGCGGGGAGGAGATCTGGAAGAAGTTCCTTTCCTACGAAGATCCCGATGGATACTACTTTCTCCAGGAATGGTGGGAATGCTCCGATGACGGAGAGCTGAACTGGACCTATTATCCCCCCTCTCCCTTTAAGATCCTTCTGTACTTCCCGGACAGCGACACCTTCTGTGTCAGCCCCATTTACGAAAAATATGCCTTTGACAGCTATTTCAAAGTAAATCTGTCCGACTGGGAAGACGGAACCATCGAAGCAAAAGAAAACTACCATTACGGGAAAGAGATCCTTTCTCTCCTGGCCCGCATTGTGGTCACTATCCTCATTGAGCTGGGGATCGCCTTACTGATCGGCTACCGGGAAAAGAAACTTCTCACCTTCCTGGCCGTGGTCAACATTATCACCCAGGTCATTTTGAATGTATCTCTCAACCTGATAAACTTCAACTTCGGGCCAAGGGCTTTCCTCTTTGCCTATATCCTGTTGGAGATCGTGGTTCTTTTGGTGGAAGCAGGACTTTACGCCCTTCTGCTGCAGAAGTTCAGCGACAAGCCCCAAACAAGGAAAAAAGCCACTTACTACGCGGTGGCTGCCAATATTGTTTCCTTCATTGTTGGCATCTGGCTGGCAGTCCTGATCCCCGGAATGTTCTAAGCGGAACAAGGCCTTATTCCTCTGCGGGTAAGGCCTTTCCTTTTCCATTTCTGTGAGGTTTATATGTCCGAAAGAAAACCCCTTGCACTCACCTCTATGATCCTGCACATACTGGCTATGGTCTTCATGCTCTTTGATCACCTTTGGGCGACCATTGTTCCGGGAAATGACTGGATGACCTGTGTAGGCCGCATCGCATTCCCCATTTTCGCCTTTCTCATCGTGGAAGGATATTTCCACACGGGAAACCTGAAAAAATACGTGCTGCGGCTGCTTGTCTTTGCCTTGATTTCCGAAATCCCCTTCAATCTGGTCATGGGAGGCAGGATCTTCTATCCCCTGCACCAAAATGTTCTTTGGACCTTCCTGATCGCTATCGGGCTGATCTACCTAAACGAAAAAGCAAAACACGCCAAACTCCCCCGCCGGATCCTTCGGGGCGCTGCCACCGTGATCATCGGGTATTTCGTGGGGGTCATTACCTTTGTGGACTTCTACAATTCCGGGATCCTCATCGTTCTCATGTTCTATTTCCTTCGCGGAAGAAAATGGTGGAACCTGGTGGGACAGATCCTGATCCTGGCCTATATTTGCGAAGAAATGGTCGGCGGACTTTCTTATGAACTGGCCATCGGCGACACCACCTTCTTTGTTGCACGGCAAAGCTTCGCCCTTTTGGCCCTGATCCCCATTTGGCTGTACAAAGGAAAGCAAGGGCCCTACAACAAGGGGCTGCGTATTCTGTATTACGCATTCTACCCTGCTCACCTGCTGGTGTTAGGGCTGCTGAACTTCCTGTAAGAGAAAGGAGACGCCTTTCATGCGACTGAAAAATGTATTGTTAGTGGTTAAGGACTTAGAAAAATCAACGAAGTTTTACCATGACCTCTTCGGCCTTGTAACGGTGTTGGACAATGACGGCAATATCATCATGAGCGAAGGGTTGGTCCTTCAGGACGAAAAGATCTGGAGAGAGTTCACAGGAAAAGAGATCCTGCCGGAGAATAACGCCTGCGAACTTTACTTCGAGGAAAGAAACATAGAAGCATTCGCGGAAAAGCTGGAAAAGCTTTATCCGGAAGCCAAATATGTAAACCGCCTCATGACCCATTCCTGGGGACAAAAAGTGATTCGTTTCTACGACCCGGACGGGCATCTGATCGAAGTGGGCACTCCTTTATAGAGAAAAGAAAGACATCGGAGAGTTGAATTTTTCGGTGTCTTTTGTTATTATGATGGATATTCCTTTTGGGGAAAGATTTCAAAGAAAAAAGAGACGAAAGCAATGATCGGACTTGGAACTATTATAAATGTGATCGCCATTTTGATCGGCGGCGCCATCGGCCTTTTGTGCGGGAAGCGGCTTCCGGAGAACTGCCAGGAAACCCTGACCAAGATCATGGGGATCTGCGTGATCTTCATCGGCATCGCCGGCGCTGTGGAAAAAATGCTCATCATTCAGAGCGGCGAGCTGGCCACCCAGGGAACCCTGATGTTTATTATCAGCCTGGCTCTTGGCGGATTGATCGGCGAACTTTTACGGATCGACAAACAACTGGATAAATTCGGGCTTTGGCTGCGCAAAAAGAGCGGCAACGAAAAGGACAATCAATTCCTGGACGCCTTTATTACCAGCACCATGACCGTATGCATCGGCGCTATGGCCATCGTAGGAGCTATTGAAGACGGTCTCTACGGAGATTACACGATTTTAGCCGCAAAGGCCCTTTTGGATCTGATCATTATTTTGGTCATGGCCTCCTCCATGGGCAAAGGCTGCCTCTTCTCCGCCATTCCCGTAGCCATTCTTCAGGGCTGCGTGACCATTTTGGCCAGATTCATGGAACCCCTGATGACCATTCCGGCGCAAGCGAACCTGTCCATGGTGGGCTCCGTGCTGATTTTCTGCGTCGGCTTGAATCTCCTTTGGAAGGGCACCATTAAAGTAGCAAACCTGCTGCCGGCACTGGTAGTGGCCGTGGTTTGGGCTTTGATCCAGTATTAGTTTTCAGGAGGACTCCTATGAATGATCGGGAAATGATCGAAAAATGGATCGCCGTTTTCGGGAAAGATTTGGAGGAAACCATGATCGAGGACCATGTGACCTCGGAAGGAAACCTCCTTTGGCACATTTTCACCTGGGGAAATGTCCCCTGCCTGGAAGAAGATGAAGCAAGAAAGGCCTTTGACGCCTTACAGTATACGGAAGCCTTCCGCTTTTGCGGCGGATACTCCAACCAAATCGAGGATCTTTCCGTTGTAGGGAAAGCCTCTGCAAAAGAAATGGACGAAGCGCCGGAAAGCGATGTATACCTCGTGGCAAAAGATTTCGCATGGACCTATGTCCGCACCCACGAACCCTTAGGCCCCTATCTTTGCATACGGAAATAAGAAAAATGCTTAAAACCAAAACACCCTGTGTTTCACGTGAAACACAGGGTGTTTGTTATTGCTCGGATCAGAACCTGCTCCCCGAAGCGGGCAGATGGAGGGATGTATGTCCTCGGGTTGCATGTCTGCGACCTAGTGCCCTCCTCTTGAGTGGGATGTTTCCTGTTTTAGGGCCGTACATTCCTTTTCCCATCAGGGTACGCCGGGAGCAGTCCATGCAAGAGAGGACTATATATCCCCCACTCTGCTGAAACAGGTTAGAGACCGAAGGGCGATACCGGTTTCCCGCTGAGGGGCTCTACAAACTCCCTCAGTCAGCTGCGCTGACAGCTCCCTCAAAGAGGGAGCCTCTTCTCTGGAGCCGGGAAATAACAACCGCTTCCTATATCTGGCTGAGTGCACGGTACAGCAAAGTCACATCTACCACTATCATGGCCGCACAAAAAATACTGAACAATACGATCCGTTTCTTCCGATCCTTGATCAGCCGCGCCATACCTCGATCGATCTGCGTGGAAAGAAGCGCACACAAAATGGCGATCAGAAAAAACCACCAATACTCTCTCATCTTCTCTCAACCTTCCGATTCAAAATAGTCACAACAATCCCTGCGATCAAAAGTAAGGGGATCCACCATGCCAAGGCAAAGAGTGACGTCATGCCGTGGTTTACATATTCCCCACCCGGGAAAAAGAGCACTCCCCAAAACAGGTCAACGACTACCTCTGCGCCAAGAAGGCCGAAAAAGACTCGCTGCAAACCTTCTGCGGATCGATTTCGTTTCGAAATACAGCAAATAGCAATGTACAGCAGCGCGCAAATCAAACAATACAGAAACCATCCCCCGGCTCCATACACATATCCGAAAGCATATAATGCAGTAACCATTCCTTCACCCCTTTCGAATCATACCACATCGTTATTGTATAGACGGGAAAAGACACTCAAAAGTTTCACGTGAAACAGATACCCCTCCCCGAAGCGGGCAGATGGAGGGATGTATGTCCTCGGGTTGCATGTCTGCGACCTAGTGCCCTCCTCTTGAGCGGGGTGTTTCCCGTTTTAGGGCCGTACATTCCTTTTCCCATCAGGGTACGCCGGGAGCAGTCCATGCAAGAGAGGACTATATATCCCCCACTCTGCTGAAACAGGTTAGAGACCGAAGGACGATACCGGTTTCCCGCTGAGGGGATCTACAAACTCCCTCAGTCAGCTGCGCTGACAGCTCCTTCAAAGAGGGAGCCTTAAAACGAAATTCTAAAGCAAGTGAACACAACCTGTACCTAAGGGCGGGGAAGAATATCCTCCCTGTCTTGCACGATGGGTTCCTCTTTGTCAATGTAGAAGGTAAATATGGAAGCCCCATCCGCATGGTGCACAGAATAGTTGAGATATACCGCCTTCTCATATCCTCTGGCGGTCACAGCCCACTCATAGTTTCCGTCCGGAAGATTTTTAATCTGGAAGCGCCCATCCTTGCCAGTTTTCACATACTTTTCTCCATCGACCCAAATGCTGGCTCCGGCAATCATCTTCTGCGTATCCCTGTCCGCTACAATTCCAACAATATTGCAAACGCATTCCGGGTCATCTGCAGGAATGCCCAATACAACAGTGGCTTTTTCCTCGGCATAATTCTGGAGGCCACTTTCTATATCCTCTTTTGTGACCGCTTGAGCGGCTTTTACGGGGCCGCTGTTTTCTTCTGCAGAAAGTCCTGTCGCCAATGTCCCCAGGTTCAAAAATCCCAAAACCATAAAAACTACAAATACGATTCCGATAACAATGCTCTTTCTCATGATAATCCCCCTTTCGAATATGCTATTTTGACGGCGCCTCTAACTGAAAAGTTTCACGTGAAACAGAAGAACCCATAGAAAATCCCCGAAGCGGGCAGATGGAGGGATGTATGTCCTCGGGTTGCATGTCTGCGACCTAGTGCCCTCCTCTTGAGCGGGGTGTTTCCCGTTTTAGGGCCGTACATTCCTTTTCCCATCAGGGTACGCCGGGAGCAGTCCATGCAAAAGAGGACTATATATCCCCCACTCTGCTGAAACAGGTTAGAGACCGAAGGACGATACCTGTTTCCCGCTGAGGAGGGATCCGTATTGATCTTCTGCGTAGGTTTGAACCTTCTTTGGGAGGGTACTATTAAAGTAGCAAACCTGCTGCCAGCGCTGGTAGTTGCCGTAGTTTGGTGCTGATTTAGTATTAAAGGAGGTTCAGATATGGAAAAGAGATTTGAAAAGGTGTACTCGCAGGGAGGCTTAACTGTCACCGAAGTTTGGGTGGATAAAGCCACCGGCGTAAACTATATGTTCCACGCCGCCGGATATGCAGGAGGGTTAACGCCTCTCCTTGGACCGGATGGGAAACCCATCGTTTGGTCCCTCCCCGGGAATGAAAACAAAGAAACCGAGTAAACAAAAACCCTGTGTTTCACGTGAAACACAGGGCGTTTTTTATTGCGAAACTCTTAAAGAAGAGAGGACTATATATCCCCCAGTCTGCTGAAACAGGTTAGAGGCCGAAGGGCGATACCGGTTTCCCGCTAAGGGGATCTACAAACTCCCTCAGCCAGCTGCGCTGACAGCTCCCTCAAAGAGGGAGTCTGTCCTTAACCGTTCTGATCCAAAAGAATATCCATCTGCTTGTCCACAAAGAGCGTGAAAATATTAGCGCCATTTTCGTGGAGAATGCTGTAATTCAGATATTCCGCCTGCTTGTAGTACCCTACCGCCCGGATCTCCCAATCATAAACGCCTTCCGGAAGATTCTTGATCTGGAACCGACCATCCTGACCGGTGGATACGATGTACTGGCCATTGAGATAGATCTTTGCGCCGCGAACCAGCTGGTTCTTGGAAAAGTCTACAACAACGCCCACAACATTGCATCCATTTTCTCTTTCCGGGTACACGATGGTAGCGCCCTTCTCCGCATAGTCGCTGAACTTGTTATCAATGTCGGACTGCATAACCGCAGAAGCGACACCGGCCTCCACGGGAATCACTCCATGGGAATATCCGGGAAGATAGGCGTTTGCGCTGAGATTAAAAACCGCAAACATCATCAGTATTACTAAAATAACAGCAATTGCTTTTGTTCCTTTGTTCATGAATAACCTCTTTTTCGTTTCTTTTCTGACGGCTGCCGCCAAAATGTTTCACGTGAAACACTCCTGGAGTCCTACTCACCGATGATCTTTACCAGGATCCGCTTGTCGCGCTTTCCGTCGAATTCAAAGTAGAAGATCTGCTCCCATGTGCCGAAATCCAACCGGCCTTTGGTAATGGCTGCCGTAGTTTCCCGGCCCATAATGGTCCGCTTCAAATGGGCATCCGCATTATCTTCATAGCCGTTGTGCCAATATTGGCTATGGGGCTTTTCCGGTGCCAGTTTCTCCAGCCACACTTCAAAATCATGGTGGAGACCGCTTTCATCGTCATTGATGAAGACGCTGGCGGTAATATGCATGGGGTTTACCAAAACCAAACCCTCTTTTACCCCGGACTCATCGATACATTTCTGCACTTCCCGGGTAATGTTTACAACGCCGCGCCGGGACGGAAGGTTGATGTGCAGCTCTTTCCGATAGCTTTTCATAAAAACCTCCTACAGGATCATTTCGTTGTGCTTTTCCACAGCCAAAGCGGCCTTCATCCGTTCCGCAAGGAAGTTTACCATCTCAGGATTTACGCTTCTTGCCTTCTTGGGACAAACTGCTACGCAGCGCATGCAGGAAATGCACTTATCATCACCGGCACTTCCGGGATTTTCCTTAGGAATGGCACCCATGGGGCACTTCTTTGCACAGAATCCGCAGGAAACGCAGGCTTCGCCTGCTGCGGGACGGATGGGAGAAGGCTTTACTTCCTTATAAGGATGATTTCCCTTTACTGCAATTTCAGGAATCGCCTTCACATCTTCTGCACCGGCCAACTTTTCCATGACCTTTTCCGCAAAGGCACGGATCTCCTGGGCATCCTCTTCGTGAGGGCGGCCTTCTGCCACCCCGGGCAGCAGAGAATGTTCTGCCAGCAGTGCGGCTGCAGCCACGGGAACAAAGCCGTTGGCCATAGCTAAATCCTTCATTTCCAACAAGGTATCGTCATAGTCTCTGTAACCGTAGGTTACCGCCAAAACGATGGGAGTCTGGTCACCCTTCATCTGAGAAAATCTTGCGGCTGCGGGCCCCGGAACTCTTCCCGCAAAGGAAGGAACCCCGAAAACCACCAATTCGTCCGGACCAAAACTTTTTTCATAGCTTTCTGCCGGATCTGCCAGCTTTACTTCCTCCACAGGAAGACTTACGCCTTCCGCAAACATCTTCATTGCTTTTTCCGTTCTTCCGGTAGCGCTGAAATAAACCAAATTCAGTTTCTGCATATTCATAATGGTTCCTTCTCCTTTTTATCAAACTTTTTCTTTCTTCGCTCATTATCGCAAGTATAAGAAAACAAACAGCAAAAGCTGCAGGATCAAAATAAGGGGCACCCCTATGGAAAACTTTTTATGTAAAGTCTTATGATGACAAACCTGCATTCCGGCAAGAACACCAAGGGAACCACCCAAAATCGCCATCCAGATCAAAGTGGATTCCCGAATCCGGCGAAGCTTTTTTCTGGCCCGCTGCTTATCCAAAGCCATAGCCAGAAACCCTACGATGTTGATCACACACAAATATAACAGAAAGTATTTCATTCCCGATCCCCCGGTTCCACAAAGATCAACTCTTCCTCATCCCGGATCTCCGAATCGAATTCCACCAGATCCCGGATCAGCGGATCCCGGATCAAATGCTTCCACACGGTATAAGTAGCCCGGATAAACCGATCCTCAAGCTGCATTTCGTCCCGGATCAGGGGGCATTCGTAAGGCAGCTCCAACGGCGAAAGGATCAGCCGCAGTTTTCCGTCTTCTCCAATATGAGGAGTCAGCGGAAAGAACCGGCACTGAAGGGGACGCATCTGACGGGGACAATGGGGAGGATTCTTGCAGCGGACAAAATAGATGTAGCCCTTCCAGGAATCGGGGAACTCATAGTCCTCCGCCCTTTCCCGGCTCCACTTCAGCCAGTCCTCTTTTCCCGTAAAGATTTTTTCCTCACCGGGAAGCAAATAGATCCCTAAATCAAAGTCATCCCCTTCGCCGTCGCCGCCGCAGGTACAGCAAGCTGCACCGCAAAGTTTTCCGCAGTCGGTCTTCAAGGGAGACACCCGATCCAGCAATCTATAAATGGCTTTGTATGTGGATTTTTTAATGGTTGAATACTTCATATCGTCTATTGGCTATAAACAAACTAACTTTATAGAATCGCTTGCTTTCGTTGAAATTTCAAGGCTGGCGGAAGGCCAGCCCTGAAAAGGAATGTCTATTTACTCTTCTTCTTTTTCGGCAGATTCTTCATCGGATTCGTACGCTTCATCGTCGTAATCCCAGTCATAATCTTCGTATTCCGCTTCCAGCTTCGCCTGTTCTTCCCGGCGGCGCTGTTCTTCTTCTTCGCGGAACAGCCGTTCCAATTCGTGCTTACGGCGCTCTTCTGCTTCCTGCTGCTGTTTTTTCCGGAAGGCTAAAATACCGGCAATGACCGCAAAGACTACCAGCGTGGCGAACATGCTGTTCCGGCCTGCATTCATCCCGGAACTTTCCTTGGCGGCCGTCTGAATATCTTCCACCAGGTAGTTGTCCAGCAAGGTGCCATAGGTTTCTAAATTGTTCCAGGCACGATCAGGGAAATGTTCTTCAATATAGGCAAGGGTATCCTTTTCCGTGTCACCGATAGTTCCCTGGTCCGCCGTTTCTGCAGAACCATCGTAAGGAGCGATCTCCCAGTTGGTTGCCTCAAAATACAAATAGGCGATCCCTTCGCGGCTAAAGAAAAGATGCTCACTCCACTCACCCACAGAAGGAGAAGGATAGGCAGGCTTCTTGGCTCCGGGTTCCGGATTATCAAAGGTATAGGGATGGAGGCGAAGGTCCAAACCTAAGGCCCGACCCAAAGAATAGGCCTGGTCTACCGCCCAATCGTTGTAAACCTCCTCCTTTTCCGGATGAGGGATCCCACCATACAAATAGCAATGATCGCCGGCCAGAATTCCGTCGATATTGATCATAAGAACGATTTTATCCTTATTTTCGCCCATTGCCGCTACATAAGCCTCAGCTCCGGCGGATTCAGCTTCGCCGGCACCGAAAAATACGAAATGCAGCGTATAGGGAGTTTCCTTTTCAAAGAAAGAAGCTGCAGCACCCAAAACGAGAGCGGTACCGGAAGTATTATCATGAGCACCGGTGCCCTCGCTTTCGTTGTCATAATGTGCCCCGATAACAATGATCTCTTCCTTTTCACCGGGCTTTATGGCAACTATATTCTGAGAGGATTTTTCCGCTCCTTCATTATCCGTAAAGGCAAATTCCTGAACAAAGCTGTTTTCTTCGGTGTAGCCGATCCATTCGAGCTCCTTGCGCAGCTCGTCTGCCAGCTTTTTTTCGCCTTCCGTTCCGGCGTCACGATCCGGGAAGTTTTCATCGATGTACTGCAGATACTCCCAGGCATAATCAACGGTTTCCAGAGCTTTGGGGTTTGCAAAGACTGCACCTGCAGGGCAAAGCGCTACGATCAGTACGGCTAAAAGTACAAATAGGGCAACTCTTTTCATCCGGTCCTCCTTAGTACATTACGTTGTACAGTACAAGCACTGCATTGATGAAAATAACGAAAAGGGTGGCAACCAGCCACTTTTTCTTGTCCTTTGCTTCGGGGACTGCCGTCATTCTCCAGCTGGTAGCCAAAGAAACCGCAAAAAAGATGATCAGGCCCAGGGGTGTGGGAAGGATCAGACCGTCACCGCCGTCCATATCCATCTGCACAACCATTTTATTAGGCATAATGGTGGCACTGAACACTTCAAAGACTGCAAGCAGGATCACGATCACCAGGGCCACTTTTTTAGAATGCTTCATCAAGAACATAAAAAACTCCTTTATACACAACAAAACGCAGAGCTTTCCCTGCGTTCTGGTTGCCTTCAGACCTTTTCGGACAGCTCCACTTTATTTTTATAATCGTGGATTATTATACCATAGATGTCCCCTCTTTGAAACAGGTTTCTGCCCTCAGCCTACTTTCTTGGGGATGGTGATCCGAACCTCAAAATGATCCCCCTTATCTTCCTGGTAGTAGCGGGCCTCTTCCTCAGAATCCTTAATGGTGGTAAAGGCCTTTTTTATGGTGTTGATGTAGATCCGATAATTGATGAACCGAAGCCGATCCGCTTTTCGGCTTTCCTCCTTTTTCTTTTCCAAAAAATCTTCGATGAGCTTTTCACTTTGCTTTACGTTCAGCCCGTGGGCCGCGATCCGCTCTAAGATCTGCTTTCGCTGTTCGTTATCCGGGATCCGAAGAAGAGCTCTGGCATGCCTCTCCGAAAGCTGATGTTTGGCCAACCCTTTTCGAATCTCCTCCGGCAGCGACAAAAGTCGAATTTTGTTGGAAATGGTCGATTGCTGTTTCCCCACTCGCCTTGAAAGCTCACCTTGGGTCAGCCCATGGACCTCCATCAGGCTCTGATACGCCTCCGCCTCCTCAATATAGTTCAGTTCTGCTCTTTGAATGTTCTCCACCAGAGCGATCAAAGCAATTTCCCGGTCATCGGCCTCCCGAATCACCGCAGGGATCCGTTTTAGGCCCGCCATAGTGGCTGCCCGAAGTCTTCTTTCCCCGGCTATTAAAAAATAGCCTTTCTGAGCGACTTTTTTTACAATTATGGGCTGCAGTACCCCGAATTCTCTTATAGAGGCGCTCAGAGCCTCGAGTTCCTGGTCCTCAAAGACCTTTCGGGGCTGATCCGGATTGGCTGTTATTTCTTCAATGGGAATTTCCACAGCGTGATTTCTCTTTGGTATAAACATAGGTACCCCCTTACTTCTTCCCTCTGCTTTTCCCGGGAAAAGCAGTCCCTTTTTCTAAGAACATTTTAGCAGGGGGCCTGTCCGGGAAAAAGATAGTTTTCCTCAACAAAAAACCCCTGATTTTTTCAAATCAAGGGATTTTTCTCGGGAGTTCCCGCTTTTCTCGGATATTTCGCTGCCGTGGGACTGGTCTTTCGGATCCAAAATACGGAATGATCCAAAGAGGGCTCTTCCAGGGGGAAATCCGTTTGTCCTTCCGGCTTTCCTCCCAACAGGTGGAATGCTTTTCGGCTTTCGAAAATTTCACCCTCCGCAGACTGGCTCTTATACGCACCAAACCAACCGCCCACTTTCACTAAGGGGAGACAATATTCGGAAAGGATGGCTAAGTGGGCAACGCCTCTGGAGACGCAAAGATCGTATTGCTCTCTGTGCTCCTTTTTCTTTGCCAGCTCTTCGGCCCGGCCGTGAAGAAGGGTTACATTTTTCAGCCCCATCTTCTGGCAGATCTCCTCCAAGACTTTGATCCGCTTATTCAAAGAATCAAAGAGGAGAAATTCCTTTTCCGGATAAACCAAAGCCAAAGGAATGCCGGGGAAACCGGCACCGGTGCCAACATCCACGATTTTCTTCGCATCTTCGATGGCAGGATGGCCGATGCAGACGATGGAGTCCACAAAATGCTTGATTTCAAAGGCTTCCCGGTCTTTAATAGCCGTCAGATTAATGTGTTCGTTTTTCTCTAAAATAGCTTCCATGTAAAAGGAAAACTGTTCCAAAAGTTCCGGAGTCGCTTCCTTTCCCAGGCCGGTCAGAGCCTTTTCAAGGTGAATCATTTTCTTTTCCATATGGTCAGCTCTGTCTCCTTTTCTTTTCCAAATAAATCAATAAAACATTGATATCTGCAGGAGATACCCCAGAGATCCGGGATGCCTGTCCTACGGATAAAGGCTTGAATTCCGCCAGTTTCTGCTGGGCCTCCAAACGCAGTCCGTCGATCTCGCCGTAAGGCAGATCCGGGGAAAGCTTTTTATCTTCCAACTTCCGGAACCGCTCTACCTGGGTCTGCTGTTTGGAAATATACCCGGCGTATTTGATCTGTACTTCCACCTTTGTAATAACGTGGCCGGAAAGTGCAGGCCGGTCGGGATCCAGCGATTTCATGTTTTCATAAGTCACTTCCGGACGCTTTAACAGCTCCGCAAGGGTAAGTCTTTTTTGAATGGGAGGCTCGCCCAAACTTTCTAAGAAGGCGTTGGTCTCCTTTGCGGTGGGAGAAACGGTATTTAACCGTTCCAGTTCCTTTTCCATTGCGGCCTTATCGCTGCAGAAACGTTCATACCGTTCCTGGGAAACCAGTCCCAGTTCGTATCCCTTCTCCGTCAAACGCAGATCCGCATTATCCTGACGAAGTACCAGCCGGTATTCCGCCCGGGAAGTCATGATCCGATAGGGTTCCTCCGTTCCCTTGGTCACAAGGTCATCGATAAGCACGCCGATATAGGCTTCGGAGCGATCCAAAATGAAGGGTTCTTTTCCCTCGATCTTCCGAACCGCGTTGATCCCGGCCATAAGGCCCTGGGCCGCCGCTTCTTCGTATCCGGAAGAACCATTAAACTGGCCTGCACAGAACAGGTTTTCGATCCGTTTATGCTCTAAATTCAGCTGCAGTTCCAAAGGATCGATGCAGTCATATTCGATGGCATAAGCCGGTCTTACGATCCGCAGATCTTCCAGCCCGGGAATGGTTTTATAAAAAGCCACCTGAACATCTTCCGGCAAACTGCTGGACATGCCTTGAATATACATTTCGTCCGTATCCAAACCTTCCGGCTCTACAAACAGCTGGTGTCTTGCCCGATCCGGGAACCGGTCAATTTTTA
Source organism: Clostridiales bacterium (assembly GCA_015058185.1). Taxonomy (GTDB): domain Bacteria; phylum Bacillota; class Clostridia; order Peptostreptococcales; family Anaerovoracaceae; genus SIG263. The sequence goes on along the minus strand of SVCV01000009.1, from coordinate 2,385 downwards.
CCTCAATAGAGGGGCAATACCGGGGGCCAACCCCTTCAATAACACCGGAATAAGTGCCGGAACGAAGGAAATTCTCCCGAATGATCCGGTGCGTCTCCTCGTTTGTATAGGTCAGCCAACAGGAAAGCTGTTCCCGCTCCAAATCGTCGTTCATAAAGGAGAAGGGAACGATCTCCGGATCGCCGGGCTGTTCCTGCATTTTTTCATAGTGAAGGGAGGTGCTTAAAGCTCTGGCAGGAGTACCGGTCTTAAAACAGCGCATGTTCAAGCCCAGCTCCACCAAATTATCCGCTAAGCTGATGGAAGGAGAAAGACCGTTGGGACCGCTGGGGAAGGAGTTTACGCCAATGGAGATCCGGCCCCGCAGGAAGGTTCCTGTTGCCAAAATAACCGCTTTTGCGTGAAAAACTGCACCGGAAGAAAGGATCACACCCTTTACCTGATCCTCTTCCACGATCAGTTCTGCAACTTCCCCCTGACGAAGGTCCAGGTTTTCCTGGCGTTCCAGAACCTTTTTCATCTCTTTATGATATTGTTCTTTATCGGCCTGTGCCCGGAGAAAATGTACCGCAGGACCCTTTGCCACGTTCAGCATCCGGCTTTGAATAAAGGTTTTGTCGATATTCAAACCCATTTCCCCGCCCAGGGCGTCGATTTCCCGAACCAGATGGCTCTTTCCGGAACCGCCGATGGAGGGATTGCAGGCCATCATGGCTACCGCTTCCAGGTTAATGGATAAAAGCAGAGTGGAATGGCCCAGGCGTGCAGAAGCCAAACCGGCTTCACAGCCTGCATGCCCGGCTCCTACCACGATGACATCATATTCTCCTAAAAAACAAGTTTCTTTCATCTTTTATTTTCCTAAGCAAAATCTTGAAAATACCTGGTCGATAATATCTTCTGCTGCGGTTTCCCCTGTGATTTCTCCAAGGAATTCCCAGGCCCGGCGAAGATCGATCTCGACCAAATCCAAAGCTTCTCTTCTTTCACAGCCCTCTTTTGCATCCGCAAGCGCAGAAGCGGTCTGCTCCAAAGCATTTTTATGCCGTACATTGGTTACCAAAAGGCTGTCCTTTTGACGGGCGCCACCGCTGAAGACCATCCTTTCGATCTCGTCTTCCAACAGCTCCAAACCCTTTCCTTCTTTTACGGCGGTTTTGATCAAAGCCGCCTGAGGCAGCTTTCTCTTTACTTCCTCTAAATCCAATTTTAAAGCAAGATCTGTCTTGTTGACAAGAACCACTACAGGCTTTTGTGCAACTTTTTCCATCAGCTCTAAGTCTTCTTCTTCCATCTCTTTGCTGCCGTCCAGGATCAGCAAAATCAGATCCGCCTTATTGAAAGATTCCTTACTCTTTTCGATGCCCAGCTTTTCCACCTGGTCTTCCGTGAAGTGAATACCGGCGGTATCTGTCAGCCGGAGAGGGATCCCTCTGACGCTGAGACCTTCTTCGATGGTATCTCTTGTAGTACCGGGAATATCCGTAACGATAGCCCGGGCTTCCCGAAGCATGGCGTTCATCAAAGAGGATTTTCCTACGTTGGGTTTGCCTGCGATGGTGACCCGAAGACCTTCCCGAACGATCCGGCCGGTGTGGGCCTGAGCCAGCATATTATCTACTTCATCGCCTATTACCGATATACTTTTTATCATATCTTCGTAGGTGATTTCTTCAATATCTTCATCGGGATAATCGATGTTTACAGCCACATGAGCAAGCAGCGCCACTAAGCTGTCCCGAAGCTCCCGAACCTTACCGGAGAGGCTTCCCTCCATTTGCTCCAAGGCTACATCAAAGCCCATATCCGTATCTGCCTTGATCAGATCCATTACGGCTTCTGCCTGGGAAAGGTCCAACCTCCCATTCAAAAATGCCCGCTTGGTAAATTCCCCTTTTTCCGCAAGGCGAGCGCCGCTGCAAAGGATCAGTTCCAAGGTTTTCCGAAGGGAAATAATGCTTCCATGACAATGGATCTCTCCCACATCTTCTCTGGTATAAGTATAGGGAGCTTTCATATAAACCGCCAATACTTCGTCGATGGTCTTTCCGTTTTTCGGATCTTCCACGGTTCCGTAGATCAGCTTTCGGTTTTCCGCAGCGAAAGAACTTTCTTTTCGGGCAGGCTTAAAAATGGCGGACATAATCTTTAAAGTGTCCGGTCCGGAAAGTCTGATAATACCGATTCCGCCTTCTCCGTATGCCGTCGCAACGGCAGCGATCGTATCTTCCATTTTGATCTCCCTTTCCTTCTCTTTCATTCATTAAAACAATAACCTGCGGTTTCGCAGGTTATTGTGATTCGTTTATTTATGTTCGATGATAACCCGTCTATAAGGTTCTTCGCCTTCGCTTCTGGTGGTAACACCGGAATATCTCTGAAGGG
>SVCV01000114.1 GCA_015058185.1 Clostridiales bacterium | reverse complement strand
CATCACCTCCCACGCCATCGAAAACATCGAGCTGCTGGAAGATGAAAAGGTCAAGGCTTTCGTAGGCGAATACGAGCCCGAAAACTATCTCCTGAAGAAGGACAACCCCATGTCCGTAGGCCCCTACGACATCGAACCCTTCTACATGGAACATAAATATCAGCAGGCAGTTGCCATGCAGAATGCCCGTCAGGTCATCCTGGATGTAGCAAAGGAATTCGAAGCCATCTCCGGCAGGAGCTACGGTTTCTTCGAAGAATACTGCATGGAAGATGCAGAACTGGCCTTAGTCCTCATCGGCTCCACCGCCGGTACCGCAAAGGCTGCTGTAGATGAACTCCGGGCACAGGGCAAGAAAGTGGGTCTGATCAAGATCCGCGTATTCCGTCCCTTCCCCATGAAGGAACTGGCCGAAGCTCTGGCAAAGACCAAGTGCGTAGCCGTTATGGATAAGGCAGAAGGTTTCTCCGCTTCCGGCGGACCCCTCTTTGCTGAAACCAGAAGCGCTTGCTACGATTTGGAAAACCGTCCCAAGATGATCAACATCGTATATGGCCTGGGCGGCCGTGACGTAAAAGTTTCTGACATCAAATCCGTTTACGCTCAGCTGGAAGAAATCGACGCTACCGGTGTGATCGGCGAAACCTATCGCCACATGGGCGTAAGACTTTAGGAGGTTGGAACATGGCTTATAATCTGAAAAAAGAAGTAGAAAAGCCGGAACGCTTTTCCGGCGGTCATAGAATGTGCGCAGGCTGCGGAAGCCCCATCGCTGTCCGGAATGTTCTGCGGGCAATGGATCCCGAAGATAAGGCTGTTGTGTGCTGTGCCACCGGCTGCCTGGAAGTTTCCAGCTTCCTGTACCCCTACACTGCATGGGAAGACAGCTACATCCACGCTGCTTTCGAAAATGCAGCAGCTACCCTGGGCGGCGTAGAAGCCTGCTACAATGTACTGAAGAAGAAGGGCAAGATCGACGAAACCTACAAGTTCATTGCCTTCGGCGGTGACGGCGGCACTTACGACATCGGTCTGCAGAGCCTTTCCGGCGCTATGGAAAGAGGCCACGATATGGTTTATGTATGCTACGACAACGAAGCTTACATGAACACCGGTATCCAGAGATCCTCTTCCACCCCCCGGTTCGCCGATGCCACCACCTCTCCCGTAGGCGACGTTTCCTACGGCAAGCTGCAGAACAAGAAGGATCTGACTGCCATCATCGCAGCCCACCATGTTCCCTACGCAGCACAGACCACCTTCATCGGAAACCTGAAGGACCTGTACGAAAAGGCAAGAAAGGCCATCTACACTCCCGGTGCAGCTTTCCTGAATATTATGGCACCCTGCCCCAGAGGTTGGAGATACCCCGCAGAAAACATTATGGAGATCTGCAAGCTGGCAGTAGAAACCTGCATGTGGCCCCTGTACGAAGTGGAAGACGGCAAGTGGACTCTCAGCTATGAACCCAAGAAGAAACTGCCTGTAGAAGAATATCTGAAGCCCCAGGGCCGATTCAAGCATATGTTCAAGCCCGGCAACGAATGGATGATCGAAGAAGTTCAGAAAACTGTTGACCGCCGCTGGGAAGAACTGCTGACAAAGTGTGAAGGATAATGTAAAAAAAGTCGTCTCGACAGAGACGACTTTTTTTTATCTATCTTCCAATGTTACAGTAGAGCCTAAGTTCAGGGTCTCTTTTTCCAATGCCAGCAGAATGTTGTTGATGGCAGCCACCCGTTCGGGGGTCATGTCCTCTTCCAGTGCCTGCTTCGCATTGAACAAAATACCGTCCAGATTTTCGTGGACCTGAGAGATGCGGGCCCGGATCTCTGCAGTCTTTTCCGGGGTCATGACCGCTGCGGCTACGCCAAGAGAAGCGGGAACTGCCGTTTCCTCAACAGGCGACAGCGTACAGGAACAATTGCCTTCCAAAACCGTGCAGTCATAACCGTACCGCTCCTTAACAGCGGCTGCAAAATCTCTCTTTGCGTCCAATTCGCCGTGGACCAGGAAAATATGTTTGGGAGCTTTCTCAAAGCCTCCCAGCCAGTCCAGAAGACCGTCCCGGTCCGCATGGCCGGAGAAGCCCTCTAAATTATAGACCTCCGCCCCTACATGGATCTTTTCGCCGAACAAGGAGACCTCCTGGCTGCCCTGAACGATGGATCGGCCTAAAGTCCCTTCCGCCTGATATCCCACGAACACGATGCTGGCCTTGGGGTTCCAGAGATTGTGTTTCAGATGATGTTTGATCCGGCCGGCTTCGCACATGCCGCTGGCGGAGATAATGACCTTGGGGGAAGGATCCATGTTCAGCTGCTTCGAATCATCCGCCGTTCGGGTAAACCGCAGATTCTTGAAATCCAAAGGATTATCCCCCCGAAGAATATATTCCCGGGTCTCTTCGTCAAAAACCTGTGCGTTATTCCGGAAAACTTCGGTGGCAGTGGTGGCCATGGGGCTGTCCACATAGATCATCACATCTTCCAGTTCCCTCTGTGCGTCCGGGTGTTCTTCGTAAAAACGATTGAATTCAAAGATCAGTTCCTGGGTGCGGCCTACAGCAAAAGAAGGAATGATCACATTACCGCCCCTCTTTATAGTCTTCAGAACGATCTGCAGAAGCTGGTCGATGCTGACTTCATTGCTGCCATGAAGACGGTTGCCATAGGTGGTTTCCATGATCAAATAATCCGCTTTTTTGATCTTCTTTGCATCCCGGAGAATGGGACGATCCGGAACCCCTAAGTCACCGGAATATACCAGCTTGGAGGTCTTCCCACCCTCTTCAATAAACAGCTCCACAATGGCAGACCCCAAAATATGGCCTGCATCATTAAACACAGCCTGAACACCGGGACAAAGTTCCACCAGCTGATCATACAGCACCGGGCGAACCAGCTTCAGCGCTGCATCCGCATCCGCCTGGGTATAAAGGGGCTCCACAAGAGGTTTCCCCGCCCGCTGATTCTTGCGGTTTTGCCATTCGGCTTCTTTTTCCTGAATATGGGCGCTGTCTTTCAGCATGACCTTCAAAAGATCTGCGGTAGCATCCGTACAATAAATAATGCCGGAAAAACCTCTCCGAACGAGAAGAGGCAGCCGGCCGGTATGGTCAATATGGGCGTGACTGATGATCACGCATTCCACATCGGAGGGTTCGAAGTCAAAGGGCTCATAGTTCAGCTTTTCCATGGTTTTGTTACCCTGGAACATGCCGCAGTCCAAAAGAATATTCTTGCCGTCCGAAGTGCTGATCAGGTGACAAGATCCCGTAACAGCAGTAGTTGCTCCGCAAAATCTGATATCCATTCTGCTTCCCCTTTCCCAATTGATCGGTTTTCCTTTTGTGTTTTAGTAGCGCTCCCGCTGCATGCGGCGCTGGGCATCTCTCTTTGCAATATCATCCCGCTTATCGTAGAGCTTCTTACCCCGGGCTACCGCCAGTTCCATTTTGGCCCGTCCCCGTTCATTCAGATAAAGGCGCAGAGGAACCAGGGTGAAACCTTTCTGCGTGGTAAGTCCGATGAGCTTGCGGATCTCCCTCTTGTGCAGAAGAAGCTTCCGGGGGCGCAAAGGATCTACGTTGTAACGGTTTCCCTGTTCGTAGGGGCTGATATGCATCCCATATACCAAAACCTCACCATTCTCCACCTTGGCAAAGCTTTCCTTCAGGTTTACCTTACCCTGGCGAATGGATTTGATCTCGGTCCCGGTAAGCACGATGCCGGTTTCATAGGTATCTTCTATGAAGAAATCGTGCCGGGCTTTTTTATTGTTGGCAATTTGCTTTACTTGTCTCATATATATTCTCTCTATTCCTCGATGGTGTCGAGAAGACCGAACTGACTGAAGGGGAATACCCGAAGCACAGCCTTACCCATGATCTCATCGATCTCGATCAGTCCTACCTGGGGACTGCGGCTGTCCAAACTGTTTAAACGGTTGTCGCCCATGGCAAAGACCTTGCCCTCA
>SVCV01000008.1 GCA_015058185.1 Clostridiales bacterium | reverse complement strand
TTTTTTATTCGGCATCTCCGTTCTTGGCACCGCAGCACTTCTTGTACTTCTTACCGCTTCCGCAGGGACAGGGATCGTTCCGGCCGACTTCCGGTGCGGTCTTGCGTACGGGCTGGGGCTTTACTCTCTGGGGAGCTTCCTTGGGTGCTTCCTCCGGCAGACCGCCTGCAGGAGCAGACTGGGGAGCCTGACCTCCTTCAGAGCTTCGGAATTCATCCTTACGGCTTTCCCCGATATTGACCACCTGTTTTCTGGTGGTTTCGGTCTGGATCGTTACATTGTAGCAGAACTTAATGGTGTTATCCTGAATATCCCGGATCATGGCCTCGAACATATCGAAACCTTCGTGGGAGTAGGCAGCGGCAGGATCCTGCTGACCCAGTGCACGGAGGTTGATGCCGCTCCGCAGCTGGTGCATAGCGTCGATGTGATCCATCCACTTGTTGTCTACGACCCGGAGGAGAACCATTCTTTCCAGCTCTCTCATCCGTTCCACACCGATCTCTTCTTCCTTGGCCTGATAGGCCTTTTCGAAGCGAGCCATAACATCTTCTTTCAGCTGTTCGGCGTCCAGATCCTGGATCTCTTCTTCGGTATAATGGAAGCCTTCCAGATTTCCGCAGAACTTTCTGCAGCTGTTTTCCAAATCCGCAAAGTCCCATTCTTCCGCATACTTGCTTCCGGCGGTACAGGTGGTGACCAGCTCGTCTACGACCTTTTCGGTCATGGACATGATGTGGTCCCGCAGATTCTCGCCATACAGAACACGTTTCCGTTCTCCGTAGATGATCTCACGCTGCTTGTTCATAACATCGTCGTACTGGAGAACATATTTTCGGATGGAGAAGTTGCGGCCTTCCACTCTCTTTTGTGCATTTTCGATGGTCTTGGTCAGGATGCCGGCTTCGATGGGTTCGTCTTCTGCAACGCCCATTTTGCCTACCAGACCCTGGATCCGTTCTCCGCCGAAAAGACGCATGAGTTCGTCTTCCAAAGAAATGAAGAACTGGGTGCGGCCGGGGTCGCCCTGGCGGCCGGCACGGCCTCGCAGCTGGTTGTCGATCCGTCGGGATTCGTGACGTTCGGAGCCTAAGATGCAAAGTCCGCCGAGTTCTCTTACCTTAGCCTGTTCGTCGGCTCTTTCGGCCTTGAACTTGCTGTGGAGTTCGTTGTATTCCTTCCGAAGCTCGATCAGTGCGGGGTCCTCTAAGGGAACCATGCTGGCTGCATAGGAAATGGATTCTTCATCAAAGCCCTTCTTCCGCAGCTCTCTCTTTGCTTCAAAGTCGGGGTTGCCTCCCAGGATAATGTCCGTACCACGGCCTGCCATATTGGTGGCGATGGTAACGGCGCCCAAGCGGCCGGCTTCTGCAACGATCTCCGCTTCTCTTTCGTGCTGCTTTGCATTCAGCACATTATGCTTAATGCCCCGGCGCTTTAAGAGTGCGCTGAGGATCTCGGATCTTTCGATGGAAATGGTACCCACCAGAACGGGCTGACCGGTGGCGTGGCATTCTGCGATCTTATTGGCGATGGCAGTGAACTTGCCTCTTTCGGTGCCGTAGATGGAGTCATCTTCGTCGATTCTGGCGATGGGTTTGTTGGTGGGAATGGTCACAACGTCCATGTTGTAGATTTCCCGGAATTCTTCTTCTTCCGTCTTTGCGGTACCGGTCATACCGGCCAGCTTCTGATACATACGGAAGTAGTTCTGGATGGTGACGGTAGCCAGGGTCTTGGATTCCTTGCGGACCAGCAAACCTTCCTTGGCTTCGATAGCCTGATGGAGACCTTCGCTGTAGCGGCGGCCAAACATAAGGCGGCCGGTAAATTCGTCAACGATAACGATCTCGCCATCCTTAATGATGTAGTCTACGTCCTTCTTCATGAGCCGGTGCGCTTTCAGAGCCTGGATGACATGGTGGTTCAGTTCCATGTTTTCCGGATCTGCAAAGTTGTCTACCCCAAAGTGCTTTTCGCACTTGGTGATACCGGCTTCCGTCAAAGAAACGGTGTTTTCTTTTTCATCAACGGTAAAGTCATTGTCCAGACTGAGTCTCTGAACGAAGAGATTGGCTGCGGCATAAAGCTCTGTAGACTTGGCGCCCTGACCGGAAATGATCAAAGGCGTACGGGCTTCGTCAACAAGGATACTGTCCACTTCGTCCACGATGGCGAAGTGCAGAGGTCTCTGCATGAGGTTCTCTTTATATACCGCCATGTTGTCCCGCAGATAGTCGAAACCGAACTCGTTGTTGGTACCGTAGGTAATATCCGCCTGGTAGGCAGCCCGACGGTCCGCACCGGTAACGGCGTGAATAACACAGCCCACGGTCAGGCCTAAGAAGGTATAAACCTTGCCCATCCATTCCATGTCGCGCTTGGCCAGATAGTCATTGACCGTAACCACGTGAACGCCCTTCCCCTCAAGAGCATTCAGATATACGGGCAAAGTGGCTACCAAAGTCTTACCTTCACCGGTTCTCATTTCTGCGATCCGGCCCTGATGAAGGACCACGCCGCCGATGAGCTGTACGTGGAAGTGTTTCATGCCCAAAGTTCTCCAGGCAGCTTCTCTTACAACAGCAAAAGCCTCCGGCAGAATATCATCCAGAGTTTCGCCGGCTTCCAGCCGAGCCTTCAGTTTCGGAGTCCAGGCCCGAAGCTCGTCGTCGGAACAGGCCTGCATCTGGGAGTCCAAAGCCTCGATCTTTTCGACAATTTTCTCGATTTTTTTTACTTCTTTGGTATTCAGGTCACCAAAGATCTTTTCCATAAATCCCATAGTGTTTCCCTTTCTTATAAAAATGCCCCGCCGAAGGATCTCTCCGGCGGGAAAGCATTGTTTTCTTATGCGTTCAGGTTATGAGAGCTGAATGCTTCGTAGATCGCCCGGATGGTCTTTTCCATGTCATCATTGCTTACGCCGACGATGATGTTCATTTCGCTGGAACCCTGGTCGATCATGTGAACATTGACGTCTGCCTTATACAGAGCGTTGAACAGGGTTGCGGATACACCGGGACGGCTGGCCATACCCCAACCAACGGTGGCTACCAAAGCGATGTCTTCGTGGACGATGATCTGATCGGGATTCAGACGGCGTTCCAGTTCTTCTACAACTTCGTCCATCTTGCCGTTAAAGGACTTCTTGGCAATAACCAGGCACAGAGTATCGATGCCGGAGGGCAGATGCTCTACGGAGATCCGGTAATCTTCCAAAACGGACAGAGCGCGGCGAACGAAGCCGATCTGGGTGCTCATGGAGCTCTTATAAATAGAGATGGCTACGAAATCCTTGCTTCCGGCGATACCTGTGATGATCTTGTCGCTCTTGGGTACTTCCGCCATGATGTTGGTGCCGGGGTGAGAAGGATCGTTGGTGTTTCGGATGTTGATAGGAATATTCATGACCTTTGCAGGATAAATAGCATCTTCGTGCAAAACGCTGGCGCCCATGTAGGACAGCTCTCTCAGTTCGGTGTAGGAAATGTTTTCGATGGGAGCGGGATCATCAACGATTCTGGGGTCTGCCATGAGAAAGCCGGAAACGTCGGTCCAGTTTTCGTAAACATCAGCCTTTACTGCCCGTGCAACCAGAGCACCGGTAATGTCGGAACCGCCTCTGGAGAAGGTCTTGATGGAACCGTCGGGCATTGCGCCGTAGAAACCGGGCATTACAACCTTTTCGTGCTTGGCCAGTTCTTCTGCCAAAGCTTCGTTGGTGGCTTCGTCCAGGAAACGGCCCTTTGCGTCAAACTTTACAAGGCCGGCTGCATCGATAAAGTCAAAGCCTAAGTATGCAGCAGTGATCTTTGCCTGCAGGTATTCGCCCCGGCTGGCAATATAGTCTGCGGAGCAGCCATTCAAAAGATTTTCATTGATAATGGACAGTTCTTTTTCGATCCCGACTTCTACGCCAAGAGTCATTGCCATGGCTCTGAAGCGGTCGCCGATGACCTGGAAGACCTGTTCGTGACCTACATTATGTTCCAGCTGTGTTCTGCACAGGTACAGCAGATCGGTGATCTTGTGGTCAGCACTGTACCGCTTACCCGGTGCGGAAACAACTACATACCGGCGGGAAGGGTCTGCTTCTACGATGCTCTTGATCTTACCCAGCTGAATGGCATCTGCCACGGAGCTGCCGCCAAACTTGGCTACTTTGATTCCCATAATTCTATCTTCCTTTCCAAAGGCACCTGCTGCGGACAAATTCACCTGCGGAAAAGGTGCCGTAATATCATAAATGGGCCCGCCCCGGATGGGCAGACTTTAACTAATACAGTTTATACTAAAATGCAGGAATGGTCAATAGATTATGGCGAAAGCAAACCGCCCCGAAGGGCGGTTTGCAGAAGAAACGATATTGGTGATAAAGATCAGCCTGCTGCCCAGCCGCCGTCCACAAGGAGAATGTCCCCGTTTACATAGCTGGAATCATCGCTGGCCAGGAACAGGGCCGCAGAAGCGATCTGTTCCGCAGAACCGGGTGCGGGAGCCGCAGCCAAAATCTTTTGAACCCGGCCATAACCGGCCATATTGGGATGACCCATAGAAGAGCTGATCTCCGTGACGATGCCGCCGGGAGCGATGGCGTTGCAGCGAATGCCATTGGGCATATACATAAAAGCGGTGTTCTTGGTCAGGGAGACCAAGGCTGCCTTGGAGGCATTGTATACAGCCCCGGCAACGGTTCTCAAGGCACCGAGAGATGCAACATTGATGATATTGCCGCCTTCCCCCTGTTCCAGGAAGACCTGTACGGCCTTGCGCATGGAGTACATGGGACCGAATACATTTACGGCAAAGACCTGTTCGATCTTTTCATTCTTTACATCGCCGATAGGACTCATATCGTCCATGACACCGGCATTATTGACCAGAATATCAAGACGTCCGAACTCCTTAACAGCAAGAGCAATGGCTCCTTCCATGGTTTCCTCTTTGGAAACGTCGCCCTGGAAAGGGATCACTTTTCCGGGAGCACCTTTCAGTGCAGCAGCCAATTCTTCCAAACGATCTATACGACGAGCCACGGCTACGATATTAGCACCTTCCGCTGCAAATTTTTCAACGATAGCTTTTCCCATTCCGGAAGAGGCACCAGTTACGACTACAGACTTTCCATTTAATTTCATATTCTTTCCTCCCCTCTTCTAGGTAAGATATATTTAACCATTTTACCGGTTTTTTAAACAATATCAGGAACCTTTTTTATGAAAATAAAAAAGCATCCCCGGTTCAGAGGATGCTCCGTTTCCAGATACCTATTACAGGTGGATATTTCCGGAGGCGAGAATGGCAGCAGAGCCGCCGATCCGGATCACCGGAGAGGATTCTTCATCCAAAGAAAGAAGGCTCCGCACCCAGGAAGGTCTTCCCATACTTTCTCCCTGCAGGAAATTGTTTTTACCGCCCGCAGCAATCATGTCCTTTTTCCAAAGATAATAAGTCAGTCCGCCGTTAGCCGTTCCCGTGGCAGCCTCTTCATCGATGCCGCAGGCCGGGGCGAAATTCCGGCAAAAAGCGGTACAGGGAGCCCAAAACATATTGAAGCCGAGCTCACCGCCGGGAGCAAAGGCATGAAGGCCGATGACCTCATAGCGGCGGGAAAGTTCACACAGTTTTTCCCGGTCCATGACCATGGAGTTCAGGGTGTCCGGATCCTGTACAGGAAGAAGAATATCCGGAAGTCCTGTGGAAATGATCTCCGGCAGCCATCCGGGGATCCCATCCTCCGGGGAAAGGCCCATAGCTTCGTAAAGTTCCTCTGTCTCCGGTCCCTCTTCAAAGACCCGCAGGGTCCTGGGTTCGGCCATTTCCATAAAGGTCTCCCCCTCCGCCGTTTCCACGGTAAGTTCCCCGGCCAAAGTCTTTAGGGCATACTGATTTCCGGGAGAAACCAAACCCTCTTCCACCAAGACCCGAAAGGCTGCCATAGTGGCATGGCCGCAAAGGTCCACTTCTTCCACAGGAGTAAAATAGCGGAAATGAAAGCGGTCCGGAGCCTCCTGCTTAATAAAGACGGTTTCGGAATAGCGCAGTTCCGCAGCGGTTTTGATCATAACCTCATCCGGAATCTCCGAAAAGTCCCGGTCGCCCAGCAAAACCACCCCTGCGGGGTTTCCGCCGAATAATTCCGTTGTAAAAGCGTCAACGATGTAGAATTTCATTTTTGTTACCGAATAAAGTTGGTGAAGATGGTCTTTTCGTAGGCGGGCATAGGCACACCGGCAGCCTTGCCGGCTTCAATGCACTTCAGGATCCATGCCATGTTTTCCCCGATATAGCGCATGCTCTGCAGACCTTCTGCATCCTGCATGACTTCCTCAGGAGTGTTGCCGTGAACCTGGTTCCAGTAATGGGAGGAGATCACGGGCATATTGCTCTTGGTAAAGTACTTATTGATCTCGTCAAAAGCAGATGCTGCACCGCCCCGACGGCAGGAAACCACTGCGGAAGCAGGCTTCATCTTCATCTTTCCGCCGGCGCAATAGAAGAGCCGGTCCAGGAAGGACTTGATCCGACCGCTGGGACCTGCATAGTAAACGGGAGTGCCCACAACAAAACCGTCGATGGTGTCGATCTCCTCCACGATGCGGTTTACCAAATCGTCCACGGCGCAGCGCTTCAGCTTGGCACAGGCACCGCAGGCTCTGCAGTCTTCTACAGGATCTTTTCCGAGATACAGGATCTCCGTTTCAATACCGTTTTTCTGCAGAGTCTTTTCCACTTCGGCCAAAGCGGTATAAGTACAGCCCTTTTCTCTGGGGCTGCCGTTGATCAGCAATACTTTCATGTTTTATTCCTCCGTAAACTTATAAAGATTCTATGCGGCGGGCCATCTGGTCCGGGTTATCCGCATATTCCAAAGCTGTTGTCTTCGTAATGCACCCTTTTTTCAGCAGATCCAGAATGGACTGATCCATGGAGAGCATTCCCTCTCCGGTGCCGGAGGCAATGGCTGCCGGAACCTGATGGCTCTTGCAGTCCCGGATCATGCTGCGAACGGCACTGGTCATATGCAGGATCTCAAAAGCAGGAACCAGTCCGCCTTTTATATCCGGCAAAAGCTGCTGCGAGACCACAGTCCGTAAAACTGCACTGAGCTGGATCCGAACCTGGGACTGCTGGTCTGCAGGGAACGCGTCAATGATACGATCGATGGAGTTTACCGCTCCCTTCGTATGCAGGGTACCCATGAGCAAATGACCGGTCTCCGCAGCAGTCATAGCCGTACGAATGGTTTCCAAATCACGCATCTCTCCCAGTTGGATCACATCCGGAGCCTGCCGCAGGCAAGCCCGCAGGGCAGACAGGCAGTCCACCGTATCCACGGAGATCTCCCGTTGGCTGACAATGCTTTTATGATTTCGATGCAGAAACTCGATGGGATCTTCCAAAGTCACGATATGGCAGGACCGCTCCCGATTGATGCGGTCAATGATACAGGCCTGTGTCGTGGACTTTCCGCTTCCGGCAGTGCCGGTAAACAGGATCATTCCATCCGTAACGCCGGCCAGATCCATAACCGCCCTGGGGATATGGGCATCTTCCCAATGGGGAATGTCAAAAGAAACTACCCGGATCACTGCAGCGAAAGAGCCCCGCTGCTTATATGCATTTACCCGAAAACGGGCAAGACCGGGTACGGAGCAGGAAAAATCATCATCCCCCGTCTTCAGGAAAGGCTCGATCTCCCGGTTTGCAAGTCCGTAAATTTCCCGAATCAGGCTTTCCCCGGAGGCAGGCATCACCTTCTCCTCTTCAATGGGAGTGATCTTCCCATCGATCTTGATGCTGACAGGAGCACCCGGAATAATGAACAGATCGGAGGCGCCTTCCTGCGCCGCTCTGGTCAAATGGTCGATCAATGCTGCCATCAGATATCCTCCTTCATCTCCCCATCCCAAACGGGGAGCTCATCATCGGCATGCCATTCCGAGGAGGGAACAGCCTGCCAGCGCAAAATCTCGTAATCCGAACCATCCACCCGCACCTCAACTTCCAAGGTCTGGGTGGCCGATATTTCATGGGCATAATAATAAATACCATTTCGTTCCTTCACATGAGAAGGCCTCTCGCCGGAACGAAGAAGAGCCAATGTTTCTTCTGCGGCAAAGTCCGCCGCATAGTACCCTTCCACAGACGAAGCGGCTTTATCGCTCAGCGCCTGATCCGCCTGGGCAGAAGCCACCGACAGCAGGGCAAAGACCGTCAGACAAAGAACGGTAAAAATTATCAGAAGGGAGCTGACACCAATGGCAGGGATCCCTCTTTTTTCATTTCTACTCATGTCCAGCCACCTCCTGCCAGGCAGTATTCAGCCGAACCAAATCTTCATCGCCCTGCATAACACAGATTTCTGCCTGACCCAAGGCAGGCACACCGCTGTCTGTCAGAGTGATGGTCAGGGTATAGGAGATCTTCTCTTCGGGATCAAGCTCGCCGCTGCAAAGGATCTGATCCTCACCATCCCAGGTACCGTCTAAAAGCTTCGCAGCTGCAGCAAAGTCGCCCTCACAAAACTTCACGACCTCTGCCGCACTTTGCGCCTGAATCCATGCCTGATCCAAAGCAAAGCTCTCTTTGGAAGTTTCCTTTGCCCAGAAAAAGGCGCTCAGGCAAAGTACCGCAGCAATGGCGAAAACCAGGAAAAGGATCACCATTTCCACCAAAACGAGAGTGGGTTTATTCCTCATGGATTCCGCCCCCTCCCCTCAGTGTCAGCTGAAAAGTATTTTCCAAACCGTTGGCATCCACAACTTCCACCTGCAGCAAGGTTTCGGTCTGCGCAAGAGAAAGGGTCTGCACGGGGAGGATCTTTTCACCAGCCTCCGGCTCCATGCCGCTGTCAGCAGCGGTAAACAGCTCCATAAGCCAGCCGTCATAGCAGTATACCTGTGTCTGATACGGTTCGCCATGAACCATTTCATAGATCAGCAGGCTGTCGCCATCCCCAAAGTCAGAAAGCTGCACAGCCGCAGAAGAGGATGCCTGCCGAACCTTTGAGGACAAGTATTGTACACAGGTTCGGCTGTCATAGGCCAAAGCACTTCGCTCCGACAAATCTTTGTATACTACGGCTCCCGTAAGCAGGACCCCAAGGATGCCCACGGCAAAGATCCCCAGCAAGACCAGGGCTGCCGCACCGGATATGGATTTTTTCGTTTTCCCATTCCTCATTTTGCATCCTTTTTCACAATAGTGATATCCGGCATCAGATTGGAGGCAAAAACCTCATAAAATACTAAGTATTCTTCTCCGATCTGCACCCCGTAATGTTTCGTCAAATAATCCAGCGAAGGCGGATATCTCCCCTCTGAAGCATAGCAGGCCACTGCGGCACGGCGAAGGGCTGTCTCCAGCTGCTCCAGGCCCTCTTCTTCACTTCCCCGCTCCAAGTTGCCCAAGGCCGTGAGAAACCACAGGATCACCGCAAGGATCACTACGATCATCAGTATAAAGGCCCAGGGCCTTTGCTTTTTTCTCATCATACTCATAGGCTCACCCTATGGCGGTCATAATGTGCATCAGCGGCAGCATAACAGACAGCAGGATAACCCCTACTATCACAGACATGATCACAACAATAGCAGGCTCTACCCGACCGGCCAGGCTCTCCAGGCTTTGTTCACTTTCTTCAAGCGCTCTCTGCGAGATCTGCTCCATGACCTTTTCACCGGCACCGCTCTTAAGGCCGGCACCCAGCAAACGGCATTCTGCCGCGGATAAAAGCTCCGTATCGCGCAAAGCCTCGCTGAGGTCACAGCCATCTTCAAGCTTTGCAATGCAGCGCTCACAGCGCTCTTTGAAGGTTTCACTTCCATCTGCCAGATCTGCAGCCAAAAGAACCGCTTCCCGGTGAGATAAACCGCTGGCAATACCCATGGAAAGAGCCTGGGTAAATCTGGCCGCATTGAGCATACGGCCAAGGCCCTTATCTCCGCAGCGCTTTCGCCAGGCAGAAAGGATCCGTTCCCGTACAGAAGGTGCGCCCGCAAGAAGGCCGCCGAAAATCAAAATCAATGCAAGGATAACAACCAGAAGGGGCATAACTTTCCCCAGTCCCTGTCCAAGAAGCAGAAGGCCCCCGGAAAGACCGGTCATATCACTGCCCAATCGGGCGTAAATATCACTGAATACGGGCAAAACCCACACCAGAAGAATGACGATAACAGCTAACAGAACAATAAGCAGCACAGAAGGATACAGCAGCGCATTTTTTAATTGGCGAGCCATGCGGCTCCGACCTTCATAATGATCCGCAAGGGCGGTTAAGGTTTCTTCGGTGCGGCCCACCTTTTCTCCCACGCCTAACAGACTGCTTACATAACCAGGAAAGCAGCCTGTTTCCCGAAAGATCTCTGACAGGGGAAGTCCTTCATCTGCCCGGCGGGACATGGCTGAAAGCAAGGCCTTTTCTCCCGAAGAAGATTCATCTTCCGCCAAAAGGGCAAGAGCATCCCCCACACCGATCCCGGCATGGTATAAATGGGCCAGGGCCCGGCAAAGGGCCCCAACCTGTTCCCAACTGAGCTTTAACTGTTTCATAACCGCACCTCCCGGCACGAAACGGGCTGACCGAAACGGAAAGCCCGATGTTTTTTAATAAAAATATTTAGCAGTGTAATTGGCGCCGTCGCCAATGTATTTCAGGATATCTTTGCTGCTGTTTGCAGAAGAGGCAAAAGTAGGATCCATTCGGTGCCAACCGGTCTCATCGAACCAAATCGCACTGTCTATCCAGCCGCTGCCTTCCACATAAACGCTGATCCAGGCATGGTAAGCCTTGCCGGCATATCCCACCACTAACTTGCAGGGGACTTCCTGGCTTCGCAGCATACCGGTCATCAGCGCTGCATAATCGAAGCAGATCCCGGATTTTTTCTCTAAAACTGCGTCCAGATCCGGCAAATAGCCGCTCTTTACAGATGCCGCCAGTTTTTTATCATAGGTCAAACCCTTTACCACATAGTCGTAAACGATCTCCACCTGCTTCAGCGGATCTTTTACCTCCCCGATCAGCTCCGCAGCCATAGCCACAGTATCGGGGGCATTATCATAATCCACGTACTGATTGGAATGAAGGAACGGTGCAAACTCATCCTTCAAAGCAACCTTCATGCTCATGGATAAAACGGAAGCATACTTGCTGCCGGTCACATTTTGATAAAGGATCACCTGATAGTCCCCATTTCCGTCAGAAAGGGGAAGCGCAGCCCACTTTTGAGGTTCCAGGTTGTATGTATAAGTAGTGGTAGGCCCTTTTACCTGAGCCTTAAGGCGCAGGTCTGTCTTTTTGATGTATTGCACCATGACATAACCATCCGAGGTATTGGAGTAGTCAATGACCGCATTGGTGTTCTTCTTTTCCAAAGTGCCGGGAGCCGTTACACTGGCCGCCTGAGGAACTGCAGCCGGAGCAGCGGCCAAAGCAACAGCCTCATCCTCCAGTTCCACATCGAAGGCAACCGATTCCGCCGCCATATCCTGATGCGGAACAACTGCTTCATTCGCGGCAGAAAGTTCTTCCCCAGGAGAACTGCATCCGGCAAAAAGCACGGCAGGCAAGCATACCGTCAGGAAAAGAGCACATAATTTTTGTTTCCATTCTCTTTTTATCATAGGACAACCCCTTCGCTTTCCGGAGAGAGACTTTTGCTTGTCTGCTCTCATTATACCTGTTTTTTTATCCACAAAAAAGTATTTCAGGAAAAAATCTCTTCCTATTATCTGAATTTTGCTGTAATATTTTATATATACAGCACGCAAACGAAATCTTTGTCGAAATGGAGGTGGAAGTAATGTCTCAAGCCCTGAACATCCAAATGCTTGGAAACTTTACGCTCCGCTACGGCGATCAAAGTATCGATGATACAAGTAACCGAATGAAAAAGGTTTGGCTTTTGCTGGCCTACCTGATTTTTTGCCGAAATTCCGCCGCTTCCCAGGAACACTATTTGTCCCTGCTGGGCAGTGGAGAAGATTCCGCAGATCCCAACGGACGGCTGAAGGCGATGTTTTATCGTGCCCGCACCATGCTCAACCAGTTAAGCGAAGATGCCGGTCACAACTGGATCATCCGAAAGAATGGAACCTATGCGTGGAACACCGACATTCCCCTTCACCTGGATGCAGAAGAATTTGAACAGCTTTGCAAGTCCGCGGAAAAAACCGTCAATGCAGAAGAGAAGCTGAACCTGTACTTACAGGCGCTGGAGCTCTACAAAGGTGATTTTCTCCAAAAGCTGGCCGTCGATCCCTGGGTCATGCCCATCAATGTTTACTACCACCAGCTGTATCTGAATGCCTGCGAGCAGGCTTTGGAACTGTTGGAGTCCGCAAAGCGTTGGGAGGATATGGCGTCCCTTTGCCGCAAGGCCCTCAAAATAGAACCCTACAGTGAAGAGATCTGCCAGTTCCTTATGAAAGCCTGTATCCACTCCGGGAATCGTGCAGAAGCCCGTCGGATCTACGAAGAAATGAGTGAATTGATTTTCTCCACCTTCGGGGTCATGCCCAACGAGGAAAGTATGGCACTCTACAGAGAAGCTTCCCGGGAAGAAAAAGGATTCTCTGTTCCCAGCGGGATCGTTCGGGAGCAGCTGAGAGAGCCTGTGGGAACCAAAGGCGCCCTGTATTGTGAATACGATTTCTTTAAGCTTCTTTATCAGGTGCAGGCCCGCTCCATTCTCCGGAGCGGAGATGTGATCCACATTGCCCTGTTTTCTATCCACGGTCAAAGAGGAAAGGATCTTCCCCGAAGAAGTCTGGATACGGCTATGACCAACCTGCAGACCCTGATGATAGAAAACCTTCGTGCCGGCGATGTGCTGACCCGCTGCAGCATTTCCCAAATGATCGTCATGCTGCCCCAGGCCAATTACGAAAACAGCTGTATGGTCTGCCAGCGGATCCTTCGGGCCTTCCATCGGCAGTATCCCCACACCCCGGCGGAGATCACTTACAGCGTCCAACCTTTGGAACCGTTGGCCGCAGCACCCCATCCGCAGCACTGACTTTTCAGAACCGGACCCTATGGGTTCGGTTCTTTTATTGCCGGGCCAGCTCCTCTGTAAGAACTGCCTGGACGACCCAACGGACTTCATAATTGCGGGAATCTGTGCAGGTAGACAAGGTCAGAATGTGATCCTCAATGGTTAGATCCTGTTCCACCGGAATCACAGAGCATTCCTGGAAATAGTCCAATGCCTTCTCCTTTCGGGAATCATCTTCAAACTCCCAAAGATAGGTATCGCCCCAAACATCCGCCTCATACACAGAAAATATCTCATAACGAAGAATACTTTCATCCGTAATGATATAAACAGAGGGATGTGCTTCCAGGTAGTCCTTCTTCGCATAATGCTTAAGAGAGCCGAACATAGCACCGTTGCGCATATTGTGTCCGTAAATTACGGTATTGAAATCCTGAAGACCTTCATCATTCCGACGATCCAGGAAAATACTGCCTGCACTGTTTCGGGTCCCATCCCAGGACCGGTACAGATAGATGTCATTATTATTGGGCGCAAGCAGAGGATAACTGATTTCGGTATCCGGGATCAGGATCCATCCCATTACATACGCATTGACCTGCCGCAAAGCCTCCAGGTCCAACACCTGCAGAGGATCCGGCTCTTCCGCGGGAGCCTCAGGCACAGGCTCCGCCAATACAGGTTCGTCTGCCAAAGGGACCGGTTCTTCCGGCAGATCCAGAGGGGCAGAAAAGGCAATCTCCTGTGCTTCTTTGTACACCAGATCCGAAGTCTCATAATCGTGGAGTCTGGAACCAAGCAGCACGCAGCTGATCCCGCATACGGCAGCCAAAAAAATCACAGCACCTTTCCGAAAGCCTTTCTTCATTGTATTCCCTCCTTTCTCGCAGAGTTTTTCTATTATCAATGCCAATTTACCATAGCACGGTTAAAAAAAAGGTTATATTTGCGCTTTCTTCTTTCAAAAAAATATTTCTTTTATCACATTTTATTTCCTGCTTGCGTTCATTTTTTCTCTTTGGTAGCATGAAGATATAAAACCTTTTGAAAAACAGGAGGAATTGCCATGATCTCCAGATTAAAAGATACGCTGCTTCTTATCGGCAACAACGAAAGCGAGCGTCCCATGCTGCGCAGCATTTTCGATGATGCATTCAACCTGTTGGAGGCGGAAGGCCCCGCACAGGCAATTTTCCTCCTGCAGCAAAACGAGTCCTGCATCGCGGCAATTTTGTCCGACCTGCCGGAAGCCAGTGAAGAAGAATTTCAGGCGATCAGCAAAGCCGCCCTTACAGGAACAGATTCTGAGATACCGATCCTCACCTTTCTGGCCTCCAACGAAGATGGAAAAGAAGAAGAAAAAGCCCTTGTAATGGGTGCCAGTGCCGTTATCATCAAGCCCTATACCGCAGCCAGCATCCGCAAGCGCCTGCAGATCCTCCTTGACCTGTATCAGCACAAACAAAGTCTGCAGTCCATGGTCAAAGAACAGCGAAAAACGATCCGCCAAACCAACCAGGTTATGCTGGACGCCCTGTCCGCCATTATCGAGCACCGCAGCAGCGAATCCGGAAATCATGTTCTCCGCATCCGCCGTTTCACGAAAATGCTCCTGGAAGATATTGCAAAGAACTTCCCTGAATATAATCTGACACCCAGCACCATTGACATCATTACCGGGGCTGCAGCCCTCCATGACATCGGCAAAATATCCATTCCCGATGCGATCCTGAACAAACCGGGACGGCTGACTCCCGGAGAGTTTGAAGTGATCAAAACCCATACCACCATTGGCAGTGAGCTGATCCAGAACCTCAGCGGATTGGGGGATATGGAGTACCTGCGTTATGCCTATAACATCGCACTCTATCACCATGAAAGATGGGATGGGAACGGTTATCCGGAGGGTCTTTCCGGAGAAGATATCCCCATTTGTGCCCAGGCGGTAGGACTGGCAGATGTCTTTGACGCCCTGACCACTCCCCGGGTCTATAAAGAAGCACTCCCCTATGAGGAAGCGATCAATATGATCCTCAACGGAGAATGCGGCACATTCTCCCCGCAGATACTGGCTTGCTTTAAAACGATCCGTGCGGATCTGGTAGCATTGGCCCATCAATACGCAGATGGACGCTCCCCCAAAGATGATGCCATTAAAATGCCCCTGCCCGGCCCCTGCTGGAAAAGCAATCCCCTCACCACCACGCAGTTATCCCATGTAAAATACCAAACGATCCTTCATTATTTGAACGACACGATCATGGAGATCGACCTGGACAAAGGTCTCTACCATGTAGTCTATAATCCTGACCCCTGCCTGAGCGCACTGGTTCCCAAGGCCGCTGTTTTTAATGCCGCTCAGCTGCTGCAGAATCTCCGGATCCATCCAGAGGATTCTGCGGTTATCGAACAAGTCAATCGCCTGCTGACAGATGAGTTCTTCGACTCGAATGTACGGCGCAAAATATTCCGCTGTCGGATTTTTGATGCGGTCCTGAACAACTGGCAGGAATATGAATTGAGATTTCTTCGAGTCAATACAGAAAACGAATCTCAGCACGTCGCCCTGTCTGTCTGGCATCGGCTGAGTATGGAAATTTCGGAAGACCTTCAGGAAAAGAAACTACCGCTTCTGATGGATCCTGCTATGCAGAGTCTCATGGGCAGTGCTTTGCGCTGCAAATGCGATAAGGATCTGACCATTCAGGACGGTCTTCAAAATCTTTTCACTCTGACAGGATATTCCGAAGAAGAAATTTTCCGGGAGTTTGAAGGGAATCTCCTTTCTCTTACCCTGCCTAAAGATCGTCAGAGCCTTCAGCACAGTATCCAGGACCTTCTGTTCAAGGGAAGCCCGCAGGGAGATCTCAGCTTCCGCATCCTTCGAAAGAACCAGGAACCTCTTTGGGTCCTGGCAAAGGCCAGAGTCCATATAAGCAATGACGACCAGGATTTCCTTTATCTCGTGATCAACGATAATACCAGGGAAAAGGAAATCGAAAAAAACCTGAATTCCGTAACCAGAAAAAATCAAATTATCGAAGAACACGCCGGGATCATCACCTTCGAATGGGATCTCAAGGCTGATGAACTAATTTGCTCTTCCATGTGGGAGAAGCATTTTGGATACAGCCCTATTTCCCATAATTATGGAAAGCAAATGGGCATCGCCACCCATTTCCACCCGGATGACGTTCCCATTGTTCAAAAAGCCATCGAAGAGCTCCGCAGCAGCCACACCAACACGATCAGCTTTGATGTCCGCATTGCAAATGCCAATGCAAAATATCTTTGGACACGAATCAGCGCCCAGGCCTATCTTGACGAAAACAATGACATAACCCATATCAACGGAATCCTGCAGGATATCGATACCTTGAAGCGAGCGGAACTTTCCCTGCAGGAACAGGCAGAGCAGGACTCCCTGACAAAACTGCTTAGCAAAGCCTCTACCCAGCAGAAAATCATAGATTACCTGAACGACCGGGATGAAAACAGTTTGTGCGCCATGCTTATACTGGATCTGGATAATTTCAAGGCGATCAATGACAACTATGGTCACCTGTACGGCGACAGTGTTCTTTCGCAGGTAGCCCAAAGGCTGAAAAAGACGTTCCGAAGCAATGACATTCTCGGCCGGATCGGTGGGGATGAATTCCTGATTTTCCTGAAGGATATCCCTCATGAGGAAATGGTCCAAAACCGCTGCAGATTCTTGCTGGAGACATTGCAGGAACTGCTGGAAGGTGTTGCTCCCGGACTGAAAGCCTCCTGTTCCATCGGCGTTGCGCTGATCCCGGCTCACGGTACCATCTATGCAGATCTGTTCAAACACGCGGATGAAGCCCTCTATACATCCAAGAGCAAGGGCAAAAACACCTACACGATCTATGATCCTGCCCAGAAGCTCTCGTCCCTCTCTCAGGAGCTGCGGACCACCACCCGAATTGAGTCAGAGGACGAACCCGCCATGGCTGACGCCTCCTTCGTACGCTTTGTTTTCCAGCAAATGTATGAAAGCAGCAACGTCCTCGACACCCTGAACGATATTCTGGCCTATGTAGGCGACATGCTCCAGGTCAGCCGTGTATACATCTTTGAAAACAATGAAGAAAATACACATTGCAGCAATACCTTTGAATGGTGCAACCAGGGGATCAGTCAGGAAAAGGATAACCTTCAGGACATAAGCTATGCAGAAGACATCCCCGGATGGATCGACCTGTTTAACGAGCGAGGTGTCTTCTACTGCGATGACATATCCAAACTGGCCCTTCACTTCCGGGCGATCCTGGAACCTCAGGGGATCAAGAGCATGCTGCAATGCGCCATTATGGACAATGGTGTTTTCCGGGGATATATCGGCTTTGATGAATGTAACGTCCAGCGGCTTTGGACCCTAAAACAGATCAATCTGCTGCAGTTCCTTGCGGAAGTTATGTCCATCTTCCTCTTGAAAAAGCGCGTGCAGGACAAAAACCAGGAGCAGGCGGAGAGCTTCCGCAAGATCCTGGACAATCAGGATGTTTGGCTCTACATCATCGATCCGGAAACCTGCGAATTGAAGTTCCTGAACGAAAAAAGCAATCGCTTTGCCAAGAACGCCATCGGATGCCGCTGTCACGAAGCCTTCCGGAATTCCCCTACCAGATGCCCGGATTGTGTAGCGGAAAATATCCACGAAAAAAAGAACTTCAGCACCATTATTGAAAATTCCGTGTTTGGCCCTCGGGTCAAAGCTCACGCATCCGAGATCAAATGGGAGGGGAAAGATGCCTGCCTGATCTTCTGTAATGAGCTTGAGGATTTTTGATAAAACGAAACACATATATGAATAAAAGCAATGAAAAAGGGAGGGCCGACAGGCCCTCCCTTTTTCCGGGGTTGTGTATCATCCGGATCTTTCCGGCTTTTTTTATGCAGTTTCTCTTCTCTTCCGTCCGGTAATACCCAGGATCGCCAGGCCAAGTCCGGAGAGCAGTGCCAGCACCATGAACAGGGGGCTGTTATCGCCGGTCTTAGGTACATCTGCCAGAGGAACATCTTCCTCAGGGATATCGGCTAAGGGAACCTCTTCATCGGGAAGATCTGCCAGAGGAACATCCTCATCAGGGATATCTACAGGAGGATCTTCGGGCTCAACGGGATCTGCAGGAGGATCCACAGGAGGATCCACGGGATCAGGATTTACAGGAGGATCCACGGGATCAGGATCGGTAGGAGTCCAGGTGGATCTGTTGTAAACCAGGGTAATGACCTTTACAGCATTTGCATCCAGGACGATGTCATCGGTGATGGATACGAAGATGTAGGTGTTGCCGTTGTAGGCAGGTACTCTTGCGATGTCATCTGCCTTGACCAGGTCACCGACATATCCACCGTAGACTTCAGAGGTCTTTCCTTCTTCTGCGCCGTTGTGGTTGTAAATGTGAACCACTTCGTAGGAAGCTTCTGCCCGAACGTAGTTGAGGAGGATGATGTTTTCTCCATCTTCAGCAACAACGAGGGTTCTGTCTTCGGGATCTGCATTCAGGAAGGTGTATCCGGCTTCCTCACGGATATCTGCCGTGTAGGTTTCGCCTTCGTAAACTTCCACATCGGGCAGCTGGTATTCTGCCAGAGGTTCTGCACCATTGAGCAGTGCCTCTTCATCCTGATAGTATTTGTGGATCACGATCAGATCTACCATGTCGCGGGCCAGAGTCTTTTCGTATACGAATACGATGTCGTTGTTTCCTTCGATGAGATTTACGGTGTATGCGGTTCCGGTGAGTTCGCCCAGGTCTGCGCCGTTGTATTCTGCGCTGATCATGGTGTAGTCGCCGGGTGCGGGTGCTGCGGTGATGGGAGTGGTCACGAAGCCTTCGCCGGTGATATCAGGCTGTGCGTTGGGGTCAGGTCCGGAAAGGAGGCTTCCATCCCAGTCATACAGGTAGTACTGGTGAGTGATGGTGTAGGGAGCCTTTACGCTGTTATCGATGGTCTTGTAGTAGTAGAAGTCGATCACAGTGTTGGCACCTACGGTTACGATGATGGAATCTGCCAGAGCCTGATCCGCTGCATCTACCTGCAGTCCGGTGAGAGTGAATCCGTTAGGAACAGCATTTGCTTCGTAAGCTTCACCCTGATACATGGCTTCGGGGGTGCCCATCACATCATCGGTCACGGAGCTGGTGGTTCCGTCGAGAGCGATGATTTCCGTGGTGTAGTGATGGTTTACTGCCACCTGGCCCCGTTCCAGAGGAATGTACTGTTCGTGTACGAAGGTCCATACATTACCCTCTGCTGCCAGAGTCTGGGTCACTGCGGGGTTGGTTGCCAGAGGAGCAAAGCCTTCTCTGTTTCCGGGATCCAGGGCCACCTGGAGTCCTGCGTAACCGCTCTGTACGATTCCGGAAACCTCTTCCACTGCGGGTTCTCCGTAAACGGCCTCGCCGTTTGCATCGAGTTCCATGGTGTAGGTGCGATATTCGTAGTTTACGATGTAGTCAACTGCAATCAGATCGCTGAAGTTCCGTTCGTAGTTGATCACGATGGTATCGTTGGTTCCGGGCTGGAGGATCACGGGACCCAGTTCTGCATCGGGAGTGATCTGGGTGTAATCGTTTCCGTTGTAGGAGGGAACAGCCACTGCGGTGAAGCTGTCGCCGGCCTTCATGGCTCCGCCATCTGCGGGGTAGGATTCGGTTGCGGTACCGTCAGGAACTCTTACGGTATCCACTGCGCCATCCACGATGGTTTCCAGCCAGGTTACGTAATTGTGCTGTACATCGATCTCTGCATCGCTTCTTTCATCGGAGGACAGGATCTTGTCGTAGTAGAGGTTCAAAACTGCATCGCTGCCGCCGATACCGGTATCGTTGCTGTCCTTTTCATTGAAGTAGTAGCCTTCGCCCCAAACTTCCTTGGAAGCGGTGTACTTCTGTCCGATATAGAGGTCAATGGGATCCTTGCTGCCGTCGATTTCGTGATCAATGGTTTCCTGGATCTCAACCTTGGTTCCGGTAACTACGGTTTCGTAGGAGATGGAAACCTCGCCGGTTTCGGGATCTGCAACTTCCACGGGAATGGTTTCGGTTACTTCAACAGTTACGTGTTCATAGGTTCTCCAGATATGGTTTACGATGAGCTCGGTGACCTCGGGAGTTTCGCTCAGATCGTAGTAGAGGTCGATCCGCGCATCACCCGTCAGAGCGTCGATGACTAACTTGCCGGCATTGCCTGCGTCGGAGTTGTAAGCATCGCCGTTGTAGACATTGATCTCAGCGGCTTCAAACTTTTCACCCAGGTATGCGGGATAGGTGTTGGTATAGCCCAGTTTGCCGTTGGGGTTTACGGTGGTGATCACTTCGCCGTTCATTATTTCGGTAGCGATCTTGGTGTAGTAGTGGTTTACCACCACATCCACTGCGGTACGAGTATCAACGACCTTTTCAAAGTGCAGGGTGCGGATGTTGTTTGCTGCGTTATCCACGACCTTGAAGCTCAGAGTTCCATCGGGCTGCAGCAGTGCTGCGTAGTCGCCCAGTTCGGGATTCAAAGTGAAATCGGTGTAGCCTTCCAGAGGATCTTCGCTTACGTCGAAGAGAGTGGTGGCCCGGATCGCGGCTGCTTTTTCAGCGGATTCGGTCACGCTGCCCAGCTCTGCCAGTTCGTACTTGCCGTCTGCATTCAGTTCATAACCGTAAGTGGTGTAAACATGAAGCACCTCTGCGCTGGTGATGACCCGGTTGTCGACCAGACGATCGTAGTACAGATCGATCACATTTGCGTCGGGGTCAACCTGAACCAGGTGAACCAGTCCGTCGGAGATCTGTCCATCAAACTCGTACATTGCCTGATCGTATTCAGGATCGGGAGATGCGGTGAAGTTGGTGTAGATTTTCCAGGGATATACGGAGCTCTTCTGGGGAACTGCGGGATATTCACCGGTAACTTCGGTTCCGTCTGCTTCGATCACGTCAGTTTTGTAGTAGTGATTTACGGTCACATCGGAGGTAATGATGTTGTAGTACAGCTTCATTACATTATCTCCGGTGGGGGTAACTTCCAGTCTTATATTACCGCCGGCGAAGGTGTAATTTTCGCTGCTGTATTCGGTTTCATAACCATCGGGAGCGGTTACGGAAGTCCAGGCCTTTACGGCATCCTGTGCGTCATCCTTATCCATGGTGTAGGTGGGAGCCTTGCCGATGGAGGACTCATCCTGCAGGTAGTATTCTACCGTCCAGGGGATCATGGGGATGGTGCCGTTTACGCCGGGAACCAGGAAAGCGATCTTCTTGGTGCTGCCATCTTCCTGCGGAACGCCCAGGTAGGTGTAGCCGTTGGTGGGATAGTATTTGATATTGCCGTCTGCATCCACTTCTTCGAAGCCCTGTGCAGCGGTGTTGAGAGTGATGGGATAGGTGATGCTGTAAGTATAGGTAGTGGTGTTTCCATCAACAGTCTTTACGGCCTTTTCGGGATTCAGTGCCCATTCAATACCGTTTCCGTTTGCGGCAACGCCATCTGCTGCCAATGCGTTTACGTCGCCGAGCACGATGAACTGGCCCATGGGGTCGGTAACGGCAGTGCCCTGACCGCTCATGCCGTCAACAGCGGACTGTGCGATATTTGCGAATGCTGCATTCACAGCTGCGGTATCGGTTCCGGCGAAAGCATTCCCTGCGGAGCCTGCAATATTCTGCAGAAGCCGATTTTCATCATCATCCGTGCCATAGCCTACGGTGTAAATGGTAGTACCATTGTTCCGGATCTGTGCAGCCATATTTTCTGCGAAGGTTCCGTGACTGCCGCCGTTTGCACCGCCGGCGATGTATTCCGTGCTGGTGCTGTTATTGGAGTGGGTGTAGGGAGCACCATCGCTCAGAAGAACCAGGTACTTGGATCCTGCTGCTGCAACAGCATTCATTGCCAGGCGATTCTTACCAAGCATCAGGCCGCCGTGAATATTGGTGCCATTCCCATTATCGATGTTGTTGATCTGGTTCTTAATGGTCTGCAGGTTTGCTGCGTCCTTAATGTTCAGCCAATCGCTGACCTTGTGTGCGTTCTGGTCAAACTTCACAACGGAGACGTAAATCGCACCGCTGTTGGCAGTTGCCAGATTATCAAGGAAGCCGCCGGTCCTTGTCAGGATATCCTGGATCGCTTCCAGTCTGGTCTGCGTGTGACTCCGAACCTTGCAGTTACCGCTGCCGCAGTCTGCACAATCTTCCATGGAGGAAGAGTTATCGATAACCAGCTGGATCGCTGCATCATTGGACACGACCGTCTGAGAGGTCTGGACCTGCAGGGTGATCTCGAAGGTATCGACACCGGTCTGTTCGATGGTCTTGCTTAAGGTGAAGCCATCTTCGGTAACGGTGGTATCCTCAGACAGAGCATAGGTGCCATCCGCAGCAACTGCGAAATAACCATCCATGGTCTGGTCCGGAATAGGTGCGCCAAAGGCGCAGGTCAGCATACTTAAGACCAGTGTTACGGTCAAAAGCAGTGCCAAAACTTTTCTGCCAACCTTTCTTAAATTTGTTCTTGCCATCATTTCGTTCTCCTTTCATTTTTGAGAGCGAAATATCGGCGGCCGCTCCGGCGTAGTCCGAAGACCTTAGCCAGCTCGCTTTGCGTCCCGCCCTTTCGAACGGTTTGCCTTCTTATCGAATATTTCTATTGCTGTGTACCTGTCCTCTCAACCTGCTATACTTTCTGCATCTACAAGTACACTATCCATCAGGAATATCATTTCCAATGCGCTTCGGAAGCTTTGCTCCCTCTCCCCTTCTATCCAGCATATGGACCCTTGCCAACTGGCGTTTTGCCGAAAGAGAATTTTTATCGCGAAGGTCGCCAGGTTTCCTGATCGGCACTTCGCTTCGGGAGGCCCTGTCTTCCACCTCGAAGTATTGATAAAGCTTCGGGTGATCGTAAAGGATCTTGGGAAGTCCATGGTGTCCAGTATCTGTTCGATCACTGATAAAAACTGCGACATACTTCGGAATTCCTTTCCGGCTTCCCAATATGGATTATATAGTCGCCCGGCGAGGATCCCATCTTCATAGGAATCGATACAAACCGTGATCGTTCTGTATTCATTTCCCCAGACTCTGGTCGCCATACACAACCCTCCTTTCCTTTGTTTGATTCTTTTTTACCATGCCCGGGTTACAAGTTCGGTTATATTTTGAAAAAAGACTTTCATTTTTTAATTTTTTACGAAAAAAAACAGGTACATGTTTTTCCATGTACCTGTTTCCTGTTTTTATGTAAAATTCTTATTTTGCTGCTGCCTTCAGAGCTTCTGCCTTGTCGGTCTTTTCCCAGGGCAGATCCAGGTCGGGACGGCCGAAGTGACCGTATGCGGCCAGCTGACGGTAGATGGGACGACGGAGGCCCAGATCTCTGATGATGGCTGCGGGACGCAGGTCGAAGTTTGCGTCTACGATTTCAGCCAGCTTTTCATCGGGCAGTACGCCGGTACCGAAGGTGTCTACCAGAACGGATACGGGCTTTGCAACGCCGATAGCGTAAGCCAGTTCGATTTCGCACTTCTTTGCCAGGCCTGCTGCTACAACGTTCTTTGCAACGTATCTTGCAGCGTATGCAGCGGAACGGTCAACCTTTGTGGGGTCCTTACCGGAGAATGCGCCGCCGCCGTGGCGAGCATAACCACCGTAGGTGTCTACGATGATCTTACGGCCGGTCAGGCCAGCATCACCGTGAGGTCCGCCGATTACGAAACGGCCGGTGGGATTTACGTAATACTTGGTTTCATCGTCCAGCAGTTCTGCGGGAATGATGGGCTTGATTACGTATTCGATCATGTCTTTCCGGATCTGTTCCAGGGTTACGTCGGGATCGTGCTGGGTGGATACCAGAACGGTGTCAACTCTCTTAACAACGTCGCCGTCATATTCTACGGTAACCTGAGTCTTGCCGTCGGGACGGAGATAGGTCAGCTGACCGTTCTTACGAACGTCGGTGAGCTGCTTGGCCAGCTTCTGGGCCAGAGAGATGGGCATGGGCATGAGTTCGGGAGTTTCGTCGCATGCGAAACCGAACATGATACCCTGGTCGCCGGCGCCGGTTTCTTCGATAGCTGCATCTTCCATGCTGCCTTCCTTGTATTCCAGAGCCTTGTCAACGCCCATGGCGATGTCAGCGGACTGCTTGTCGATAGAAGTCAGAACAGCGCAGGTGTTTCCGTCATAGCCATATTCAGCCTTGTTGTAGCCGATGTCGCAGATAACTTCACGGATGATGTTGGGGAAGTCGATCTGTGCATTGGTGGTGATTTCACCGGCTACGATAGCAAGACCGGTGGTAACCATGGTTTCTGCTGCAACTCTGCTCTGGGGGTCCTGAGCAAAAATAGCGTCAAGGATCGCATCGGAGATCTGGTCGCAGACTTTGTCGGGATGACCTTCGGTTACGGATTCCGAAGTGAAGAGCTTCTTCATTTCCATTTTGTGTTTCCTCCTGATGTAATTGAGTACCGGTATAGACCGGCCATACTGGATGGTCGAGACCCGGTTTCAATAAAAAAACCTCGCTCTAATGAGGAGGTTGTCATTACTATCCCCTCATCTTTCAGGCTTTCGCCTGTAGGACTTGGCACCTTGAGTGCAGGTTGCCGGGCTTCACAGGGCCTATTCCCTCAGCCGCTCTTGATAAGGTCTCGATATTCGGTTTTAAGCCGATATACATTCTATACTGCAGTATGTCAAATGTCAAGAGAAAGAAAAATTCTCAAAATCTTTCGCAATTGTGAT
Source organism: Clostridiales bacterium (assembly GCA_015058185.1). GTDB lineage: Bacteria > Bacillota > Clostridia > Peptostreptococcales > Anaerovoracaceae > SIG263. Next base: position 5,901 of record SVCV01000008.1, on the reverse strand, counting down.
ATACTAATAAAAATATTCTTTGGGAGGCCACCTTGGAAAAGAGAAAGTTCACCGTCATCAAAGGAGGAAAAGAACCCGTCAGCACCAGCCGGCGCTTTGTCTCCGCATATGCCACCGATACCCGGCTCATGGGGGTCGTGGGGATCGCCATCCATTGGCGCATAGACGGCAATAAGGGTCCTCAGGACCACTATCAGCTGTTCTATTATGATACCGATGAATACGGACTGGAAACGTACCGAAGCCATGCAGGTGCTCCCGGCAAAGAATTGGATGAATTGGAAAAGACCATGTTCGGCGGCCTCGGCGGTGCAAAGGTCCAGTTAACGGAAAAGGAAGCCCGTTTTCTGCTCCAAAAGTTTGCCGCAGAAAATCCGAAGAAAAAACAGATCCTGCCGGACCCCCAGGGCGAATATGCCTTTATCCTTCAGGAGCCTGTCCATATGACGGAGGAAGAAAAGCGACTGGCCTTTGAAAAGGTCTGCACCCCCATCCTCTCCACCCAGCATCTGATCCATTACTTCCTCATGCGACTGTTCGGCTGGGACTGGGAGGGCGCCGCATTTTTGGCTTCTCCCGAAATGGAACTGCCGAAACTGGTACCCGGAGGCAAAGCCACCTTCTGCAAGAATACTGTGGAGCCCTATATAAATGCGGACGGAAAAACCTCTTACCTCTGTGAGACCCTCATCGAAACCGCCAACCGGTATCATATTCTGGTTTTGGAGCTCACCGTAAAAGACGGTCTCGTTACTTCCCTGGAAAAACGCTCTGGTTTCCAGGTCACTCCGGCGGAAGCTGCTATGCAGTTAAACCGGCCTGAGTTCATCACCGTATACGAGATCCTGGCAGCTCCCGAAGAGTTTGATCCCCGGTTAGCCCCTTTGATGGTGGGAACCTTACAAACCGCCCACGAAGCCGGCCGGCTCCACATCGAATTCAACCCCACCAACGATCATGTAAACCGAAAGACTTTCCGGCTCAATGAGGATATCCATGCATTGATCTATGTCTCCGACTTCGGCCAGCTGATCTTAGGAGCCTACAGTTTGGATGAGATCCGGGAAGCGGAGCGGAAATTAAAAAACAGCTCCCTGAGTTCTCTTCTTCTGACCACCGCCAGGTTCGAGTTCAAGGAGCCGATCCTTTATGAGTTTATCAACAGCGGCTTCGATGACTTCGGAGAATTCCTCCGGTCACTTCAGCCCCAAAGTCCTATTTAAAGAGTTCCTTCATCTCCTGCATAAAGCTGGCGATGGGAAGCTTTTGGGGACATTTAAAATCGCATTCATGACACCCGACGCAGTCTGCGGGCTTTCCCTTCGGAAGGAAGAGGGCCACATCTCTGTGAAGGGTGTTTTCGTTATGGTAAAGATGCCAATCGTTGTACAGCCGCAAGGCTTCGGGAATGTCGATGCTCATGGGGCAGGGCTGGCAGTAACGGCAGCCGGTGCAATCGGCCTTGATCCGCTTCTTATACGCAGCCTTTACTTCCTCAATGACCTGCTTTTCCTGATCGGTCAAAGCATTGGCATCCGCATCGGACAGGGTGGCAATGTTTTCTTCCATCTGTTCCATGGAGCTGGCGCCGCTTAAAATGGTCATGACTTCCGGACGGTCCGCCAGCCACCGAAGGGCCCAGGAGGCTTCGGAATACTTCTTATCCAGTCCGTCAAACAGCTTTGCAATATCCTCGGGTACATTGACCAGTTTTCCGCCCTTCAAAGGCTCCATGATCACCACGGGAAGACCCTTGGATGCGGCGTATTCCAAACCTTCGAGACCGGCCTGGAAATGGCTGTCCATATAGTTTAACTGGATCTGACAAAAGTCCCAGGGATAGGCGTCGATGATCTCCTTGAACAGTTCCAAATCATCGTGGAAGGAGAATCCCAGATGCTTGATCTTCCCCTCCGCCTTTTTGGCTTCCAGGAAAGGAATGGCTTCCATTTTGTTGGCCAGTTTCCACACACCCTTATCCAAAGCATGAAGCAGGTACATATCAATATAGTCTACCTGCAGGCGGTCAAATTGCTGTTGGAACAGGGCCTCCAGACCGCCGGCCTGACGAGCCATCCAAACAGGCAGCTTATCTGCCAGGAAAACCTTTTCCCGGTAGCCGTCCTTCAAGGCCTTTCCGACGATGCCTTCGCTGTTGCCGCCGTGATACATATAGGCGGTATCGATGTAGTTTACACCCAGGTCGATGGCCCGGCGGATCATCCGGATCCCTTCCTCTTCATTGGGACGGGATTCTTCCTTGTCATGTACAGGAAGGCGCATGGTACCAAGGCCCATCAGGGAAACTTTTTCACCGGTTTTGGGGAAAGTTCTGTATTTCATAATAACCTCCTAAAGTTCCTGGCCCAGCCGCTTCTGCAGGCCTTCTCTCTGCATCTTTGCAGCATATTCAGAGGGCTTTTCTTCCATTCCCAGAGGGAATTCATAACGATACATAAGATCCATAAAGGGTTCGGGCTCAAAAGCTTCAGGACCGTGTACGCCGGTCTTGTACCAAAGACCCTTTGCCGCCAGTTCCAGCATAACGACCATGGAGACTGCGGTCTGGGCCACTACGGAGTTGGTGCCGTAACGCTTTACGCATTCCTGGTTGTCGGAAACCTGATACAGGAAAACGGCTCTTTCCATTCCATCCTTTTTGCCGGTGACGAAAGCGCCGCCGCATTCCTTGCCCTCCATCCGGGAAGCCGTATCCCGGGGATTGGGGACCACCTTGGTCAGGAAGTCTCTGGGGGTGATCTCCTGATCGCCGATCTTGATCTTTCTCTTTGCATCTGCCATGCCCAAATCCTTCAGGTACAGCAGCATTTCTCTCATTTCTCTGGGGACACCGTATTTGAAGGTGACCCGCTTGCAGTCGATCTCTCTGGGAACCAGAACCACTTCTTCATGTTCTACATTGACCAGCTCCACTTCGCCCACTTCGGGGAAGTAGAAGGTTTCCGGCTCGGAGAAATATTCCGTGCAGAACCAGCCCTTATCCTTTTCCCAAATCAAGGGAGGATTCAGACACTCTTCGATGGTGGTCCAGATGGAGAAGCCGAAGAAGGGTCCTTCGTGGCCGGGGATGTGGTAGTTGTCACCGTCCCGCAGGCTGACTTCGTCGATCTCATCAAAGAGGTGTTTGGCAGCATATTTGGCAAGAACATCGGAGATGCCAGGCTCCATACCGGAACCAACCAAAGCCATAAGGCCCTTTTCTTCCCAAAGCTTTTCCTTTGCGAACTGGTAATCGCCCAGCTTGATGTTGGCCAGCTCAAAGGGTTTTTCGGGATGAGCCTTGCCCAGAGTCATGGCGCAGTCCATATAGTTTACGCCCAGTTCCAAAGCCGTATCGAAGATGATCTCATTATAAGCGGGAGTTACGGCATTCACGATCCAGTCAATGTCATACTTCTTCACCAACCGAGCGATCCCTTCTGCGTCGCCGGCGTCCAATTCCTCGGGAATAAACCGGGGATCTTCCGTCCGGGCAGCGGTGGCCTGAGCCCGATCCAAATGATGATCTGCGAGAACGATCTTTTCCGCCCACTGAGCCTGTTCACCGGCTCTCTTAATGATCATGGCAGCAGACTGTCCTACGCCTCCCATACCGATAATGAGTAATTTCATTCTTCTTTTCTCCTTCTTTCTTTATTTTGCTTTCAGCGGCTTCCTGCCTGGCTGACTTTCAGGAAATCCAGGAAGCAATCCATTTCCTGACGGCTGGGGAACATGGCCCGGGCACTGTCGGCTCTTCCGCCGCCCTTTCCGTTCCAAACCCCTGCATTATCTTTTACTAACTTACCGCAGTCCGCAGCCCCGCGGCAGGACAGGATCACCGTATTTTCCGAAGACGATACGAGAGCGGTAAAAACGGGAGAAGCTTCCGTGATCTTCTTTCCCATATTCAGGAGGTCATCCACTTTCAGCTGCGGATATTCCCGGATTAGGACTTTTTCGCCCTTTTCGGCTTCCGCCAGCAGCTCCTGAACCTTTTCCTCCGTATACACTTTTTTCAGCTCGTACAGTTCCTGACGGACCTGTTTCGCTTTTTCTTCCTGGATCCGGATCTTTTCGTCCAGATTTTCCGGCTCCGCAGAGTACTTCTTGCAAAGAGCCCGGAACAGTTTATCCTCTTCCTGGTAATGGAGCAGGGCATCCTGGCCGGCTTCAAAGTAGATCCGGGTCATGCCTTTATTGCTTTCCCAGCGATAGATTTTGATAAAGCCTACTTGCCCCGTGGTTCCGGGGTGAGTACCGCAGCAGGCCACGCAGCCGGGAGCCCAATCCGGTTCCCCGATGGAGACCAGAATAATGTCTTCGTCAATGGCCAGCTTCTTTCTCATGGGCTGAGAGGCCGCCTCTTCCCGGGAGTCAAAATGACGGGCTGTTACGGGCAGATCCATCCAAATCAGACAGTTGGAGGCCCATTCCGCTTCCCGGATCATCTCTTCGGTCATCTGGGTGAACTCCGGCTTTTCCTCCAGGCTGATGTCCACGGTCATGTATTTATCGCCCATGTGGAAGCCCCGGTTGATGCCGCCGTATAAATCATAAAAAGCCGTGGACAGGATGTGCTCGCCGCAGTGACGCTGCATATTCCGGAATCGTCTTTGCCAATTCAGCTGGCATCCGATCTGCGCTCCGGGAACCAAACTTTCCCATCCTTCGGTCTTTTCCACCTGGTGCAGGATCTTGTCGCCCTCTTCCTGAACGTCTATTACGTTAAATGCTTTCAAAGGTCCTTCCGCAGCCAGCCAAAGGCTTCCGGTATCGCATTCCTGACCGCCGCCTTCCGGGAAAAATGCGGTCTGATCCAACACGAGGAAAAGGCCTTTTTCGTTATTCAAAACTTCCAGGATCTTACCTTCCCATTCCTTTCGGTAAACATCCTGTTGGTATAATTTCTTTGTCAGTTCCATGGGGATCCCCCCTCCTTTTTTCAGGTCAAATTTACTTAATATTATATATGGACAAGGCATGATTTGCAACCGGCAGGCGTATATTGTATCACCCTGAAAGAGACGAGGTTTCCCCATGAAAAAACCCTTTAGAATCGCCTTTCCCCTCCTGTGCTGCATCGCTGTATTCTTTTCTTTTTTTGCTCTTTCACCGGAGGCCGCCCTGCCGGGACGAGCCTTTGCAAAGGCAGATGTTTTGATCATTGACCCAGGCCACGGAGGCATCGACGGAGGTGCCGTAAGCGCTTCCGGCATCTGCGAAAAAGAGATCAATCTGGCCATTGCACAGAAGGTTCAGAAACTGGCAGAAGCAGATGGGTGGGAAGTGATCCTCACAAGAGAAGATGATCGGCTGCTCAGCGAAAACACAGAAGGCAGCATCCGCAGCCAAAAGACCGAAGACCTGCATACACGAAAGGACATGATCGACAGTACCGCTCCCCTGCTGGCCGTCAGCATCCACTTAAACAGCTTCAAAGAAGACACCACCGTCCGGGGTGCTCAAACCTTCTTCTCCAACGGCAATGCATCCGAAGAAATTCTGACAGAAAGCAAGCGGCTGGCGGAAGCCATCCAGGAATGTTTGGAAGAAGGGATCGCCGATGGGAAGGAGCGGACCGCTATGGGAAAGAAGGATGTGCTTTTGCTGAAGGAGCCTACGGTTCCCACGGTGATCGTGGAATGCGGGTTTCTCTCCAACAGCGAAGAGGCAAGGCTTCTCCAAAGCGAGGAATACCAGCAAAAGCTGGCGGAATGCATCTACCGGGGGATCCTGCAATACACAGGCCGCACCCCTGCCCCGCCGGTGAAAGTGCTGGTGTGATATGAGGCCATGTCCTGTATTCTCCTCGAAAACTTCCTGCGTCGCTGGGAATTATGGAATACCCGTCGCCGACCTTGGAAGCCTTCGGGAACATGAGCCCTTTCGGAGAATAGG
>SVCV01000113.1 GCA_015058185.1 Clostridiales bacterium | reverse complement strand
AGGAAAAGGTAGATCCTTACCTGCGGCCCTTGTATGATGCCTTATACGACATTTTAGGCCGGGATACGACTCTTCGGCTGAAGGAGAAGGAAGCCATCGAAGTGGTCCCTCTCGCTTATATGCGAGGACGGACATTGGACAACTCCTTCATCATTTTGGACGAGGCACAAAACACTACGAGAGAACAGATGAAGATGTTCCTGACCCGTCTCGGCTTCGGCTCCCGGGCAGTGATCACCGGTGACGTGACCCAGGTAGACTTACCCAGAGGCAAGAAATCCGGCCTTGTGGATGCCATCCGGGTGTTGAAGGATGTGCAGGGCATCGGCTTCTCGTGGCTTCGGGATTCCGACGTTGTCCGTCACGTTTTGGTTCGCCGGATCATCAATGCATACGAAAATTACGCGAAAAAACATCCTGAAAAGGATGATGCCGATGAGGAATAGCAACCCCTCCGGTCCTGCGGACCACCTCCCCTTGACAGGGGAGGCTATAGTAAAGGAGAAAGAAATGGAATTATTATTTGGTGAAGACACTCTCTCTATGGAAAAGATCGTTGCGTATATGGAAAAGGCCGGGGATTATTGCCTGGAAAAAGAGGGCATCGATCCTGAGAAAGCCGATGTATCTGTATCCTTTGTAGAACCTGAGGAGATCCAGGAGCTGAACCGGACCTATCGGGATAAGGATGCGGTCACGGATGTGTTGTCTTTCCCCCAGTACGAAGATCTCAGCGAAGTGGACGAGCTGGAAGAGATTTGCCTGGGTGATGTGGTCATCTGCACCGAACGGGCAAAGGAACAGGCGGAGGAATTTGGACACTCCATTGAAAGAGAACTGGTTTATCTCTTCGTTCACAGCATCTACCATCTTCTCGGATATGATCACGAAACCGAGGAAGAACGGGAAGAAATGCGGCAGTTGGAAGAAGCTGCCATGTCCCATATCGGACTGGAAAGGTAGTTTCCATGGAACAGAACCGAATTTCGGAAATTTATAAAGAACTTTACGATCAGGCGGCAGCGGCGAAGGAAAATGCCTATGCCCCTTATTCAAACTTTCAGGTTGGAGCGGCACTTCTCGCGAAAGACGGCCGGATCTTTACCGGAGTCAATGTGGAAAACGGTTCCTACGGTGCCACCATCTGTGCGGAGCGGACAGCCTGCGTGAAGGCGGTGTCCGAAGGGTGCAAAGAGTTTTCCGCTTTAGCCATCGCTTCTTCCGGCGGAGAAGCCTGGCCCTGCGGCATCTGCCGTCAGTTTTTATACGAGTTCGGCGGTGACTTAGCGGTCATCACCGGCGAAGACCGGGAACATCTCCGGGTCTTATCCCTCAATGAACTTCTTCCGGAGGCATTTCGTTTATGAGATCAGCATTTATTGGAATTATCGGCCGTCCCAATGTAGGAAAATCCACCCTGATGAACGCCATTCTCGGGGAAAAGGTGGCCATTGCTACAGAAAAACCCCAAACGACCCGAAACACCATCCGGGGCGTTTACACCCAGGATCCTTACGGTGACGACGGCTGTCAGCTGGTTTTCCTGGATACCCCCGGTATTCATAAACCCAGAACCAAGCTGGGACAGTATATGACGGATACGGCTGTCAATACTTTGAAAGAGGTGGACCATATCCTCTTCCTCGTGGACAGTCCCATTACCGCCGGTACCGGCGACTCTTACATCCTGGAATTCCTGGATAAGGTGGATACGCCCAAGACTCTTGTTATCAACAAGATCGACAAGATGCCCCCCGATGTGTTCAAGGAAATGTTCGAGTATTACGAGGCCAGCGGCCGGTTTGACCGGATCTTCGGCACTTCCGCTTTGGAAGGAATGAACGTAGAAGAATTGACCCAGTATCTGGTTTCCCTGGCTCCCGACGGGCCTATGTATTTCCCGCCCGATATGGTAACGGACCATCCTGTCCGATTCTTAGCTTCCGAGATCATTCGGGAAAAGATCCTGCTTTATCTCAATGACGAGATCCCCCACGGGGTCGCTGTGGAAATCGAAAGATACAAGGAAGAAAAGAACATGATCCGGATCGGTGCGGTGATCCATTGTGAAAAGAAGTCTCACAAGGGTATCATTATCGGTAAGGAAGGGAAGAAACTGAAGGGCATCGGCAAGAGCGCCCGGATGGAACTGGAGGGCCTGTTAGGCAGCAAGGTTTTCTTGGAACTTTGGGTAAAGGTCAAGGAAAACTGGAGAGACAGTGATTTCGCTATTTCTTCTTTTGGATACAAGGATTGATAAGGAATGCACACAGATACAGAGGCCATTGTTTTTAAACAGATCAAAGCCTCAGGCGGCCGCCGGATGATCCTGCTGTTTTCCGCGAAATACGGAAAGATCAGCGCAGGGACCTCTCTTACGGAGCGGAATCGGAGCAAGGCAGCTTTGGCTTTGCGTCCCTTCACTCATGGCCGTTACGAACTGAATCGTGTCAGAGATCAATACTTTCTCAACGGGGCGGAAGCCATCCGCAGCCATTATGCCTTAGGGGAAGACGTGGATAAATATCTGCACGCTTCCTATGTGATGGAGCTGACGGAAAAGCTTTTGCCGGAGGAGGCTCCGGCTCCGGATCTGTTCCGGCTTTTACGGGACTTCCTGGAGATGATGGAGACCCGAAACAAGGCCTATTTGGCCCTTGTGACGGCCTATACGGCGAAGTCCATGTGGCTTTGCGGCAGCGGCCCTGTGGTGGACTCCTGCGTATTGTGCGGCGCGAAGGAACCTCTGACTGCTTTCAGCGTCCAGAATGGGGGAGCGGTCTGCGAAAACTGCCGACAGACATTTTCCGGTAATGAGAGATTGATTTACGATACGGAATTTGATATAGTTAGAGTATTAAGATACTTTCAGGAACAGCCTTTCCGGAACTTTGAGAAACTGACGCTGGATCCGCGTCTTTTGTCCCGGCTCAGGGAGCTCCTGAGAACCTGGATGATCCGATACCTGGATATTGGCGAACTGAAGAGTGAAAGCTTATTATCAGGGGAAACTAAGTATAATTCGGAAGGGTGACTTTTTCACCGGATGGGTGAGAAGGGAAAAGCCCGGAAAGAAAGGGTGGTATTATGGAAATTACATTGGAAAAAATTGAACTGGTCAGAGACCGTACCGGTGTCAGCTATAAAGAAGCCAAGGATGCGCTGGAAGCCTCCGGCGGCAGCGTAGTGGACGCCATTATTGCTATTGAGGAAAAGATCGACATGCGTCCCCGGGGTTTTGGAATGGACTCCAGCATGGATCTGGTCGATCGGGCCAAGGAAATTCTCCGGAAGGGAAATGTTTCCCGGATCATGGTCAAGAAAGACGGCAATATGATCCTGAACCTGTCTGTGAATATCGGTCTGGCCGGTGCTCTGATCGCACCCTGGGCCGCTATCGCCGCCGTTGTAGCTGCCTGCGGTACCCGCTGCAGGATCGAATTCCTCAAGGAAGACGGCGAGATCGTGGAAGTTTCTGAAATTGCCATGGATGCCTTTGAGGATATGAAAGAACGGGGCTCCGTTGTAATGGACGAAGTAAAGAGTAAGGGAAGCGAAGTTTTCAACAACGTAAAGGCAAAGGCTACGGAAGCTATGGGCCGTGCCCAGAGAGAGACCGACAGCGGGATCTACTACAGCGACGTGACCTGTGATTACGCAGAAGATGATTTCGATTGTGATTTAGGTGCCTGCGGCTGTAACGATGACAGCTGTGAGAAATAAAGTAAAATAAAAATATTAAAAATAGGAGTTTTGACATGAAGAAAGATTTTGCAATGGATACGATTGTTGCACTGGCTAAATCCCGGGGCTTTATCTTTGCCGGTTCCGAGATTTACGGCGGTTTGGCCAATACCTGGGACTACGGCCCCGTTGGTGTTGAACTGAAGAACAATGTAAAGAAGGCATGGTGGAAAAAGTTCGTTCAGGAATCCAAGTACAATGTTGGTCTGGACGCTGCTATCCTGATGAACCCCAAGGCATGGGTCGCTTCCGGTCACG
>SVCV01000112.1 GCA_015058185.1 Clostridiales bacterium | reverse complement strand
CTCCTTTTCGATACAAATCAATACATTCTCTTTTAAATTCGTAACTGTAACGCATAAGAAAACCCCCTCTACTGGTTTTGTCCAGTAAAGGGGGTACATATCAAACGCGGGGTTTTCTTCTCCAAACAGCAGCCCCGGCATTCGGGGCCGTTTTTATTTATTCACCTTTTTTTCCTCTGAAAAGCAATGTTGTCTGATAGATATTTTCTTTCTCTTCCAGAGTCAGATAATACAGATTCGACAGGGTCTTTTCCACAAGGGGATCCTTCGGGGGAAGAAAGGTTTTCTCGAAATCAAAAAGCTCTCCATAGCTGATCTCCAACGCCTCGACCAGGCGTCCCAGGGTCTTTAAAGTAATATTGATCTCACCCCGTTCGATCCGGCCCAGGTAACCTGGATCAAAACCGGACAGGTCCGCAAACTCTTCCATTTTGTATCCTTTCGCCTTACGGCAGTCTCTGAGACGAAGGCCTAACTGCTGCTGAAAATCCATACCATGATCCCCTTTCCAATTTTATCTTAAGGTATTTTCAGGGGGTTGACAAAGTGATATAATACCTGGCAAAAGCAGTTAATATAATGCCTAAACCTTACACTTTCCCGAACGACCCCTCTGTTTAAAAAAAGAGGCTGCCGGGAATCTATGTAATGTCAGAGGCAGCTATCTTTTGCTATAGCTATGAAAAGGGGATTTGCAATGATCCAGAAAAAAATATTTAAAGGCACCTGCCGCTTTCCGGGACTGGAAGATTACACCGCGGAAAGTACAGTAGCCCTGAATATCCTCGAAGTCGAGGCCTCCGGCAAAATCAATGCAGAGTTTACAGAAGAATCGTTCGGCAACGGGCTTTCGGGCCTCTCTCAAAAGCAAGGATCCACAACATGGAAACTGACCGGCTGTCTGCAGGACAGCTGCGCATTACTGGATCTGCGAGCGGATGAGGATCTGATAAGATTGCGTCTTCGCCTCTCTTTGGACGGAAACTCCCTGTGCGGTGAATATTATAAAAACGGCATAGGGCCTGCCGAATTGAGCCTTCAAAGCGTCTGATCTTTGAAGCCGGCGCAACCCTCTTTTCGCCCAGGCAAAACGGTACAGTGAATACTGTACCGTTTCTCTTTTTGAGATGAAAAAAGCTCTGACATATGGTAGAATAATAAGCAGATTCTTTCGCGAAGGAGACAACCCGTGGATTATTTAAACAAACTGAACCCTATGCAGCGGGAAGCTGCCTTACATAAAGACGGTCCTCTTCTGATCCTGGCCGGTGCCGGAAGCGGAAAAACCGCAACCATGACCCATCGGATCGCCTATCTTGTGAAGGATGGCGGCGTGGATCCTTATAACATTTTAGCCGTGACCTTCACCAATAAGGCTGCCGGCGAAATGCGGGATCGGGTGGAAGCCCTGATCGGAGAATCCTCAGGGATCTGGATCTCCACCTTCCATTCTGCGTGCCTGCGGATCCTCCGCCGTTTCGGCGACCGCTTAGGCTACAGCAAGGATTTCGTGGTCTACGATCCCACGGATCAAAAAACCATCATCAAAGGACAGTTAAAAGAGCTGGGAGTTACGGAAAAAGATATGACCCCCGCCTATGTGCTGTCCGTGATCAGCAACTCCAAGGAAAAAGCCATTGATCCGGAAAAGTTCTTGGCCCAAAGCGTGGGCGACGGCAAATCCCGGCTCTTATACACCCTCTATAAAAACTACGAGTCCATCTTACGGCAGAACAACGCCATGGACTTCGACGATCTTCTTTTAAAGACCGTACAGCTTTTGGAGCGGGACGAGGAGGTTCTTCTCCACTACCAAAACCGCTTCCGCTACATCATGGTGGACGAGTATCAGGACACCAACTTCCTGCAGTACCGATTTGTCAGCATGCTGGCCGAGCGCCACAAAAACATCTGCGTTGTGGGTGACGATGACCAGTGTATTTATCAGTGGCGCGGTGCGGATATCCGGAACATCCTGGACTTTGAACGGGACTTCAAAGGTGCCAAAGTCATCAAGCTGGAACAGAACTACAGATCCTGTGCCAACATTCTGGATGCAGCGCACTCCGTGATCCTGCACAACAAAGGAAGAAAGCCCAAGAAGCTTTGGACGGATAAAGAAAAGGGAAATAAGCTGGTTTACTACCGGGCAGACACCGACAAGGAAGAAGCCCGCTTTGTGGCAATGGAGATCGATCGGCTGAAAAATTCCGAACGGAAATACTCCGACTTCGCCATTCTCTACCGCACAAACACCCAGTCTCGCCTTTTTGAAGATGCCCTGACCTATAAAGGCGTACCCTACCGGGTTTTGGGCGGGCTGCGCTACTACGACCGCAAGGAGATCAAGGACATGGTCGCCTACATGCGGTTGGTGCAAAACCCTGCAGACGATCTGTCTTTGGAGCGGATCATCAACGAACCCAAGCGGGGCATCGGCGGAAAGACCATTGAAAAACTGAAAGGATTGGCCTCCGTCCGGGGCGAAGGATTGTTCCAGGTCTTAGCGGATCCTGAGATCACCGCAGGCCTCAGCGGAAAATCCGGTCCCTTGGTGGCCTCCATGATCCAGGTGGTCTCCCAGCTCTCCGAAGAAAAGGAAAATCTGCGGGTCTCCGATATCTATGACAGCCTGCTGGTCCAAACCGGATACCTAGCTGCCCTGGAAGCGCAAAGCACCGTAGAAGCCGAAAGCCGGATCGAAAACCTGATGGATTTCAAATCCGTTATTTACGACTACGAAAACGGCAATAATAATATCAATATGGCCGAGTTCCTGGAAAAGATCGCCCTCATGGCGGATGTGGATAACCACGATGCCGACGAAGATGCAGTCACCCTTATGACCTTCCACAGCGCAAAGGGGTTGGAATTCCCCATCGTGTTCATGGCTGGCATGGAAGAAGGTCTCTTCCCCGGCTGGAGAGCCTTCGATAAGGCCGACGGCATTGAAGAAGAGCGAAGACTTTGCTATGTAGGCATGACCCGGGCCAAGGAAAGACTGTTCCTTACCGGTGCTGCTATGCGCACCATGTACGGCAAAACCGACTTTATGCGGGAATCCCTCTTCCTTCGGGAGCTGGATAAAAACCTGTTGGAAGGCGACATGCCGGAACTGCCCAGAAAGAAAAGCAGCTGGGCCGACGACGGTCCCGGCTTCTTTGAACCCAAACCCTTCTACCGCCCTGCGGACAGCATAAGAGAGGTAAAGGCAGCTGTACAATCTACGCTGAAGGCCTCCGACCTGAAAGAAGGCGACCGGGTAAAACACGCCAAATTCGGCGAAGGCATGGTTTTGGAGCTGAACGAAAAAACCGTATCCATCGTATTCGACAGCGCGGGAGTCAAGAAACTGGCTTTGGGCGTTGCCCCTCTGGAAAAAGTAAACTGAGTAGCAGAAAGGTGCCTTGATGGAAGATATAAAAAGCCGGATCGACCGGCTCACCGATGAACTGAATTATCACAACCGAAAATACTACATGGAAGACTCTCCGGAGATCTCCGATTTTGAGTATGACCAAAAACTGGCGGAACTGGCAAGGCTGGAAGAAGAAGCTCCCCTTTTCCGAAGGGCGGACTCCCCCACCTCCCGGGTCGGAGGACAGGCTTTGAAGCAGTTCAGCCAGATCACGCACAGACTGCCGGTCATGAGCCTTGACAATTCCTACGACAGGAATGATCTTTTGGACTTTGACCGCCGGGTGCGCAAGGGTCTTGAGGAAGAAGGACTTTCCCCCGATACTCCGGTGGAATATGTTTTGGAGCCCAAGATCGATGGCCTGTCTGTTGTTCTGCAGTACGAGGACGGCAAGCTGATCCGGGGCGCTACCCGGGGCGATGGTTCCGTAGGCGAAGACATTACGCAAAACCTGAAAACCATCCGCAGCATTCCCCTGTCCATTCCCTGTAAATCTCCCCTGGATGTCCGGGGCGAAGTATACATTCCGAAGAAGGCTTTCGTGGAGCTGAACCAGCGCCAGGAGCTGACAGGCGGCCAGATCTTTGCAAATCCGAGAAACGCAGCGGCAGGCTCCCT
>SVCV01000111.1 GCA_015058185.1 Clostridiales bacterium | reverse complement strand
CTACATGGTGCGTGACCATGCTGAAGAGAGCTTCCTTGACCATATCGGAGGTGGGCCGCACCCGATCATCTGCGGGGCCCTGAATTTTTCTTCCTTTTAAACTGCCTGCAATAATGCGCAATTTCTATCCTGTTCCTTTATCTTTTTGTATCGTTTTCCGGGGACAGCCTGTCCCTTTTGAAAAAACAATATACACATTTATTCTAACATAACGATATAAAATAGCAATAAAAAAACGGACCTGCGTGTAAAAATTTTGCAGGCCCGTTAAGGGTTATTCGATTACAGACCAGCCTTGCCGGACAGCTGCTGTTCAGCCATCTCGACCAGCTTCTTAGTCATATAACCACCCACATAACCGTTCTGTCTCGCAGTCAGGTTACCCTTGTCCATGTTCTGATAATTGGCAAGGCCCAGTTCGTTTGCGATTTCGGTCTTCATGCTGTCCAGTGCAGGCTTAGCAGTGGATTTCTTATTTGCTGTCATTGTATTCACCTCCTGACGGTCTTTAATTTAACCCGGTTCGGTGAAAATATGTTATCCAAAGTCCTCCAGTTTTTCGAAGGTCTTTTCGATCTTTTGGCGAAGTCCCTGATTTTCAGGCTTTTCCAGGCGTGGATCTTCCGAAAGGATCTTTTTGGCAGCAGCGCTGACGGCGGATAAAACTTTGCCGTGACGGCAAAGGTCCGCGATTTTCAGCTGAGGAAGTCCGTGCTGGCGGGTGCCGAACAGTTCCCCGGGACCCCGAAGCTCCAGATCCTTTTCCGCAATGCGGAAGCCATCGGAGGTCTCGGCCATGATCGCTGCCCGCTCTTTGGCCACAGGCGTATTTCCGGAGGTGATCAGAACACAGTAAGACTGGTGGGAACCTCGCCCTACCCGGCCCCGAAGCTGGTGCAGCTGCGCAAGGCCGAAGCGCTCTGCATTTTCGATGACCATGATGGTAGCGTTGGGAACATTGATCCCGACTTCAATGACCACAGTGGACACCAGGATCTGCACTTCATTATTGTAGAAGGCTTCCATGATCCGGTCTTTTTCCTTTTGGGTCATTTCTCCATGAAGGAGCGCCGCTTTTTTCTCCGGGAAGCGTTTTGATACCTCCTCGAACAGACTGGCTGCAGAACGGGTCTCTTCTAAAGCTTCCGAGTCCTCGATCAGAGGGGCTACCACATAGGCCTGACGGCCCTTTTCCACTTCCTTTGCAAGAAAATCATATACCAGATCCCGCTGGCTTTCTTCCACGCTCTTTGTGACGATGGGAAGACGGCCCGGGGGCATTTCATCGATAATGGAAATATCCAGATCCCCGTACAGAATAAAGGCCAGGGTTCTGGGAATGGGTGTGGCCGTCATAACAAGGGTGTCCGGCCGGCATCCCTTTTGACTCAAAAGCCCTCTTTGGCGCACGCCGAAACGATGCTGTTCGTCCGTAATGGCAAGGCCTAGCCGGGCAAATTCCACCCCGGGCTGGATCACGGCGTGGGTGCCGATGAGGAAGTCCGTTCTGCCGGAAGCCAGCTCCGTAAGAACGATTTGCCGCTCCTTGGCAGTCATGCTTCCGCTGAGGAAATCCACCTGGAAGCCAAGATCCCGGAATTGATCGCCCAGGCTTTCAAAATGCTGGCGGGCCAGGATCTCCGTGGGAGCCATCAAAACTGCCTGATAACCGCTTTTAACGGCCTTGTAGACTGCTGCTGCTGCTACTGCCGTCTTACCGGAACCTACATCCCCCTGGACCAATCGGTTCATAACGCCGGGGCTTTCCATATCCCGGTCGATCTCTGCCATGACTCGTTTTTGCGCACCGGTCAGCGGGAACGGCAAAGTCTTTCCGAAATCCGAAAGTTTCACCCGAGAGGAGAACGGGATCCCCGCAGCTTCCTGGGTCACTCGATTCCGAAGGGCCAAAAGGCTGGTCTGCAGCAGGAACAGCTCCTCAAAGACCAAACGATATCGGGCTTCTTTCAATTTTTGAATATCTTTTGGAAAATGGATATTTTCCAAAGCATAGTCTAACCCACAAAGGCGGTTTTCAGCCAAAACCCCAGGCGGCATATACTCTTCCGCCTCTTTATAAAACAGCGCAGCGGCTCTTTGCCATTTGCGCATTTCATTCTGAGAAATACCGGCAGTCAGGGGATAAACGGGAAGGATCCCCCGCTCTTCCTCGCCGGTCCACCGGCTCATTTCCGGATGGACCATTTGGCGCTTGCCGGCCCGAACGGTCATAGTACCGAAAAGCAAATAGGTCTCGCCGGGCTTCAGATTTTTTTCCAGCCAAAGGGCGTTGAAAAACAAAACTTCCATAACGCCGCTTTGGTCTTCCACAAGCAGCCGCAGCAAGCGTTTTTTGCGAGGAACATAGGGGCCCTTGCGGACCTGCCGAAGGACAGCACGAACCAGAGAAGGTTCCCCTTCCCGAAGATCCATAATGAAAGAAATGGACCGTCTGTCTTCGTAATCTCTGGGATAAAAACAAAGAAAATCCTCAATAGTGCGGATTTTCAATCTTTCCAAGGCCTCTGCCTTTTTCGGTCCCAGCCCCGGAAGCACCGTTACCGGGCTTTTCAGGCCAGCCGTATTCTTTTCGTTTAACCCCATAATTCCCCCAGGCGCTATTTGCGCACCACAATATTGCGGGGAGCGATATTCCGGGAGATCAGCCCCGTGACCACTACCGCCACACTGTTGGCCTCCACAGAAGCCATCTTCTTTAAGTCTTCCCGGATCTCCTGGATCAGGGTATCCGTTACTGCACCGATGCTGGAACCGAAGCGGATCACCACATAAAAACGAATGTCCACGCCTTCCGGACCAACGTTCACTTCGATGACATCAGAAGGATCCAATGCCTTAAACCGGGAAAGCCCCATTCCGGGGATCTGTCCCTTGGCATTGGAAAGCTGGGCCTTACCGGCCTGCCGCTTTACCGCTTCCGCAACGATCCGGACGATGACCGGGCGGAAGATCGTTATGTCTCCTGATACGCTTTTGATCTTGTACATACTACATTAAACCCAATTAGATACAAAAAACGCGCCGAACTGGCGCGTCTTGTTGGTAAAAGGCAATTAGATAGCCCGGCTTACCTTACCGGAACGGAGGCATCTGGTACAAACGTTGATCCGCTTGACAGTTCCCTTTTCGTTAACTTTTACGGACTGAATGTTAGCACCCCAGGTCCGACGAGTGTGGCGATTGGAATGGCTTACATTGTTACCAGTAACCTGACCCTTGCCGCATACTTCGCACTTTCTAGACATCCTCTTACACCTCCCTTTCCACATATGGTGTATTTCAGGCCCTATAGGCCGTGTCCTCATAATCGAACATTGGTATTGTACCACATAGTTTGGCTTCTGTAAAATCTTTTTTTTCAAAATCGCAAAAAATTTTTCTGTGCATATATTGATACAGGTGATGATTTTGAAAAAAAGGCGGAAAAGACCATACAGAAGCCGAAAAAGGGGCGATCCGCAGGGGAAACGGGCTCTGGGCGTATGCCTTGCCCTTCTGGGCGGGATCCTGGTCATTCAGGGCGTACCCGTAACCGTTTGGTACGTTCTCCTCGTCCTTTTGGCCATTGCCCTGATCTTTCTCCTGATCCGATGCCGCTGACCGATTGGAGGGACCCTATGAATCGATTTTGTTCACATCCCGGCGGAATGCCTCCCAAGGGAGGACCTTTTCCCGGCATGGGAAACCAAAACTGCCGAAATAAGAAACCGCCCTGTCCTCAGAACTGGACACCGGGCAAAGTACTGGGGCTGAGCATGCTCATTATCGGAGCCACGGTCCTTTGCGCCGTGATCCTGCCCTCGGGCATCTGCCTGGTCTTTTTAGGCGGAGTCATGATTTATTGCGGGTACAAAATGTTTAAATAGCTATACGAGCCGCACGGGAACGCCGGCCCCGGCCAAAGATTCCTTGACCTGTCCTACGGTCAGCTCGCCGTAATGGAAGATGGAAGCTGCCAAAGCCGCATCCGCACCGGTCTCCCGGAATACTTCCGTAAAGTGCTCTCTGCTGCCGCAGCCGCCGGAAGCGATGACGGGAATGTTCACCCGGGAGCAAACCGCCTGCAGCATAGGAAGGTCAAAACCGTCCTT
>SVCV01000007.1 GCA_015058185.1 Clostridiales bacterium | reverse complement strand
TTGAAGGGGCAGGGGGCTGCTCTTTTTTTATTTAGTTGATGAAGTCTGCAATGTCGGCGATGACTTCGGGGGCTACGTTTCCGGGGATCGCATATTCGCTGGTATCCCGCTTGCCCTGGGTGGGCATCATGAGATGGTTCAGTCCTTCATACAGACGGAGCACGGTATTGTCCCGATCGCCGATGGTTTCCTGCCACAGGGCATAGTCCTTGTCCGGATAGACCTGGAAGTCCGCATCGCCCTGGAGAACCAGGATCGGCAGGGAAATTTCGTGAATAAAGTTCATGCCCTGGTATTCGCTCAGAGATTTCCAGTAGGAAACGGGGATGCCCATGATCATGGTATCGTCTGTTTTGCTTTGGAAGGCATCGGAGCGCAGGATCTGAATTTCATCCTCGATCTGTGCGATTTGCTCTTCCAACAGTTCCAGATCTTCTGCTGGCAGCACGTCCGTGTTGATGCTTGCGATGAGTTCTTGGTTTTGATCATAAGAGATCTCCCAAAGGGGTCTCAGGCTTCCGGCCATGGAGATAATGCCTGCCAGGTCTGGATTTTCCGATGCGATAGCGGGAGTGAGCATTCCGCCAAGCGAGTGTCCTAAAACGTAGATGCGGCTGCTGTCCAGACGATCGTCCGATTTGGCTAAAGCAATGGCGGCATTTACATCGTCCAGAACTTCTTCCCGAAGGGTCAGGTCGGTTCCCAGATCAATGCCGTTTTCCGGATATACATAATATCTTTTGTCGTAGCGGATAGTGGCGATGCCTTCCTTAGCCAGACCGATGGCAATATCGGCGAAGGGCTTATTCCCGTTGATATTCTCATTGCGGTCGCTGGAGCCGGAGCCGTGGACCAGGATCACCACAGGAAACTTTTCGCCGGCTTCCGGGAGTGTCAGGGTCCCGGGGAGGGGAAGTTCAGGATCCCCGGCAATGGTGATCTCTTCGCTGACATATCCTTCACCGGTTTCCGGGACAAGCTGGTCGATCTCTGCATAATTGAGCCAAAGTCCTGCGATTTTTCCTTCGGTATTGTAGGTGAGCTGGATCAGAAGTCCGGTTTTTTCATACTGTTCAACGACGGCGACTACGTAGTGGTCATCCAGGATCGTGCCTTCCGCAGAAACACGGTCGACATGGGCTCCCAAATCTTTTACCGTGCCTTCAAAGGCCTCTTTCAGAGCTTCCGGGGTAAGCTGTTTCGCAACTGCCTCATCGAAGTTTTTCGCAGGGGTATCGAAGTCGCCCTGCAGCATGGCATCGGCCATGGCTTTTGCATTTTCCGTCAGCGCAGCTTCATCAAAGGTGACCGGTTCCGGTGCGGGTGCAGGAGCCGGATCTTCTTTGCCGCAGGCTCCAAAAGTAAGTCCCAGGCAGATGCACAGAGCAAGAATTAATATTTTTTTCATGTTTTTTCTCCTATAGATCCAAATCCAGACTCATGACGCCGAACTTCCGGTGCCGGAAATCCAAAAGCAGACCCATGAGATCCGGTTGATTGCTTTCACTGAGGAGATCCAGTGTCTCATCCAGGTTCTCCTTTGTCAGGATCCCCAGTTCGCCCAGATTCTCCAAACTTTCCATATCGTTTCGCTGTCCAATGTCTTCCAAAAGCAGCTTCAGGTTCTTTCGCAGGAAGTCCATGTACTTGTCGTGGTTCTTTTCTGTCAGTCCTGCAGGATGGTTCAAGCGGCAGAATGCCATTTTCATCCGGTATTCCGCGTAGGGGAAGGTCTCAAAAAGATCATCGTAAGCTTCGTAGTGAAACAGGGGGCCGGTTCCTTCAGCAAGGTCCAGGATCTCTTTCTTGCGGAAGGCAATGGGCGGAAGATAGATCTCACCTTTGTCCGGGCGGATCACCAATTGCAGAAGATCTTTGCAGTTGTCCAGTCCGCCTTTTTTGATTTCTTTTAATGTGTTGGGAAGGATCAGGGTCCGCAGCAGGGAACGGGAAAATGCTTCCGGTCCAATGACCTGGGTCCCTTCGGGAACCTGATATCGGATCTCGTTGCAGTAGTATTTTATGATTTCTTTTTTCCGATCATCGCCTTTGCGGAACAGGGCTTTTCCATCCGTATAAAAATAAGGATTGTCCGGATGCACATCCACTTTCCGAAGGTTTTGGGCTTCCCCATCCCAGCGGAAAGTGTCCAGGGAACCCTTTCCAAGCTCGGACAGAGTAGAGGGAAGGGCAATGGCCGTCAGCTTGGAGCAGGTTTTAAAGACGCCCTCGCGAAGAGCGATCAACCCTTCATTCAAAGATACTTCTCTAAGTTCGGAGCAATGCAGGAAGGCTTCTTCTCCGATTTCCCGCAGGCTTTGGGGACAGGTGACCTTCCGGACGTATTCCTGGTGGCAAAAGGCTCTGTGGGCGATCACAGCGGTTCCTGGCAGTATCTCGTATTCCGGCCGCTCATCTCCCAGTTGGATCGTAAGAAGAACGGTACCATCCGCTTCCCGGTAATACAGTCCGTAACCATCGGTCAGATACCATGGATTTTCCGGGTCCACATTCCAGGCCATGCTGTCCATTTCTTCCGGCCCCTCCAGCTTTTGCAGGGTAGGGGGGAAGTACAGTTCCTGGATGGCTGTGAGGCGAAGACAGCCTTTTTCAAGGATCTCAATGCCGGCTTCCAGGTTCAGCTTCTCCAAAAAGAAGCAGTTGGCAAAGGCTTCTTCCCCGATGGTCCTGACGCAGGAAGGGACGGTCACCGTTTGGATCTCCGCAAGGTTGTCGGCAAAGGCCCGGGCACCGATGGTTTCCACCGGACAGCTTTCCAGGCTTTCCGGGATCCGGACATGGTTTTCGCTTCCGGTGTACTTGACAATGGTTGCTTTCCCGTCCTCGATCACATATTCATACTGATGATTCTTTCCTTGTCGCATATGTAGTCCTTAGTACAACCTCCTCTTATTCATAAGGGGAGGTGTCACCGCAGGTGACGGAGGGGATCAATTCAATTCTTCCAGGTTCAGATCCTGCAGCTTTGCCAGCAGTTCTTTCTGGCGTTCATGGATCTGGAATTTCTTATTGTATTTGTGATAGGCGTCGCAGCCGTAGTGGCTGATAAACCGGGCACAGCTGTAGTTTACGGTCAGTTCTGTGACCAGGATCAGCATTTCGTTTCCTGCGCCGAAAACGGTTTCGACAAAGGCGAACAGATTGTCCATCTGTTCGGAAATATCCTTGGCCTGGGCTCTCAGATCGGCTACCAACTTGTCATAATGGGCTTTGATCAAAGCGAAGGCAGCTTTGCCGTCTGCGGGCTTTTCCATCTGCATCGCCGTGATGTAGTCATTGAGGGTGTGCAGTACATACTGCATCTTTTTCCGTTCTTCGGGAGTTTGTCCGCCGGCCATTTCCCAGCGGCTGATGTCTCTGGTGACCCGGTCCATATGTTTGCGAAGCAGTTTTTCCGGTTCCAGATCGAAGGCAGGATCCAGCAGCTGTGTTTTGATGTCCTTCAGGATCTCTAATAAACTCTGCAGGAACTGTTCCTGTTCAATGTTTTCCCGCACCTGAGACTGGAGCGCATTCAGAAGCAGGCCCATGAGGGAAACCCTTTCATCGAAAGGCGCCTCGGCGGCACGGGTACGGGTATCCTTATCCCAGTTGCCTTTCAGGATCTCAAAGACCTGATAGTCCCTTCTGTATTTCTTGTAAAGTTCGTAGTAGGTGGCGAAATCTCTGGCGATCCGTTTGTTCCGGATGTATTGACCAACCAGGATCTCATCCACTTCGTAATCCTGTTCCTCGTAGAGGTTGATCATTTCCGATAAATCTTCCCAGCCACGGGCTGTTACATAGGCCTTTCCGTCCACGGTGCTTTCCACCAGGTAGAAGTCATCCTTCTTGATGTCTAAATAGGTGAGGACGGTTCTGTGAAGTCCCTTGTTGACGCCGTAATCTCTCCATGCACTGTAATTGGGTTTGATCTCCAAAATCTTCATTCGGTCCATGGTAACGATGTCGAACTCCCGAACGGAGCGGTTGAATTCCGGGGGATTGCCGGCGGTGACCACGATCCACCCCTTGGGAACCTGATGTTTGCCGAAGGTCTTATACTGAAGGAACTGCAGCATGGAGGGGGTCAGGGTTTCGGACACGCAGTTGATCTCATCCAGGAACAGGATACCTTCCTTCTTCCCGGTTTCTTCCATGTATTCGTAAATAGAGGCGATGATCTCGCTCATGGTGTATTCGGTGATGTCGTATTCCTTGCCCTGGTATTCCTTTTTCCGGATCAAGGGCAGACCCAGCGCACTCTGACGGGTGTGGTGGGTCATGGAGTAGGATACCAAGCCGATATTCAGTTCCTTGGCGATCTGTTCCATGATAGCGGTTTTACCGATACCGGGGGCACCTAAAAGGAAAACCGGTCGCTGATGCACGAGGGGAACTTTATAGTCGCCGTACTGGTCTTTGGACAGGTAAACTGCCACAGTTTTTTTAATTTGGTCTTTTGCTTCTCTTATATTCACTCTAATTCCTCCTCTTGTAAGACTAACTGAATGGCCCAGGCCGGTGCTGCGGAAACGGAGAATGCGTTATCCATGTACACAAAAGCGGTTTTGTATTCGGGCATCTTTTCCGGGAAAGTTCCCCGGCCGTCTGTAAAGTAGATCAGGCCTCTTAAGTTCTGGAACTCACCCAAGGCAATAAGTTTATCCACATATTCGAAAACCGGTCGGAAGTCTGTGCCGCCGAAACCGGCCAGCTCCATGTCTTCCATATAGCGGTCAAATTCATCCTGTGTTGTGATCTTCACATCTTTTTGGATCGCAGCGTCGCATTGGATAATGTGTACATTTACCTTCTCGAAGAAAGTCTCGCTGCTTTTCAGGATCGCATAGGTCTTGTGAAGGAATTGTTCCACCGTGCGGCCTTTACAGGAGCCGGAGGTGTCGATGGCGATGACGAATTCCTTGACCCGGTTGCTTTCCCGGTATTCCAAAGGCTCGATGAGGGGCATATCTCCGTAAAGATCCAGTCCGTACATGTAATAGAGATAGTCAAATTCGTCCTGGTTGATTTGGATCTCTTCGCCGATAACCATGAACTTTTTGAGAAATTCTCCGTAATCCTGGCGTTTTCGGAAAGCACCCTTCAGGTTCATGAGAATGGTGCCTGAGCCCATGCCTTCGTCCGCATAGAAGGTTTCCAGATTGGTCTCCGTTTGGCGTCCGATCTCTTCCCACTGATTCTGGGCTTGTCCCGCCATACTTTCGTGGCCTTCCAAATCGTCCCCTTTTTGGTCCTCTTCATTATTGTCACAGCCAAGGGATCCGGTTGCCATAGGATCGTTCGGTTTGCCGTCTTTGGATTTTTTTGCATCCTCCTCAGGGATCCAGAAGTTGTGGTGATCCCGGAAGAAGAGTCTTGCGCTTTCGCCCAAACGGGTGAATTCTGAAGGATTGTCCAGTAAATATCGATAGATCCGTTCGGCGGTCAAAACCGGGACCCGTGCCTTTAAAGAATTGAAGAAGCTGATCCTCTCCGGATCTCCTTCCAGGGATGCACCCCGGATATTCAGATCCACAATGGCTTTTTCTACGGCCAGGTCTGCGGCCAAATCCCAAACGGGCCGTTCCATGTCCTTGTATTTAAAAGGATGCTGGAAGATCCAGTGAAGGATCATGTGAAGGAGGGCGCGGCTGCAGTAATTGGGCTCCAGCTGTACCCTGCGCAGCAGCTTCGGAACATTGTAATAGACCCGAAGACCATTGGATGCAAAGATCTCTTCGCCTTCGTGAGGAACCATGGGCATGCGGAAAAAAGCCCGATTCAGATATCTGAGGGAACCCATCATTTGATCTCTTGCCAGAGTCATAATATCCGCGGCCAGTTCCGTTGCTGTGGTTTGGATTTTTTCGTTCATGAATGCCTCGCTGGTTGATTTCTACTTAATTTACCAGTATACATGAAATTCGGATATTCTGCAATCAAGGGAACGGTAAACAGGGTGTTAAATAAATACTTTTTCTTTTGTCCGAAATCCCTTGTATTGTGGTTTTGCTTCCTATATAATACCTATATATGGTTTTGGGCGCGTAAAAGCGTCGGAAGTAACATGAATAGCAAGAACCCTTTTCATAAATCGCTGTAAGTGCAACAGTAAGGAGTTATTATGACTTATGCAGAAATGCTGACACAGATCATCGAAGAAAGCGGACTTTCTTTGCGGGTCATCGCCAAGCGGTGCTCGGATCTGAATCTGAACATTACCCCGTCCTATATTTCTCAATTGAAGAACGGGAAGTTACCCCCTCCCACCGATGAGGTTTCTTTGACTTTGGCTAAGGTATGCAGTGCCAAGAACCAGGCCTATTTGGTATTCCAGGGCTATCTGGAAAAGGCACCTCCTCTTATGAGAGAATATATGCTGGCTTCTTCCACCCTGAATAAAGTCCTCCTGGAGACTTTGTATAAAGGGCAGGGCGGCGGCATGGGGGCCGAAGCGGAAAAATACCTGCGGGATATGGATATTCTGGCGGCCATGGAATTGTCCTCCAAATTTGTAAGCACAGATTCTTCCCGGGCAGCTTCTGACCTGATCAAGGACATTACTTTAGCCTGCGGCGGGGTCACCAAGGCCGATACGGAAGGGGAACTGTCTACCTTCTATGTCAGCGACAATGCTATGCATCCCTTTATTCCCGCTCATGCAGTAGCCTGGGTCATGCCCACAAGAAGAGACCTTTTGAAGGACCGGGATGTTTTGGCATTCTATCCCGATAATCGTAAGACCCCGATTTTGCGGCGGTATTTCTTCGTAAAGGAAAAGGTCATTCTGGTGCCGGATAACAAGGCCTATGATACCTATTTCTTCGACAGTGCCGATGAAATCGACTACATCGGTAAGGTGGTTTCTTTTAAAGTAGATCTGTAGTTTTTCTATTGACATCTGCGAAAGAAGGACTAAAATAAACCTATTGAAAAAAAGCCCATAGGGTTTCATAACGATAGAGATCGTGAGGTAACAAGAAATGAACATCAGAATCGAAAAAGCATCTGTTCTTAAGCAGAAGCCCGAAGCCGGTATTGAACTGGGCTTCGGTAATTATTTTACGGACCACATGTTTATTGCCGACTATGAAGAAGGCAAGGGTTGGCACGACCTGCGGATCGTTCCTTATCAGCCCCTGACTCTGGATCCTTCCGTTCAGGTATTCCATTATGCCCAGGAAGTATTCGAAGGTCTGAAAGCATATAAGTCCGAAGACAACAGAACCCTTCTGTTCCGTCCCGACCAGAACGCTGCAAGAATGAAGGCATCCTGTGCACGGGTATGCCTGCCTGAGGTTCCCGAAGACATGTTCGTGGAAGCCGTATCCGCATTGGTAAAGCTGGAAGAAGACTGGATCCCCAAAGAAAAAGGAACCTCTCTGTACATTCGTCCCTTCGTGATCGCAACGGACTCCTTCCTTGGTATCCGGATCCCCAAGAAGGCCAGCTTCATCATCATCCTGTCTCCCGTAGGCAATTACTATCCCGAAGGTCTGAACCCCGTAAAGATCTGGGTAGAAGATGAATATGTACGTGCCGTTCGCGGTGGTACCGGTGCAGCCAAGGTGGGCGGCAACTACGCAGCAAGCCTTTTGGCCACCAAGATCGCTCACGAAGCCGGATTTACTCAGGTTCTCTGGCTGGATGGTCAGGAACGGAAGTATATCGAAGAAGTAGGCTCTATGAATATCTTCTTTAAGATCAATGGTACCATTATTGCTCCCGCACTGAACGGAACCATTCTTCCCGGTATCACCCGGAAGTCCTGTCTGGAACTGATCCGTTCCTGGGGTATGCCCGTTGAAGAACGGAGACTGTCTCTGGACGAAGTGATCGAAGCTGCTGAAAATGGCACTCTGGAAGAAATTTGGGGTTCCGGTACCGCAGCTGTAATCTCTCCCGTTGGTATGATCCACTGCAGAGGCAAGAATTACACGGTTCAGGATGGCGGCATCGGCGAAGTCAGCCAGAAGCTGTATGATGCCATTACCGGCATTCAGCAGGGCCGCATGGAAGGTCCCGAAGGCTGGGTAAGAGAACTGTAAATATGGACTTAAAATCGTCACCCGTTTCAGGGCGGCGATTTTTTTTACAAGTGGGTACCGAAAGGTGCCCATTTTTTTTGTGCATATCGGCTTGTCCCCGGCATATGATTTGGTAGATGGACAAGATCAGAAAGGGGGGAGATCGGATGAACCGAAGCAGACAGCTTTTTGAAAAATTACCGGGAGAGATCCTGCGGGAACTGGAGCGGCTGCCGTCTTCTGTAACGGAAAATCTGGAGGAGATCCGCTTTCGGACCGGAGAGTTTTGTACCATTTTTTCTTCCGGAAAAGAGTACCGGGTCGGAAAAGAAAAAATAACAAGTAAAATACTTAATCAGATATTTAATTTAATCCTTAACTACTCGGTTTACGCCTATGAGGAAGAGCTGAAAAACGGCTATATTTCAATAGAAGGCGGACATAGGGCAGGGATTTGCGGACGGGTGGTGATGGAAGATGGGAAAGTGAAGTCTATAAAGGATATCTCATCCCTGAATCTGCGCCGAAGCCGGGAACTTCCGGGGATCGCAGACCCCTATGTACCATTTTTATGGACGGGCAAGGGGGCTGTCCGAAACACCCTGATCCTATCTCCTCCGAAGTGCGGAAAGACGACCTTGCTTCGGGACTTCATCCGTTGTTTCAGCACAGCCGGCTTAAAAGTCGGAGTGTGTGATGAGCGGTCGGAGCTGGCCGGAATGCATCAGGGGGAACGGTCTTATGATCTGGGTCCCCGCACCGATGTGCTGGATGGCTGTCCCAAGGCCCAGGGCATGATCATGCTGATCCGGTCCATGGCTCCGGATCTTCTTGTGACCGATGAGATCGGCCGCGAGGAAGATTGCCGGGCAATCGAAGCGGCTGTGTGTGCCGGGATCAGCCTGCTTACCACGATCCACGGAAGCCGCTACGAGGATCTTTTACGTTCCCGGATCGGGGAGCTGGTTCGCCAGGGGATTTTTCAAAGGATCCTCTTTCTGGAAAATCAACCATCGGTAGGGACTGTTCGATCCATTCGGAACGAAAAAAATGAGATCCTTTGGAGCCATCCATGCTGAAATCCTGCCTTTGTATTCTTCTTTTAGGGCTCTGCGGAGCCTCCGGCTGGCTGAAATCCCGGGAGTTCCACAACCGCAGAGATCATGTAAGAGATTTGATCATGAGCCTTAAGATCCTTCAGAGCGAAATGTCTTTTCGAAAGGATCCTTTGCCGGAACTCTTGCTTTGCGGTAAGGAATTCGGACATGGTCTCGCAGCGGATTTTTTTCACGGAGTCGGAATGACGATGAAGGTTTCCTCCGGGTGCAGTCTGGAAATCGTATGGCAGCAGCAGGCGGATCAAGTGTACGAGGGAACCTCCGTAACTTTGGAGGATCTGCGGATCCTGAAGGATTTTGCAAAAGAACTGGGACAGACGGACCTTGGAAATCAGGAAACCATATTTCAGCGGACGCTGTTTCTTCTTGAAAAACAGGAACAGGATGCGGAGTCGGCCATACAGACGAAGGGAAAAATGTACAGAGCTCTTGGATTATCCGTGGGGGCATTGCTGGTCATTGGGCTGATATGAAGGGAAAGGTATGGATATCAACATCGATATTATCTTTAAAATTGCAGCAGTAGGCATCATTGTGGCTGTACTGAGCCAGGTGCTGATCCGGGCTGGTCGGGAGGATCAGGCCATGATGACTACCCTTGCAGGGATCATCGTGGTCCTGTTTCTGATCGTGCAGATGATCAATGAGTTCTTCGTTACGGTCAAGACCATGTTTCAGCTGTAGGTGATGCCATGAGTGATATCTTTCGTATTGCGGCCATAGCGCTTTGCGGACTGGCTTTGGCGGCAGCCGTAAAAAGCTATAAGCCTGAAATTTCTTTATATATTGTGATCGCCACGGTTTTGCTCCTCTTCAGTCTGATCCTCCTTCGCCTGACAGCAGTGTTCGATTACCTGGGAAGTATCTACGATCGGATCACTTACGGAAAAGCCTTTTTCCCAATCCTCCTGAAAGTTCTCGGTGTTGCTTATGTGACGGATTTTACTGCCCAGCTTTGTAAGGATGCCGGGGAAGGGTCCATTGGGAACAAGGTGGAGTTGGCCGGGAAAGTCATCATTTTCTATTTGGCTGTTCCCATTATGATGTCCGTGCTGGAACTGGTGGCAGACCTTTTGCCTTAGCGAGGTGATCTATGGACTATGAAAATATGATCAACCAGCAGCTGGCTGCAATGGATCTGTCGGCTTTGGATGAATTGGCTCATTTGGGGCGGGAAAATCCCTTGGGACTGACCATAGGTTCTCCTGTACAGGTGATCCGAAGTCTTTTTCAGGGCGAGCTTCTTTTGGATCCGCAAAACATGATGGAAAGCCTGTCAGCCGTATTTCTGCAGGAGATCAAGGGAAGTCTGGTTTTCGGTGCGGAGATCCTTGCGGTCTGCATTCTTTCCGGCCTGCTTCAGAATCTGCATGCAAACCTGGAAGAGTCCGCAGCCTCCCGGGTGGCGGTCCTTGCCTGCAGCTGTACCATCATTGCCTTATCTTTAAGCAATTTCCTTTCGGTATATCGGATCTGCGGGACTGCTGTGGATCAGATGACGATCACCATGCAGATCCTTCTTCCCATCATGACGCCATTGCTGCTTGCCATGGGGAAGGTGACCGCTGGAACGGTTCTCAGCCCTATGATCCTGGGCGCGATCACTTTATTTGCTACCTTGATGCAGAAGTTTGTCATGCCGGCATTATTCCTTTCTACTGTGATTTTCTTAGGAAACAGCCTGGCGGAACGGGATTATGTAAAACGGTTGGCGTCCTTTCTCCGGAGTTTTGCAGTCTTTCTCATGGGTCTTTGCATCACCTTGTTTTCCGGGATCTCCGCACTGCAGGGGTTGGTGACCCGCTCTGCAGACAGTATGATCCTGAAGACGGCACGGTTTTCCGTAGACAACTTTATTCCCGTGGCCGGCAGATTCGCCTCGGACTCCATGGATATGGTTCTCAGCTGTACGGCTATGATCAAGAACGGCATTGGAATTTTCGGCCTCCTGATCCTCTTGTGCATTATGGCTGCACCTCTTATAAAATTAGGTGCCATTGCTCTGATTTACAAAGGCATCGGGATCCTTGCAGAACCTATGGGAAACCGGGTGGTGTCCGACACTATGAATCAGGTGGGAAATACCATTATTACCCTGGCTGGGGTTCTTGTGACCGCAGGGATCCTTTTCCTCATCTTTTTCGCCCTCATCATCAACATAGGGATTTCATAGGAGGGTTTATGGGTGCTTTAACAGACTGGGTCCGCAACCTGATCCTGATGACATCGGCCATTTCCTTTGCAGAGATCCTTCTTCCATCAGGACATATGGGAAAGTATCTGAAATTCATCCTTGCCCTGATCCTGTTGGCGGTCCTTATTTATCCCCTGACACATATAAATTCCGGAGATGTGACCGTTTTTACGGGATCTTCCTATACGAGCGAAGGCGTGCTGAAAGATGAGAATGGCAGTGAGGACCGGATCCGTGAGATCCAGACAAAACAAGTTCTTCAGGTGTATCAGGAACGGATGGCGGTTTATATAAAAGAATCCCTGGAGACAGAATTTCCGGGCATAGAGATTTCCCGTATCGATATACATATAAGTGACAGTGGAAATGGATCCCGGTATGAAGAGATCCATATCTGCACGGCGAGTGAAATTCCCCCGAAGGAGATCCGAAGGTTTCTTATGACTCTTCCGGAGGTATCCGACAAGAAAATTCTGGTGGAACACAGCAATGGAGAAGATACATGAAAGAAAAGCTGAAAGAGGCTGTCAGCGGCAAAAATGACAAAAAGGCAAGGGACCTTCTTTTTAAATTCATTACCCTTGTTGTGGCAGTATCCATGATCCTCCTGTTCTGCAGCCTGTTGGGACAGGACAGGGATGGCAGAACGCAGATCGTGGATGAGGACGGCGGCGAAGAGTACATGGAAAGTTCCGCAGACCTGTCCACGGAAGAAGAACTGCGGCTGGAACAGATCCTCTCCCTGATTCGGGGAGTGGGGGAGGTGGATGTCATGATCACCTATATGGAACCGGACGCTTCCCGCTCTGTTTTTTCCGCAGAAGATACTGGGGAAACCAGGCAGGTTCGGGGCGTTATCGCCGCTGCAGAAGGGGCGGACAGCCCGGTCGTTCGACAGGAGATCACCGATGCTGTTACATCGGTTTTCCATATTCCCACCAGCAGTGTCATGGTGTTTCAGCGGGAGTCCCGGACCGGGTTTTAAAGTCCTGTTCGGGGAACCATAAGAATGGAGGTTATCATTTTGAAGAAGATCAAAAAGTTTGATAAGCGGAAGCCTGTAGTCCTGGCCGGTCTTTTGGCCGTATGTCTGGGGGTAGGCATTTTCAGCCAGCAGACCATCGAAAAGAATGCATTGGAAACCGATGCGGATTATGTCCAGTATGAAGAACAGAAGATGGATCTGCACGATGGTGAGGTTTTGGTGGACAGTATCAATCTGACCGGGGTTCCGGGAAAGAGTCCCCAGGAGCCTGCGGTACCGGAGGGCAGCGACAAGGCCGTATCTTCCCTTTTAAGCGAGGATCCTGAGGTTTTGAATCCGTTGGTCTCCGTGGTAACTTCCGACGAACTGGAAGGCCTGGAGGACCCGGAAACCTATTTTGAGGAAGTAAGAGCCACCATGAACATGGACCGGAACAAGGTTTTGGATATGCTCTCCCAGGTTATCGAAGAGGCTCCTACGGACAGTGAAAAACAGAATGCTGCGGATCAGAAACTGAAGCTGATCAATTATATGGAAAAGGAAAAGACCATGGAGAGCCTGATCGAAAACAAGGGGTATCCTGAGGCTCTTGTGATCATGACTGACAGTTCCGTAAACGTTACGATCAATAAGCAGGAGCTGTCTCAGGTGGATGCGGCCAAGATCAGCGATATCGTTATGCGGGAAACCGGTCGTTCCGCAGATCAGATCATCATTCAGACGAAAAAGTGATAGCAGGGCCTCCTCTTGACCGAGGAGGCTTTTTTATTGTCTCTTGAGAATAATGATCCGGGGAAAATCCTTGAATAAAGTTTCTATTTCCGGGAATAATAAAGAAAACAAGGAATAGTTCTTATTTTCAAGGAAAGGAATGATGCTTGTGGCAAGCTCTAAGAAGAGAACCCCCAATCGACTCATTGAGGAAAGCAGTCCTTATCTCCTGCAGCATGCATACAATCCGGTGGATTGGTACCCCTGGGGACCGGAAGCTTTTGAAAAAGCGAAGGCGGAGGACAAGCCTGTTTTTCTCAGCATCGGCTACAGTACCTGTCATTGGTGCCATGTGATGGCCCATGAAAGCTTTGAAGATCCCCGGATCGCCGAACTTCTGAACCGGAACTTCGTGTCCATCAAAGTGGACAAGGAGGAACGTCCGGACATTGACAGTATTTACATGTCGGTTTGTCAGGCCTTTACCGGAAGCGGCGGATGGCCTACCAGCATTTTTATGACTCCGGATCAGAAACCTTTTTTCGCTGGTACTTACTTTCCGAAAACGGCGCAGTACGGGATGCCCGGCATGAAAGAAGTTTTGACCGCCATACACGACAAGTGGATCGCAGACAGAGGACCTCTTCTGGAATCTGCAGAGACCCTTTCCGCAGCTCTGAACAAAATGGAAAAAAACGAGGGCAGGGCAGAGGAAGGCCTTCTCCATCGGGCCTTTGCCATTTATCAGCGAAGCTATGATTCCCGGTTTGGGGGATTTGGGCCTGCGCCCAAGTTTCCCTCTCCGCACAATCTCCTGTTCCTGTTGACCTATTACGAGAAATATCGGGATCCTGCCGCTTTGAAAATGGTGGAAGTCACTTTGATGCAGATGTATTTCGGCGGGATCTTTGATCACATCGGCGGCGGTTTCAGCCGGTATTCTACGGATCGTTATTTCCTTGTGCCTCATTTCGAAAAGATGCTCTACGATAATGCGCTGCTGATCCTGGCGTATTGTAAGACTTATGAGATCACGAAGAATGATTTATACCTGGACGTGGCAGAGAAGACGGCGGCTTATATTTTCCGGGAAATGACTTCTCCGGAAGGCGGTTTTTACAGTGCTCAGGATGCGGACAGTGACGGAAAAGAAGGGAAATATTATGTCTTTCAGCCAAGAGAGATCCTGCAGCTGTTGGGCGAATCCGAAGGAAAAGCATTCAATGCGCATTTCGGCATTACAGAAAAGGGAAATTTCGAAGGAAAGAGCATTCCCAATCTGCTTGGGACCGCAAAGCCCTGTAAAGATTTCGACCAGTATCTGCCGAAAATTTACGAATATCGAAAGAACCGAACCAAACTGCATACGGATGATAAGATCCTGACCTCCTGGAACAGCCTGATGATCGCTGCCCTTTGCCATTTGTACAGAGCCAGCGGCAAAGAAAATTATTTGCTGGCAGCCAGAAAGGCAAGGGCGTTTATTGAAGCTTCTTTACGGGAAGAGGACATTCTTTATGTCAGTTTTCGTAAGGAAAAACGGGGAGAAAAAGGATTTTTAGATGAATATGCATCTTATATTTTTGCGCTGCTGGCCCTGTATGATGCCTCATTGGAAAGCGCTTATCTGGAGCACGCCAGGCAGCTGTGCACCAAGGTGATCCGGAATTTTTATGACTGGGAAAACGGCGGATTTTACTTCTGCGGCAAGGACAGCGAGCCGCTGATCTGTCGGCCGAAAGAAACCTTTGACGGGGCGATCCCCTGCGGAAATTCCCTGATGGCCTATAACCTGGTCCGGCTTTGTTTGCTGACAGATGATGGGGAATTGGTTCGGGTTCGGGACGCTTTGCTGGACTTCCTCGGGGGCGAATCCAATGACTATCCCACAGGCCACAGTATGTTTCTCATGGTATTGGCGGAGCACTTGCATCCGCCCAAGGTGGTAACTGCGGTGATGAAAGAGAGAGAGGAACTGAAAGAACTGCCATTTGTACTGACTACGGACAGCCTTGTAAAGGTCAGACGGCCTACGGGAGATTTTCCCTTAAAAGGAGATCGGACCACATTCTACGTCTGTGAAAATCACAGCTGCCGGCCGCCGGTAAATGAACTGTATGAACTGTAAAGAAAACCGAAAGGCGAGGAGGAAACCCTCGCTTTTCTTCTTGTTTCACAGCCGGGATTCTGATATACTGTAGGGTAATTTATAAGGGATATTTTGATCCTTTGTCTGATGAAGAGAATTCTCCTTCCCGGAGGTACCCAAAATGGATAAAACTGACGAAAAGAAAATATCGGAAAAAGAGAGCTCCGGAAAAGCCGGAGATCCGCACGGCAGTGTAAAAGTTGCTGACGATGTGATCGCTGCCTGTGTCCGGACTGCTGCAAAAAGAGTTTCCGGAATGTATGATTTCAGCGGCGGCATGAGCATCTCCAACCTCCTTGGCAAAGATGCCCAGTCAAGGGGGATCAGGGTCAATCAAAATGACGGGCTGGTCGTTGATGTTCATGTGATCGTAAACTACGGGGCCAAGATCCCGGAAGTGGCCTGGGACATTCAGGAAAACGTAAAGAGCGAGATCGAAGGCTTGCTTGGATTGGAAGTCAAAGCCGTTAACATTCATGTGCAGGGAGTGCATTTCCCTGAGGAAAAATGATACAGGAGAGAAAATCGTGAAAGATCAGTTTAAAGCAAGAAGAGAAGCAAGAGAAAAGTGTATGCAGCTCCTGTTCCAAATGGAGACGCAGCAGGATTTCAGCGCAGAGGGAAAGGAACTGTTCCTGGCCCAGTATAAGGGTGTAGGGGAAACCGAGGTCGAGGACAAGAACCCGGACACCAAGCATTTTGAAAAACTGTATGCTGCTGTATCCGAACATCTTCCCGAAATCGATGCTGCCATTGAAAAGGCCAGCAACAACTGGAAGATCTCCCGTTTCGGCAAGGTGGATTTAGCCATTATCCGCATGGCCGTTGCTGAACTTTTATATCTCGATAAGGTTCCCGATTCGGTTTCCATCAACGAAGCCGTTGAGATCGCCAAGACCTTCGGCGGTGAAGAATCCGGCCGTTTTGTAAATGGGATCCTGGGAAAGATCGCCGGAGAAAAGTAAGGCCATGGGAAGCAAGGAAGCTGTCCTTGGGGTGGACACCAGCAATTACACCACCTCTTTGGCCCTGATCGATCCTCAGGGGAATATCCTCGCAAGAGCGGAACAGCTGCTGACCGTGAAAAAGGGTGAGAAAGGCCTGCGCCAATCCGATGCCCTTTTTCAGCATGTAAAAAACCTTCCGGATCTCAGCGAAAAGCTGTTTTCTCAGTGTAAGGAATATAAGATCGTGGCGGTATGTGCCTCCGAAACTCCCAGAGACGCGGAAGGCTCCTACATGCCTGTTTTTCGGGCGGGAACCGGCTTTGCCAGAAGTTTGGCAGCAGCCATGGATATTCCCGTCTTTTTCTGTTCCCATCAAAGGGGGCACTTTCTCGCAGCAGCGCACAAGACGGAGCTGGAAGGGGAGGAGAACTTCCTGGCCTGGCATCTTTCCGGCGGAACCTGCGAACTTTTAAAGGTCACGAAAGACTCTATCCAGATCATCGGAGGAAGCAAAGACATTTCCTTCGGGCAGCTGTTGGATCGGGCCGGCGTAGCTTTGGGTGCGGATTTTCCTGCGGGGAAACACCTGGATCAAATCGCGCTTTCTCAGGAAGTACAAAGCAAAGCCGGATTGTCCAAGATCCCCTGCGATGGTCTGTTTTTCAACCTTTCCGGGCTTGAGACGCAATTCCTTCGGGCCTGTGATGAGGCTCTTACTGGCTTGCTTTTCTTCCGTATGGCAGAATGTCTTTTTGACATTTCTTCGAAAGCTGCCGAGTTGGTTGACTGTAAAAATATATTGTTCTCCGGAGGCGTATCTGCCAGCAGATATCTTCGGGAAAACCTGGGAAAACGATTTCCCGGGAAACAGATCCGGGCGGTCTTTGGCGCACCGGACTTGTCTGCGGATAATGCCGTAGGAGCAGCATTGTGGGGAGGAAGAATGTTTTGGCGGTAAAACCCATCTCCGTTTCACAAGTAAATAGCTACATCCGAAGAGTCCTGCAGTCGGATCCTCTTTTAGGGAATGTTACGGTCACCGGTGAAGTGTCCAATTTGACCTATCACGGTTCCGGTCATGTATATTTCACCTTGAAAGATGCGGCCAGCAGCCTGAATTGCTTCCTTCCCAGAGATGTAATGGAGCAGCAGCGCTATGAGATCGCGGAAGGTATGGAGATCATCATCAATGGCTATATTGCTGTTTATGAAAAGGGCGGCCGATATTCTCTGAATGTGCGAAGCATCGAAGTGGAAGGTATGGGAAATCTGGCCATTGCCTTTGAAAAGCTTCGGGAAAAGCTGGAAAAAGAAGGATTGTTCGATCCGAAATATAAGAAGTCTTTGCCGAAATTCCCGAAAAAACTGGCCATTGTGACCTCGGAAACCGGGGCTGCGGTGCGGGATATGTTAAAGATCATCAAAGGACGAACCTCTTTGACGGATGTCCTGATCTATCCCTGTTTGGTACAGGGACCGGATGCGGCACCGGATATTGCCCGGGCCATCCAGGAAGTCAACCGTCTGTTCCCGGATACCGATGTGATGATCGTAGGCCGGGGCGGCGGCTCTATGGAGGACCTGTGGGCTTTTAACGAAGAAGTGGTTGCCCGCAGCATTTTCCTTTCGGAGATCCCGGTGATTTCCGCGGTGGGACACGAACGGGACTTCACCATCGCTGATTTCGCAGCGGATAAAAGGGCTGCAACGCCCACGGAAGCTGCTCAGCTGGCAGTTCTCGACATGACTGCGGTTTGGCAGCAGACCCAGGCCGTGCGAAGCGATCTTCGGAACTCCTTTGACCGGATCCTGCGTTACATGGAACTTCGGACAAAAGCTCATGATCTTCCGTCTCTTCGAAGAGCTCTGCTGGATCGTATGGATGTTATGGATAGCAGGGCGGAGCGGTTCCGCAATCAGATCCGATTGGAACTGGAGCGGAAAGTCTTGGAATTTGAAGGCCGGACGGAGCGGGCAAAAGCCGCTGTGGAAGCCGCAGACCCCCGAAAAATACTGGATCGGGGCTATGCCATGGTCCTGTCAAAAGGGGAGAAACCTACCACCTCAGCAGGGGCCTTTTCCCCGGGTGAAAACTTGACGGTGGTACTGAAAGATGGTAAGGTTATTTGTAGTGTAAATGAAGTGAGGATGGAGAAAAATGGCTAAAAAAGCAGACGCAGTATCCATTGAAATAAACGAACTGAGCTTTGAAGAAGCTCTTGGAAAACTGGAATCCGCAGCCGAAGAAATAAAAAAATCCGATATTTCTTTGGAAAATGCGATCCAAAACTTCGAAAATGGCGTCAAATATTATGAGCGCTGTCAGCAGATCCTCAAGGACGCCAAACAAAAAATTGAAATCTACGATAAGAACTCAGGTGTCACAGGAGGGTTTTAAGCTATGAAGAATCCGCAGTATCAGGAATTAAAAGCTCTTGCACAGGAACATCTCTTGGATTTCCTTCCGGAGATCGATCCCAAAAGCAGCACTTTATACGAAGCCATGAAGTACAGCCTCCAGGCCGGAGGAAAAATGCTTCGTTCTGTTTTGGTCCTGGCATCCTGCAGATTTGCCGGCGGAGATGTGATCTCTGCATTGCCCTATGCCTGCGCCATGGAATACATCCATACGTATTCTCTGATCCACGACGATCTTCCCGCATTGGATAACGATGACCTTCGCCGGGGAAGACCCACAAACCACAAGGTTTTCGGAGAAGATATGGCCATTTTGGCAGGCGACGGACTGCTGTCCTGTGCCTTTGAAGCCATGAATAAGGATAAGCTCCTGTATCTGGATGATCTGAGCAAGCTGAAGCCCAGAGTTTTAGCCGCTTACGAGATCAGCAAGGGTGCCGGATGCCGTGGTATGGTCGCCGGTCAGGTAGCTGACGTGGAAGTGGAAAACCGCCCCTGTTCCAAGGAACTGCTGGACTACATTCACATCAATAAGACCGCAGCCATGATCATGGCCGCGATCCGTGCAGGTGCATGCCTGGGCGGTGCCGACTCCAAGATGCTCAATGATCTGACCAGCTATGGGGAAGCCATCGGTTTGGCCTTCCAGATCAAGGATGACATTCTGGATGTTATGGGGGACGAAGCTCTCTTAGGTAAGCCCATCGGCAGCGACGCCGAACAGGGTAAGCCCACTTATCCCATTCTTCATGGCATGGATGCTTCTATGGCACGGTTGACAGAGCTCACTGAAAGAGCCATCGCCTTAATGGAACCCTACGGCGAAAAGGGTGAATTCTTCCGGGAACTGGCCGAATATCTGGCTATCCGGAACTTATAGGAAACAAGGATTTATGACGAATAAACTGACAAGTTACAACCTCCCGGAAGATCTGAAGAAGATGTCTGAGCACGAACTCGGACTGCTGTCTTATGATATCCGGGATTTCCTTATCCGGCATGTTTCGGAGACCGGCGGTCATCTTGCGTCCAATTTGGGCGTGGTGGAACTGACCGTTGCCTTACATAAGGTCTTCAACAGCCCTAAGGATAAAATCATTTGGGACGTGGGACACCAAAGCTATGTCCATAAGATCCTCACCGGTCGGGCAGAGGGCTTTACGGAACTTCGCAAACTGGGCGGTCTCAGCGGTTTCCCCAAGCGGGAAGAAAGTCCCCATGATACCTGCGATACGGGACACAGCAGCAACTCCATTTCCCTGGCAATGGGTTTGGCCGCAGCCAGAGATATGAATGGAGAGGATTATAATGTGATCGCTGTCATCGGTGACGGATCTCTGACCGGCGGACAGGCTTATGAAGCTTTAAACAGCGCCGGAGCCGCAAGGCCCTCCAAGATGATCATCATCGTAAATGATAATGAAATGTCCATCTCCCGAAGCGAAGGGGGGCTGGCTCGTCACCTGACCAAGATGCGGACCAGAAAAGAATATCTGGAGCTGAAAAAGGCTTTTAAGAAAACCTTCCGGGGAACGGCTCCCCGCGTATACTCCGGTATTGAATCCCTCAAGGACAACCTGCGTAATATCGTAGTTCCCGGCGGCATTTTCGAACAGCTGGGATTCAAGTATTTCGGCCCTGTTGACGGTCACAATATCGAAGATCTCATTGATGTGCTTCGGGTATCCCAACTCTTTGATTCTCCCGTGGTCATTCATGTGGTCACGAAAAAGGGGAAGGGCTATGTGAATGCGGAGAAGAATCCGGATAAATTCCACAGCATCGCACCTTTTGAACCGACTACCGGCAAGCCTTTGGCTCCTGTAAAGTCCATGACCTATTCCGGCATTTTCGGAGAAAAGCTTACGGAGATGGCGGAACGGGATCCCCGGGTCATTGCGGTAAGCGCAGCCATGATCAGTGGGACCGGACTGGATATTTTTGAAAACCATTTCCCGGAACGGGTTTACGATGCCGGGATCGCCGAACAGCATGCTGTAGATTTGGCAGCCGGCTTGGCCTTAGGCGGTCAGCGGCCTGTAGTAGCCATTTATTCTACCTTCCTGCAGCGGGCTTATGATCAGATCCTGATGGATGTATGCCTTCAGAATCTGCCGGTGGTATTTGCCATCGACCGGGCCGGAAACGTAGGAAATGACGGACCTACCCACCATGGGCTCTTTGACCTGTCTTACCTGAGCCACATGCCCAATATGACGGTCATGGTTCCTTCCGACGGAACGGAACTCCAGGCCATGCTGGATTTCTCCATAACCTTGGATGGACCTTCCGCCATTCGCTATCCCAAGGGCAAGGTTCCGCCCATGACAAAGGAAATTCGGGATCCTCTTCAGTTAGGCAAGGCCCGTAAGGTCGCAGACGGTAAAGATGTGACCATTTTCGCAGCAGGTCCTATGCTGGAATATGCAAAGGAAGCCTGCACGGAACTGGAAAAAGAGGGGATCACCGTGGATCTCTTCGATGCCAGATTCGCAGCTCCCATTGATAAGGAAGCCATTCTGGATTCCGCAAAGAAGACCGGAAAGGTAGTAACGATAGAAGATAATGTAATTCCCGGAGGGTTTGGAATGGCAGTAACGGCGGTTTTGACCGACCATCTGCCGGAAGCCCGGATCCTGCGCCTGGGCTGGGACGGCCAGTTCCTGGAACAGGGCGGCAGAGAACAGCTCTTTGCGCTCCACGGATTGGACGGGGAAGGCATTAAAGAAAGGGTGAAGAAATTCCTTGAAGGAACGGCTTGATGTACTTTTAGTTGAAAAAGGATTTTTCCCTTCCCGGGAACAGGCAAAAGCATCGCTGATGGCAGGTCTGGTCACCGTTGACGGAAGGCTGGCAGACAAGCCCGGTATGCAAGTAGATACGGAGGCGGTCATTGCCATTAAGGAAGTTCTCTGTCCCTTTGTCAGCCGCGGAGGCCTGAAGCTGAAAAAGGCCCTGGAAGAGTTCGGCTTAAGCGTAAAAGACGCTGTAGGAGTCGATATGGGGGCTTCTACGGGCGGATTTACCGACTGCATGCTGCAGAACGGAGCCGTCAAGGTTTATTCCATCGACGTGGGCTACGGCCAGCTGGACTGGAAGCTTCGTCAGGATCCCCGAGTCGTGAAC
The DNA here is from genome assembly GCA_015058185.1 of Clostridiales bacterium. Taxonomy (GTDB): domain Bacteria; phylum Bacillota; class Clostridia; order Peptostreptococcales; family Anaerovoracaceae; genus SIG263. Next base: position 9,984 of record SVCV01000007.1, on the reverse strand, counting down.
ATGGAAAAGACCAATATCCGCTACATGGATCCGGCGGTCATTGAAGAAAAGGCGGATATCATCAGCATCGATGTATCCTTTATTTCCGTAAACCTGATCTTCCCTGTTGCAAGGGCGGTCATCAAGGATGACGGCAATATGGTCTGTCTTGTAAAGCCGCAGTTTGAAGCCGGAAGAGAACAGATCGGGAAGGGCGGCATCGTCAAAAAGAAGGAAGTTCACATTGAGGTGATCCAAAAGGTTGCTGCTTACGGTGTAAAAGCCGGTTTTAAGCCTGCGGGCCTTTCCTGGTCTCCCGTTACCGGAGCCAAGGGCAATATTGAATACCTGATGCATTTGGTTCCTGCCGCACCGGAAGAACTGGCTGAACTTACCGAAGGCGAAGAGCCTGTACCGTTCCTGGATCCCGCGCTGGTTTTAAGCATTGTGGATCAGGCCCATGAATCTTTGAACGAAAAGAATGCATAGACATAAAAAATCCCGGAGTTTTCGCTCCGGGATCTGTGTTTCTTCAGGTTTATGCTTTCTTGAATTTCTGGTTGGCTTTGGCTTCCACGAAAGTGCGGAATTCGTCTACGGTGCCGCCGGTAAGAGTTCTCTTGTCATAGATCTCCGCATGGGTTTCACTGAGAATGAGGATGAAATACCCCTTGGTTTCCACCATAAGCATGATGTTTTCGTATTCGAACTTGCTGACGCCCAGCTCCGTTTTGGACAGGATCTTCAGTTCATTGAATACCGCAGAGGTTTCTTCCGAACCCTTGGGAAGTTTATTCTTTGCAACCGCACCGTTCAGTGCGTCTACACTCAGCTGCATGACAGCTAAAATAACAGCTACTGCAAGGGTAACTACCGTGACCATGCTGAAGGGGGCGCCGTAAAAGAGGGGAAGGAACGCAAGTACCAGGGCTACAACTACGATGATCCAGCTGAGGACCTGGCTGACCTTTCTCCGGGTATTGCCCAAAGTCTTTCTTGCGGCTTTGGCCATAGCGGTGAGTGCTCTTTTATCATAAGTGGTTTCAAATCTGAATTCCATTTGGGGACTTCCTTTCTGTTTTACTGCGGAATAGTTTACCATAAATTCATTCCGTCTTCAACCCCTCCACAATTTATATAACCTCCCTCGCTTGCGAGCCTCGGAGAAGAGAGGGGTTGACAAGGGATTTATAATAAAACTATGAGAGTTGAAAAAATTACCCGCAGAACAAAAGAATATAACCAGATCAAAGCTCTGAAAGACCGGAATTTTCCGCCTCAGGATCAGTTCCCCATGTGGCTGATCGTACTTTTGGCAAAGCGGAAAACCGTTGATTTCTATGCTTTCTATGACGGGGAACTCTTCTGCGGTTTCGCCTATGTGATCCGCAGCAAGGGAATGTTTTACTTTCGGTATTTAGCCGTTGAGGAAACTTTGCGATCCAAGGGCTACGGCGGTCAGATCCTTTCCGAACTTCGGAAGCTGGCCGGAGGAATGCCCATGACCTTTAACATCGAGCCTCTGGATCCTTCCGCAGATAATTACGAACAGAGAGTCCGCCGGAAAGCTTTTTATCTGCGAAACGGATTCCTGGATACCGGGTATGATCTCAACCATATGGGGCACGATTACTACATCATGACCGACCGGGAACCCTGCGATTTGGAGGAATATAAACGGCTGCTGAAAGGTTTCGCTTTCGGCTTCTATAACGCAAAAGTGAAAAAACGCGAAACCCATTGAAACTGCTTGCTTTTTCAGGTGAGCAGTTCTTTGTATTTTCGGGGAAATATCCTTTGCAACTCTTCCTAAAAAATGGTACAATATTTTAATAGTTTTTATTATAGAAAGCGAGAACAACTATGGCTTTAACGCCCATGATGCAGCAATATTTGGATATTAAGGCTCAGAACCCGGATTGCATTCTTTTCTTCCGGTTAGGGGACTTCTACGAAATGTTCTTTGAGGACGCCATCGTGGCTTCCAAGGCAATGGAAGTTACCCTGACAGGACGGAACTGCGGTTTGGAAGAAAGGGCTCCCATGTGCGGGGTTCCTTATCATGCCGTGGATACCTATCTTGCCCGGCTTTTGGACAAAGGATTTAAAGTGGCCATCTGCGAACAGGTGGAAGATCCTGCTCTTGCCAAGGGTCTTGTAAAGCGGGAGATCATCCGGATCGTTACTCCCGGTACGGCTCTGAGCCAAACCATCCTTCGGGAAGGGGAAAACAACTATCTGGCTTCTGTTTGGCTGGACGAGGAAGGCTCCGGACTGGCCTGGTGCGACCTTTCCACCGGGGAAGTGGCTGCTGCGGAATTTGCCGGCGAAGGAAGTTTTGAACAGCTGAAGAATCAGGTGGCAAAGCTTCGGGCCAAGGAACTTCTTTTAAATGAATACGCAAGTCAGGAAGACATTGAAAAAGCCCTGGCTTCGGAAGATGTCTGCATCAGCAAACTGAAAGACGATGAATTCCAGTACGAAAGAGGGGAGAAGCGGATCCTCACCCAGTTTAAGGTGGGTGCTCTCACCGGTCTGGGCCTTTCGGAAATGCCCAAAAGCGTTCAGGCCCTTGGCGCTTTGCTTTCCTATCTCTTCGAAACCCAAAAACAGGACCTGTCTCACCTGACTTCTTTGCAGGTTTACGGAACCCAAAGTCATATGGCTTTGGATAAGGCTACCATCCGCAATCTGGAACTGACAGAATCCCTGTACGATACCCGAAACAAGGGAACGCTTCTGGAAGTTTTGGATCGAACCCAGACGGCTATGGGTGCCAGAAAGCTGAAACAGTGGCTCAGAGAGCCCCTGAATCGGTTGGCGGAGATCCGGGGACGGCTGGATGCTGTAGAAGTTTTGACCGATGATATCTTTATGCGGAACCACCTTCGGGAGGGACTGAAAAAGATTTACGATTTTGAGCGCCTGGCAGGCCGTATCGCCTGCGGAAATGCCAACGGCAGGGATCTGATCGCCCTGGCGACTTCCATCGAGGTCCTGCCCGATATTAAGGCCGAATTGCAGGGCTGCGGAAGTGCTCTTTTAGAAGAACTGGACGAAAAGATCCATGACCTTCAGGACATTTTCGATCTGATCCGCCGGGCCATTGCTGATGAGCCTCCTTTCACCATTCGGGAAGGCGGACTGATCCGGGCCGGATACTCCCAGGAACTGGACGATATCAAGAACTCCATTAAGGATGGTCAGGTTTGGATCGCCAGCCTGGAAGGCAAGGAAAAAGAACGGACCGGCATTAAAAATCTGAAAGTCGGGTTCAACAAAGTCTTCGGTTATTACATCGAAGTCACCAAATCCAACTTCCACCTGGTTCCCGAAAACTATATCCGAAAGCAGACTTTGGTCAACTGCGAACGGTTCATTACGCCGGAACTGAAGGAAGTGGAATCTTTGGTCCTTAATGCAGAGACCAAGATCAATCAGCTGGAATACGAACTGTTCCAGGACATCCGAAAGACCATTCAGGATCGGATCCCGGAGATTCAGCAAACCTCTTCCGCTATTGCTGCTTTGGACGTTTTGGTTTCCTTTGCCGAAACCGGAAGCAAGCTGGGCTATGTGAAGCCGGAGGTTACGGAAGGCGATGTTTTGGTCATTGAAAAGGGCCGTCATCCTGTTATCGAATGCAATATCAAGGACGGAGCCTTTGTTCCCAATGATGTTTATTTAGACCGGAAAGACAGCAGTCTTCTCCTCATCACCGGTCCCAATATGGCCGGTAAATCCACCTACATGCGCCAAACCGCTCTTATTGTGCTCATGGCACAGGTGGGCTGTTTTGTTCCCGCAGACCGGGCTGAGATCGGCGTTGTGGACCGGATCTACACCCGTATCGGCGCTTCTGACAATCTGTCTCAGGGCCAAAGTACTTTCTTTGTGGAAATGAGCGAACTGGCTTATATTCTCAATACGGCTACGGAAAAGAGTTTGGTGATCCTGGACGAGATCGGCCGGGGAACCAGTACCTACGACGGCCTTTCCATCGCATGGGCTGCTGTAGAATATCTTTGCAGAAGCAAGGATCGGATCCGCACTTTATTTGCCACCCATTATCACGAATTAACGGTTCTTGAGGGTTCCGTACCGGGCTTAAAGAACCTGAATGTAGATGTAAAAGAACAGCAGGGCAATATCGTATTCCTGCACAAGATCGTAGAAGGCAGTGCCAGCCGAAGCTACGGGATCCACGTTGCAAACCTGGCAGGTGTTCCCAAAGCCGTTTTGGATATGGCCTCAGACAAGCTGGCGGAACTGGAAGCCGGACAGCCTGCCGCGGAAGCTTCCATGATCCGGGAAACGACTGAAACCGCAAAACCCGAATCGGAACAATTGTCCTTCTTCGATTTTGCCCCAAATCCGGTAGTGGACCGGCTGCGGGCCTTAAACCTGATGGAGATCACACCGTCTCAGGCTTTCGCCATTCTGGAAGAGTTAAAGGAAGCTGCAAAGTAATCAAAAAGGAGCACAGCTATGTCGAATATGGTAAAAAGAATTTATCAGCTTGCCTCCTCTGTAGCGGACAAGATCGCTGCAGGTGAAGTGGTGGATCGGCCCCTTTCCGTTGTGAAGGAACTGCTGGAAAATGCAGTGGACGCCGGCGCCACCAATATTGCTGTGGAGATCCAGGCCGGAGGAAAATCCTATATCCGGGTCTCGGACAATGGCTGCGGCATCGATCCGGAAGATGTAGAGACCGCATTTCTGCGTCATGCCACCAGCAAGATCCGGGAAGCGGAAGATCTGGAACACATTGAAACCTTAGGCTTCCGGGGCGAAGCTTTGGCCAGTATTGCGGCAGTTTCCCGGGTAGAGATCATCACCCGTCCGGAGGAAGCAAGGACCGGTACCCGTCTTGTGATCGAGGGCGGAAAGGTCAGCTTAAAGGAAGAGACCGGCTGTCCCGCAGGTACTACCATTATCGTTCGGGATCTGTTCTATAATACTCCTGCACGATTGAAATTCATGCGCCGGGACACCACAGAAAGTGCCCTGATCATCGATTTTGTATCCAAAATGGCCTTGGCCTATCCGGATATTCGGATCCGCTGCATCAACAACGGCAGCATCCTGTTCTCCACCCAGGGCAAGGGCGATATTTACTCCAATATCCTGACCATTTTCAGCAAGGAGACCGGAGAAGGCCTGATCCCGGTTCGGGCAAAAGAAGGAGACTTCTCCGTAGAAGCTTATATTTCGCCTCCGGATAAGAGCCGCAGCAGCCGGAAACATCAGATTTTCTTTGTAAATGGCCGACATATCGTCAGCAGAGTTCTGGAAAGAGGTGTTTCGGATGCCTACGATCAGAGACTGGCTGAGGGCCGCTATCCTGTTGTGTTCCTGTTCCTGCAGGTTCCTCCTGAGTTCATGGATGTCAATATCCATCCCAATAAGAGAGAAGTCCGGTTCCACGACGAAAGGGAAGTCGGCACTTTCATTACCCTGGCTCTTCGCGAGGCCTTAAGAGGGGAGAGTGCTCTGGCACCTCTGTTCCCGGGTAAGAGAGAACCGAAGAAAATTGAGGTTGAACCTCCCTTTGCCGCAGAACCTATCGTGAGGAAAGAACCTGTTCCGGCGGCACCTGTACAGCCTGTAAAATCCATTCCCAACAATATGGTTAACAATAATAATTTATTGTTGAAAGAAGAAAAGGAACCCTATAAACCGGAACCGGTCAAGCCTGCTGTTCCTGTAGTACCTTCGATCCCCAGGGCGCCTGAAATTCAGCCGAAGCCCGCAGAACCTGTGGCACCCGTTGCTGCAAAGACCCCGGAGATGCCCGTAAAACCGACGGTAACCGAGCATCAGACCACCTTTAAGGAACTGACCGAAACGGCAGAAAACCAAGCGGAAAAGGCGAAAAACAGGCCTTTTGCCATCGAAGATCTGCAGATCACCGGTTCCATTTTCGCAACCTATATCACCGCGGTGGATCAGGATCATTTCTACCTGATCGATCAGCATGCTGCTCACGAACGGATCTTCTATGAGCGGCTGCTTTCCATTGCAAAAGCTAAGGATAAGGATTTCCAGCTGCTTTTGACACCTTTGCTGAAGGAAGTAACGCCCAGGGCGGAAAGCCTGGTGGAAGAATGGGTTCCTGCGCTGAGAGATCTGGGCTTTTCCATTGAAAACTTTGGAGAACGGATCTACATCATTAAGGAGATCCCTCTGTTCATGACATTGAGCGAAGCGGATCAGTTCCTGGCAGATTTCCTGGATAATTGCGAAGATCCCAGCCTCTTCAAGGATGAAAAAGGTATGGACAAGATCATCCTGCGGGCCTGCAAGGATGCGGTAAAAGCCAATGATAAGCTGGATCCTCAGGAAATGAAGCAGCTTCTGAAAGATCTGGCTGCTGCAGACAATCCTTTCTCTTGCCCTCATGGCAGACCGATTTTCCTGCGGTTGGGCAAAAACGACATCGAAAGGCTGTTTAAGAGATGATAGATACCTTGAAAAACAAGAAAAAGCTGGTGGTTTTGGCCGGTCCTACGGCTTCGGGAAAAACCGCTGCAGCCATTCATCTCGCTCACGAATTTGATGGAGAGATCGTGTCTGCGGACTCCATGCAGCTTTATAAATACATGGATATCGGCAGTGCAAAGCCTACAAAAGAGGAACAGGCTGCTGCAAAACATCACATGATCGACTTTCTGGATCCCCGGGAACCCTGGTCCGTAGCGGAATATCAAAAGATGGCGAAGGAAACCATCGCCGATATTTTCGATCGGGGTAAACTCCCCATTATCTGCGGCGGAACGGGACTTTATGTAAACTCCATTCTCTATGAAATGAACTTCACTGCCACGCCGGCACAAACGGATTTTCGGGACAAGCTGAAAGAGGCCGTTGAAACTCACGGACCGGAATATGTTCACGCCATGCTTGCGGAAAAAGACCCGGAAGCGGCGGAGCGGATCCATCCCAATAATGTCAAAAAGGTCATTCGTGCATTGGAAGTCATCGAGGAAGGAGACCGGATCCCGGAATTCAGCAATTCCTTCGTCCTGTGCGACGACTACGAATGCATCCTGACGGCTTTGACGTTAGACCGGCCGGATCTTTATGACCGGATCAACCAAAGAGCGGAGCTGCTTATGGAAATGGGCCTCATCGAAGAGGTGAGGGGACTTTTGGAAATGGGCCTGACGGAGGATGATATCTCCATGAAAGGCATCGGATACAAGGAAGTTTTCGGCCATTTACGGGGCGAATACGACATGGAGGAAACCCTGGAATTGATCCGGATGAACACCCGCCGGTATGCCAAACGCCAGATCACCTGGTTTAAGAGATATCCCGGTATTCAGTGGTTCAACATTTCCGAATATCCGTCCAGAGAAGCGGCGCTGGAGGCTCTGACGGCTTATCTGAGGGGGAAATTATCATGACTCAGAAAGAAGTACGGATCCACAATAAAACCGACAAACCGGATAATATTTTGATGAAGGAAAATGAGATCTTTGACAAGTGTTCCGAGATCCAGGATGAACTTCCTTCTTTTATGAACGGCTTTTTCGCCTATTTAAAAGGTAGCATTCTGCCCATGAGCCGATTGGCATATCTGCGGGATATTCGCTTTTTCTGTCAGTATCTGATCAACGAAACGGATCTGACGGAGGCAAAGGCCACGAAAGATATCAAACTTGCGGAATTTGACAAGATCCAGGGTTCGGATGTGAACCTGTTCCTGGATTACTGCCGCCGCTATAAGGTAGAGACGGAGAAAACCATCCATATCTACGAAAACGATAAACGATCCCTTTCCCGGAAAAAATCCTCGATTTCGGTGCTTTTTAAGTACTTGTACCGGGAAGAAAAGATCCATAAGAACATTACGGACAGCTTCCATCCCATCAAAGTGCCCAAGCCCGGCGAACGGGAGATCAAGGCGCTGCAGGATGATGAGGTCATGAAAATGCTGGATGCCGTCTCCACCGGGGATCATCTCACCCCAAAAGAACGAACGTTCTGGGAGAAAACAAAGCACCGGGACAAGGCCATTCTGATCCTGTTCTTAACCTACGGGCTGCGTCTTTCCGAGCTTCAGCAGCTGAATATCTCTTCCTTTAATTTCAGCCGGGGAGAATTCAAGATCTACCGAAAGCGCGGAAAGGAATCCATGATGCCTTTGAACAAATCCGTGGAAAAGGCGCTGGATGCTTATCTGAGTTTAGAGCGAGCCTCTGAGGACCGGCTGGAACCGGAACATAAAGATGCCTTGTTCTTATCCCTTCAGGGAAAACGAATGACGGAACGCCAGATCCGGGAACTGGTCAAGAAATATACGGCCATCGCCTTGGAAACCTCCCGTTCCGGCGGCTACAGCCCTCATAAGTTACGGGCCACCGCAGCCACATCCCTGATCGGTCGGGGCAATTCCATCTACGATGTACAGGCGCTTTTAGACCATGAAAATGTAACCACTACGCAGCTCTATGCAGCCCACAAAATGAACGTAAAGCGGGATCTGATCAAGAGTTTCGAATGGGAAGATGAATTTGATGAATAGCCGGTTTTCCGGTCTATATAAAGAAAGGAATGCAAACAAAATGAGTGTAAAGACAAACGAGTATTTGATCAAAAGCTTTGGAATAGATCCCTGGGTCCTGGAACAAATCGATAAAGCGGAAGAAGAAGTCAGCGGCCGTTTCGCAGAGCTGGATGACATCATGGCATATAACCAGTACAAGGTGCTGGATGCTTTCCAGCAGCACCGGATCGCCGATATGCACTTCGGCTGGAACACCGGTTACGGCTATGACGATCCCGGCCGGGAAGCTTTGGAAAAGGTTTATGCCACGATTTTCGGTACAGAAGCAGCCCTTTGCCGTCCCATTATCGTAAATGGGACCCATGCACTGACCTTGACTTTGGCCGGCGTTCTGCGCCCCGGCGATGAACTGATCTACTGTACCGGCAAGCCTTATGACACCCTGGAGGATGTGATCGGCCTCAGAGGCGAAGGAAAAGGCTCTCTGAAGGAGTTCGGCATCATCTATAAGCAGGTGGAACTGAAGCCCGATGGTACCATCGATTTAGAGGCTTTGGACAAGGCCATCACCGACAAGACCAAGATGGTTTCTCTCCAGAGAGCTACCGGCTACGGCTGGAGAAGAGCTATCACCGTTGCGGAGATCAAGGAATGGGCAGAATTCGTAAAGAGCCGCCATCCTCACGTTGTCTGCATGGTAGACAACTGCTACGGCGAATTCCTGGATATGTACGAACCCACCGCTATCGGTGCTGACATTTGTGCAGGCTCTCTGATCAAGAATCCCGGCGGCGGTATTGCCGTAAGCGGCGGCTACATTGCAGGCCGTGCAGATCTGATCGAAAAGGTTTCTTACCGAATGACTTCCCCCGGCATCGGCGGCGAATGCGGACTGATGTTCGGCCAGACCCGGACCATGTTCCAGGGCCTGTTCCTGGCTCCCAAGGTCGTAAATGGTGCAGTTAAGGGTGCTATCCTCTGTGCCAAGGTCTTCGAAAACCTGGGCTTTGAAATCTGTCCCAAGCCCGAAGATAACCGCAGTGACATCATCCAGGCCATCAAGCTGGGTTCTCCCGAACGGGTCATCGCTTTCTGCCAGGGCATCCAGGCGGCTGCTCCTGTAGAATCTTACGTATCTCCCGAACCCTGGGATATGCCCGGCTACGAAGATCCTGTTATCATGGCTGCAGGTGCATTCGTCCAGGGATCCTCCATTGAACTGAGTGCAGACGCTCCTATCAGAGAACCCTATGCCGTTTACTTCCAGGGCGGCCTGACTTACGAACACTCCAAGTTCGGCGTGATCAAGGCTCTCCAAAGACTGAAAGAACAGAACCTGCTGTAGAGCAGGGGAGTGCAGGGGAGCCTCAAACAGTTGTTGTCTCGAAATGCAGACAGCAACTGTTTTTTTATATATAAAAAGAACAAATGTTCATTTTTCTATTGACAAAGAACAAGTGTTCTGGTAGGATATTTTCAGAAAGAACAAATGT